>JBJMLD010000212.1:0-30731 GCA_045805545.1 Solirubrobacteraceae bacterium | reverse complement strand
CTCACCTGGGAAGAGCTAGAGGCGGCGATCGACGCCGGCGACCCGGGCCAGCTGGTGTTCGAAATGGACGACGTGCTGGCTCGCCTCGACGAGCACGGCGACCTGTTCGCCGAGGTGCTGACGCTCGGCCAGGAGCCGGGCGTACAGCTCGCGCCGCAGGTGTGAATGCGAGATCGCAGAAGAATTAAGGGGTCGCCCCTGATTGTCATGGCCCCTCGACCGGCGTAGGGTCGCGGTAACGGTTTACCGCAACCAAGGAGGACCGGATGGACCTTTACGTGATCCTACGACGCGACGGGTGGAGCTCCGGGGCTGAGCTAGAGGAGGCGGCCGCCCGCTCGACGGCCACCGCTGATCAGGACATGCCCGACGACATCCGCTGGATTCGCAGCTACGTTCTCGAGGAGGGCGGCGGCTCGGTCGGCACCGTCTGCATCTACGAGGCCTCGAGCCCCGAGGCGATCCGCAAGCATGCCTCGCTCGCCGACCTGCCGGTGACGGACATCATCCGCGTGGCCGACACCGTAGTCGTGCGGCCGGATCCCACGCCGGCAGCAACCTAGGGCGGCGCTACTGGGCGGCCTGCGTCCAGATCCCGATTTCGTTCCCGGCCGGGTCGTTGAACGTGGCCACCCGCAGGTCCCCTTCGGGATACGGCGCGGTGGCCACCCGGCCGCCGTTGACGACCACGAAATGCAGCGCCTCGTCGAGGTCGTCGACGTACACGTAGGGCCGTACACCGGCGGCGCCGGCCACCGAGGCGTCAGGGACGAAGTGGCCGATCACGTGGCCGCTGCCGTCCGCGAAGTTCGGGATCTCGCGGTCGCGATCGACCGTCCAGCCGAAGACCTCCGAGTAGAACACGGCCAGCGGGTGCGGATCGGGCGCGGGAATGCGCAGGTAGGAGACGCTGGCGGGGCGGAAGACGCTGGGTTGCTCGTCGGCCGGGGAGCTCATCGGCGGGCGCGACTATAGCTCCGCCTGTTACCGCCGCGTCCCGTCGAGCGGGAGCCAGACATGGAATGTCGTAGCGCCGGGCTGTGACTCGAACTCGATCGACCCCCCGAGCCGGTCGGTGACGATCCGCCGCGCCGTGTCGAGGCCGAGCCCGGTGCCTTCGCCAACGTCCTTGGTGGTGAAGAACGGGTCGAACACCCGGTCGCGGATCGCCTCCGGAATCCCCGGGCCATCATCGGTGATGTCAACGCGCGCGCATACGCCGTCGCGTGCGGTCGTGATCGTGATCGTGCCGGATTCGCCGAGCGCCTCGATCGCGTTGGCCAGCAGGTTCGTCCACACCTGGTTGAGCTCGGATCCGCGCAGCGTCAGCTTCGGCAGCGTTCGGTCGTAGTCGCGCTTGACCTTGATCGTCGTGTGCTTGACCTTGTGGCCGAGGACCACGAGCGTGGTCTCGAGGCCTTCGTGGATATCGGTCTCGACCAGCTCGCCGCGATCCATGAACGCGTAGGCCTTGATCGCCTTGACGAGCTTGCCCATCCGGTCGGTCGACTCGGCGATCTCGGTCGCCAGCCCGCGCGCGGTCAGCGACGCCGCGATCCAGGCAATGGCAGCGCCGGTCGCCGGCCCGGCTGCGTCGGCCAAACGCTCGAGCCACTCCGCGTCGATTCCGGCCGCGGTGAGCGGCTCGGTTACCCGCCACGGCTCGGCCACGTTGTGACGCTCCAGCGTCTCGAGCAGCAGATCCTCGGCGTCGGCGGCGTCCAGAGCCGACAGGGTGTCGCGCTGCTGCGCTTGCTCGACCGCCTCGCGCTGCATCTCGACCAGCTTCTGCGCCTGCTCGCGCTCGATCCCGGACTCGACGAACAGCCCGATCGTCGACGCCAGCACATCGAGCGCATCGGCCAGGTCGGACGCCGCCCGCCGCGCGGCTGCAGCTGGGTTGTTCAGCTCGTGAGCCAGCCCGGCCGCCATCGTCCCGAGCGAGGCGAGCCGCTCCCGGCTCTGCTCGCGGACCGCGGTGCGCGCCGACACGGTGCGCACCGCTCGCATCACACGGTGGTGCACAGGGCGCTGCGTCAGGGCCAGCTGCGTGAAGTCCTCGGGCGCGATGACTGCCATCCGGACCGCCGTGATCGACCGCATCTCGCCGGCGAAACCAGTCTCGGTCATCGCGCCGATGGCACCGATCCAGGTCGGCGCCACCTGTCGGATCACAGGCTCGAGGCGGCCGGATTCGAAGATCAGTCCCTGCAGCGTCCCCTCTAGGAGCAGCATCACGCCAACCGACGCATCCTGGCGCTCGGCGACGATCGTGTCGGGCGGAAACTCACGGATCTCGGCGATGTCGCGCCACTGCGCGAGCTGCTCCTCGTCGAGGTCGTCGAACAGGTCGATCCTCCGCAGATCCTCGAGCGTGGGGCGCTCCACCTCGGCCACGTTGCGGCCCGGCTGAGGGCTCTGCGGGTCGCTCATGCGCTGGCCAGATACTCGTGGATCAGGGAGACCGCCATCGACCCCTCGCCGACCGCGCTGGCCACTCGCTTGATCGAGCGCGCCCGGACGTCGCCGGCCACGAACACGCCCGGGATGCTCGTCTCCAGCACGTATGGGTCACGGCTCAAGGGCCAGCCTTGCGCTCGCACGTCCGGGCCGGCAAGAATGAAGCCGCGCTCGTCACGCGCGACGACGCCGTCCAGCCAATCGGTTCGGGGGGCGGCGCCGATGAACACGAAGCAGGCGTCGACGTCCTCGAGCGTCTCGTTGCCGTCGGCGTCGCGGATCCGAAGCGCCTCGAGGTGCCCATTCGAGCCCTCGGCGGCCACCGCCACGGATCCTGTCCGGACTTCGACGTTCGCCAGGCCGGCGATCTGCTCGATCAGGTAATGCGACATCGACTTGGTCAGCGAAGGCGCCCGCACCAGCATCGTCACTTTGCCGGCGTAGCCGCTGAAGTAGACCGCGGCCTGGCCGGCTGAGTTCGCGCCGCCGATCACGACCACGTGCTGCTCGGCACACGCCCGCGCTTCCGTCAGCGCGGCGCCGTAATACACGCCGGCGCCGGTCAACTCGGCGAACCCGGGCGACGCCAGCTGGCGGTAGGAGACGCCGGAGGCAACGAGCACGGTGTTGGCGCTGAGCGCCCCACCGCCGGTCAGGTGCACGAGCCGTCCGGCGCCCTCGCTCTCGAGCGCCACCGCTTCCTGCACGGTGACGAGCTCGGCTCCGAGCCGCCGGGCCTGGTCGGTTGCGCGCCGCGCCAGGTCGGATCCGCTCAGCCCGGCCGGGAACCCAAGGTAGTTCTCGATCCGGCTCGACTGCCCGGCTTGGCCGCCTGGCGCCTCGCGCTCGACCATCACCGTGCGCAGACCCTCGGACGCGCCGTACACGGCGGCGGCCAGACCGGCTGGACCGCCACCCACGATCACCAGGTCGTAGTGGTCGCCCACCGGCTGGGCGGAGATCCCGAGCCGTTCGGCCAGCTCCAGCGTTGTCGGCCGCTCGAGCACGCCGCCGTCCTCCAGCACGGCCACCGGCAGGCGCTCCGGATCGGCGTCGATCACGGCCAGCAGCTCGCGCGCCTCGCCGTCGCGCTCGATGTCCAGCCAGCGCGCCGGCACGCGGTTACGGGCCAGGAAGTCGCGTACGTCGTGCGTGTCCTTGGAAAAACGATGTCCGATCACCCGCACTCCGCCGGCCTCGAGGGCGGCGCCGGACTCCCAGGTCGTGAGCAGATCTTCGACGACCGGGAACAGCTGCTCCTCGGGCGGGTCCCACGGCTTGAGCAGGTAGTAGTCGAGCGCGACCTCGTTGATCGCCTGGATCGCCGCCTCGGTATCGGCGTAGGCCGTGAGCAGCACGCGCTTGGCCTCGGGCACGACCTCGCGCGCCTTGACCAGGTAGTCCGTTCCGGAGAGGCCAGGCATGCGCTGGTCGGCCACGAGCAGCGCCACCTGCTCCCCGCGCGCGCGAACCTGTCTGAGGAGATCGAGGCCCTCGGCGCCGGAACCGGCGCGCATGATCCGGTAGCGCTCGCCAAAGCCACGGCGGAGATCGCGCGCCACGGCGGCCAGCACGGCCGGCTCGTCGTCGACGGCGATGATCGCCGGCCGGCGGCGCTGAGCGTCTGCGGCCTGCTGCTCGATGGGCGCTTCGGCGATGCCGGTCACGTTCATCGATGCTAGCCATGCGCCCCGACCAAGGCCGTCACGGACCGCACGTCCGGATCGAGCACGGCGAGCATCGCCTGTACATCGCGCTTGTTGTACGGCGGCGTTTTTACCCCCGGCCGCCGGGGGTATGCCAGTTACTCGAGAGTAATGTCGCTGCTGGGAACCGTTTTCAACGCTGCACGTACCGCGGCCGATGGAGCCGTCGCCTGGGGTGGGGTGGCGGTCGGCGACGTGCTGCACCCGCAACGCCTGCTCGAAGTCAACGACGTCGACGCATGGGATCCGAACTACATCCGCCGCATGCTCCCGATCTGGCGCACCGGCTTGCGTACGTACTTCCGCAGCGAGGTCCACGGACTCGACAACATCCCGTCGGACGGCCCGTCGCTACTCGTCGGCAATCACTCGGGCGGCACGATGATCGCCGACACGTTCGTGTTCACGACCGAGTTCTACAACCACTTCGGGCCGGAGCGGCGCTTTCACCAGCTCGCCCATGACATCGCGGCCCGCCTACCGGCCACCGGTCTGCGCCGCTGGGGAACGCTCGCCGCATCGCACGACAACGCGCGCCGGGCGTTCGACAAGGGCGCGCCGGTGCTTGTCTACCCGGGCGGCGACTATGAGACGTTCCGTCCCAGTTGGCACTCGGACCGGATCGAGTTCGGCGGGCGCAAGGGCTTCATCAAGCTGGCGCTCGAGCGCGGCGTGCCGATCGTGCCCGTGGTCGCCATCGGCGGGCAGGAGACGGCGCTGTTCTTGACCCGCGGCGAGCGCGCCGCCCGGCTCACTCGCTTCTCGGAGCTGACGCGGATCAAGGTTCTCCCCGTGGCGCTGGCCCCGCCGTTCGGCGTCAACTTGCTCGACCTTCCAGGGCGCATTCCGCTTCCGGCCAAGATCCGCATCGAGGTGCTCCCGCCGGTGGATCTCGAAGAACGCTTCGGCTCGGATCCCGAACGCGATCAGGTGTACGGCGAGATCACCGGCGAGATGCAGGCGGCGCTGTCCGAGCTTCAGGACGAGCGCACGCTTCCGGTCGTCGGCTGAGCCGCGAGATCAGCGCACAGAAACGAGGGCCAGCCGTTCGCTGCCGCCCTTGACGGCCTGTTCGAGCGCAGTGCCGACGCCGCGCACGTAGAGCTTGTGATCGACTGTGCCCGGCTCTAGTCGCGTCGTCTCCTGCGTCAACAGAGCCTGACTCGAGGACACAGCCGGCGTCTGCACGTGGGCATGCAGGCTCAGGACCTTGAACTGGTCCTCGGCGTGGCCCTTGAAGTACTCCTGGCGTCCGGTCACCCCGGGCGCCGGATGGGCGGGCATGTAGATGCCGGCGCGTGCCCCGGCGACTCCCGCCCGCCAGCTCCCGTCCGTGCTGATAGTCCTGCCCTGCGTGTCGCGCGTTGCCGTGCTCTCGCCCAGGTACCACACGTTCCCGCCCTTGTCCTCGGCGTACCAGTCGGTGGTGCGCTCGGCCAGGTGCCCGTTCAAGAAAAGCCGGTCATCGATGACCGTGGCCCGGATGCCGAGGATCATGCGGTGGCGGTGGGTCACCTTGAGCACGTCGCGGGCCTGCTTGCCGTCCTTCGCGCCGCGGTACTCGAACACTTTGCCGGGCGTCAACGGGAACCACTGGTTGTCGATGCGGTTCGCGAAGTCCTGCGGCGGGGGAAGCTGCGGGATCGGCGGTGCGCTGGCCAGCGCGCCGACCGTCGCCAACACAGCTGGGATGGTGAACATTGGCATGGCCTCCTTCGGTTCGGTTAGCGTCGTGGGCGGCACAGTAGGAGCCCGGCATGAACCGGCCGTGACACTGGATTTCACGTGTTTTTCATGTCAGGTTCGACAGACTGGGGTCATGCGCGTGCTCGTCGTCGAGGACGAAGCCCGGATGGCCAACGTGATCAAGCGCTCGCTTGTGCGTGAGGGGCTGGCTACCGATGTGGCCAGCGACGGCGAGGAGGCGATCTGGATGGCCAGCGCGGTCGACTACGACGCGATCGTCCTCGACGTGATGCTGCGGCGCCGGTCGGGCTTCGAGGCGTGCCGGATCTTGCGCGAGCGCGGCATCTGGTCGCCCGTGCTGATGCTCACCGCGCGCGATGGAGTGGAGGATCGGGTCGCCGGCCTCGACTCCGGCGCCGACGACTACCTGGTCAAGCCGTTCGCGCTGGCCGAGCTCCACGCCCGGCTGCGCTCGCTGGCTCGTCGCGGCCGCCCGGAGCGCCCGACCGTGCTCCAGGTCGACGACCTGCGGCTCGATCCTGCGCGGCGCGAGGTGCACCGCGGCGACGTGCCGATCGACCTCTCGGCCAAGGAGTTCGCGCTGCTCGAGGCGCTAATGCGCCGGCCCGGCGACGTGCTCAGCCGGCTCGAGTTGATCGAGCAGGCCTGGGACATCGCCTACGAGAGTCGCTCGAACATCGTCGAGGTGTACATGCGCCGGCTGCGCCGCAAGCTCGACGAGCCGTTCGGAAAGCGCAGCCTGGAGACAGTGCGTGGCGTCGGCTACCGCCTGCATCAGGACCCATGAGCCGCGTGCCGATTCGACTGCGCGTCGCCGCCGCGTTCGCTTGCGCTATGGCTGTGGTGCTCGCAGCCACGGGCCTCTTCCTGTACGCCCGGCTGGGCGACGACCTGGCCCGCTCGCTCGACCAGGACCTGCAGCTGCGCGCCCAGGACCTGGCCACCGTCGTGCAGGATCCTGCGAACTCGCTGGCCGCCGAGTCACACGCGCGGCTGATCGAGCGTGGCGAGAGCTTCGCGCAGCTGATCGGCCAGCGCGGCCAGGTTCTCGATGCCACGCGACCGCTGCGGCGAACCGCTCTGCTGGGTCCAGCCCAAGTCACTACGGCGCTCGCCCGCGGCCCGCGGTTCTTCGACCGCCCATCGGTGCCGGGTCTGGATGAGCCGGCACGACTGCTGGCCGTGCCGGTGCTGCGCGGCGGGCAACGCCTCGTGCTGGTCACCGGCGCCACGCGCGAGAACCGCGCCGAGGCGCTGCGGAGCCTGCGCACGGAGCTGCTGATCGCCGGTCCGGTCGCGCTCCTGCTAGCCACCGGGCTCGGCTATCTGCTGGCCGGGACGGGGCTGCGCGCAGTCGAGGCGATGCGCCGGCGCGCGGCCGCCATCTCGGCCGAGCGCGCCCACGACCGGCTGCCGGTGCCGCGCTCAGGCGACGAGCTGCAGCATCTCGGCGAGACGCTCAACGCGATGCTCGAACGGCTCGACAGGGCGCTCGAGCGCGAGCGTGGCTTCGTGGCTGAAGCCGGTCATGAGCTACGAACGCCGCTCGCCCTGCTGCGCGCCGAGCTCGACTACGCGCTGCATTACGCCGACAGCGAGGACGAGCTCCGAGCCGCGCTGCGCAACGCCAGCGCGGAGACCGACCGGCTGGTCCAGCTGGCCGGCGACCTGCTGCTGATCGCCAGCTCCGACCGGGGTCAGCTACCGCTTCGCCTGGAGCCGGTCGGCGTCCGCGAGCTGCTCGAAAGCGTGCGCGAGCGCTTCGCCTGGCGGGCCGCCGAGGAGGAGCGACACCTGCTCGTCGAGGCGCCGGCCGACCTCGTCGTCCAAGCCGACCGGCTCCGGCTCGAGCAGGCGCTCGGCAATCTGCTGGAGAACGCCCTTCGCCACGGCGACGGCGAGGTGACCCTGCGTGGCGCAGCCGCGGGCGACCGGCTCGAGCTGCAGGTACTCGACCACGGCGCCGGCTTTCCGCCGGCCTTTCTGCCCCACGCGTTCGAGCGCTTCAGCCGTGGCGAGGAGAGCCGCGCCGGCGGTGGCGCCGGACTGGGACTGACGATCGTGGCCACGATCGCTCACGCCCATCAGGGCACGGCGAGCGCCCGCAACCGGACAGAAGGGGGTGCTGAGGTATCGCTGAGCCTGCCGCTGCCTGCAACGATGTCGCTCGATGACCGACCGAGCTCCAGACCGTCGATCCGCTCAAGGTGAACCGCAGCTCGCGATTCAGCTCGTGGGCGGGCCGACCGCGATCCTGGAGTACGGCGGGCTGCGTTGGCTGATCGATCCGGCGCTCTCGCCGCCGGGGGAATACGGAGGACTGACCAAGCTGACGGGCCCGGCGGTTGACGTCAGCGAACAGGACCCGATCGACGTCGTGCTGGTGTCTCACCATCATCACAGCGACAACCTCGATCCGGACGGAACGGCGTTCCTCCCATCTGCGCGGCATGTGCTGTCGACCACCAAGGCCGCCGAGGAGCTGGGCGGCAACGTCGTAGGCATGGAGCCGTGGTCAGAGGTCGACGTCGATAGCCCGCTCGGCGCGAAGGTCAAGGTGACGGCTGTGCACGCCCAGCACGGCCCGGACGGCAGCGATGAGATGCAGGGTCCGGTGCTCGGCTTCGTGCTCTCGGCGCCGGGCGCTGAGCGCGTCTACGTCTCGGGCGACAACGCATCGCGCAAGGTGGTGCGCGCGATTGTCGAGAAGACCGGCGAGCTCGGGATCGCGGTCCTCAACGCCGGCGCGGTCCAGCTGTCGAAATTCGACGGCGCCTACCTAACGCTGTCGGCCGATCACGCCGCGGATGTGGCGCAGATCCTTGGCGCTCGCGTGGTGATCCCGCTGCACTTTGAAGGCTGGGCGCACTTCACCCAGGGGGCGGATGAGCTGGAGGCAGCGTTCCGAGGCAACGGGATCCGGGATCGCCTGGTCATGCTCGAGCGCGGTCAACGCGTCGAGGTCTAGACACCTAGGTGCGGCGCGCAACGCCAATAACGTAGGTCAGCGACGCCCCGCTGAGACGCCTGCATGCGTTTTTGGCGCTATTCACCCAAACTGCATGCAAGCGGCCTGGAAGGCCGGCGCTGTCATGCGTTTTTGGCGCTTCGGCACGCGTCTTCACCCTGCGCGCTGTCGCGTGCCGCCTGGCCAGCATGACCAACCCGCTCGGCCGTTACACCGTGGGCGCGTCCTAGAGTTACTTCCATGCCTCAGAAGCGGATCGGCTTTCTGTCCTTTGGGCACTGGCAGGCAGCGCCGTGGTCGCGGACGCGTACAGCGCGTGACGCGCACGTTCAGACGATCGAGCTTGCCGAGGCGACGGAGGCGCTGGGACTCGACGGTGCGTTCGTGCGCGTACACCACTTCGCGCGCCAGCTTGCCTCTCCGTTCCCACTTTTGGCCGCGATCGGGGCGCGCACGTCGCGGATCGAGATCGGGACGGCCGTGATCGACATGCGCTACGAGAACCCGCTGTACATGGCCGAGGAGGCGGCCGCTGCGGACGTGATCAGCGGCGGTCGGCTCCAGCTCGGCATCAGCCGGGGCTCGCCGGAGCGCGCACTGCGCGGCGCTGAGGCGTTCGGCTATGTGCCGCCGGAGGGCGAGACCGACGCCGACCTGGCGCGTGAGAAGGCTGCGTTGTTCCGCGCTGCGATCGCCGGCGCGGGCGCGGCTCCGGCCGACCCGGCGATGACGGGCACGGCCGGGCTGCTCCCGATCCAGCCGCAGTCGCCGGGCCTCGACCAGCGCATCTGGTGGGGCTCGGGTACCCGCGCCACCGCCGGCTGGGCGGCCGAGCAGGGCATGAACCTGATGAGCTCGACACTGCTAACGGAGGACACCGGTGCCGCGTTCGACGAGCTCCAGGCCGAGCAGATCTCGATCTTCCGCGAGGCGTGGGCGGCCGCCGGCTGGCCGGAGGAGCCGCGGGTCTCGGTCAGCCGGAGCGTGATCCCGATCGTCAGCGACGAGGACCGCATGTTCTTCGGCGGCCGCGACGGCGAGGACCAGGACACGGTCGGCTTCCTCGACGGCGGGCTGGCCCGCTTCGGCCGCAGCTACACGGGCGACCCCGACGTGATTGCCGACGAGCTGGCGCGCGACGTCGCCGTCCAGGCGGCCGACACGTTGCTGCTCACGGTCCCAAATCAGCTCGGCGTGGAATACAACGCGCGGATGCTCGAGACGATCGCGCGGGACATCGCGCCGTCCATCGGCTGGAGCCCGGCCGTCGAGCAGCCGGCAGGATGACCGCCGCTCAGTTGTCCGCGGCCGAGATCTCGGCCCAAACGTGCGTGCTGCCGTGATACGCGCCCCAGGCGGTCGAAAGCTCGTCGACGACCGTCAAGCCGAGGCCGTAGGGGCCTTGTTCGCGCTGCTTGAGGACTTCGCTCGCGCCGTCGCCTTCGTCGCTCACTTCGACGCGCACGCGCACCCGGTCCACCTCGAGGCGGAGGTCGATGCGCCCGTTGCCATGCAGATACGCGTTCTCGGCCAGCTCACTGACGACGACTTCGATGTCGCCGAGCGCCGCTGCGTCGAGCGCCGGCGCTAGGGACTGGGATACGAAACGACGCGCCAGCGTTCCGCAGCTCGGGATCCGCGGCAGGGTCGTGTCGATTACGGTCGGCGATTCAGCTTGCACCTTGCCCCCAAAACGTCCGGTACTCGGACGATCAAAAGCCTAGGTGAGCTGCGCAGGTGCACCAACCGTGGGCGTCACCACACAGAATGCGGAGAACTACGGTTTACGCAACGAGTGGCGGCAGCGTCTCGCCGAGAAGCGCGCCTGAGCCGTGCCGCAGCTGGATCGCAGCCAACATGTGGCAGCCGATATGCGACGCGCGGCCGATCTCGTGCGAGACCATCGGCTGGTCGGCATAGAGCAGTTGCCCGCAACCGTTGCAGGCCAGCGGATCACTGGCTTGGGAGGCGGGTGATGAACCGCGTGCGAGCGTCATAGCCGCGCTAATCGGCCCTCGGTCGCCGAGCTTGAGCGGCTCATCCTTACGTATGAGCCGGCGCCCAGGGATCAGTCCCGCGGTGGGCGCCCTTTCGATTCCTGCGTCCGATGACGCGGGGCGCGGCCAGATTTACCGTCCGCGGCATGGCAAATGCAAACGCAGACGGCGCGGGGCTGGCCGTCAGAACAACCGGGCTGACCAAGCGGTTTGGCGATCGCAAGGCACTCGACGGCGTCGACCTCGAAGTGCCCCGCGGCGTCGCCTTCGGCTTTCTCGGTCCCAACGGCGCTGGAAAGACGACGATCATCCGACTGTTGCTCGGGCTGGCGTGGCCGAGCTCGGGCACGATGTCGCTGCTCGGGCACTCGGTCGCAGAGGATCGGCGCAGCGCGCTGGCTCGCGTCGGCGCGGTGGTCGAGGAGCCACGATTTCATCCGCACCTGACCGGGATCGAGAATCTGGAAGTGAACGCCGCGGCCCGTGGAGGAGCGGCACGCACCCGAATCCCGGCCGCCCTCGACCGCGTCGGGCTCAGCGCCCGCGCGCGTGAACGCGTCAGCACCTACTCGCTCGGCATGAAGCAGCGCCTCGGCATCGCTCGCTGTCTGCTCGCCGATCCCGAGCTGCTGATCCTCGATGAGCCGATGAACGGGCTCGATCCGGCCGGCATGCTCGAGTTCCGCGGCCTGATCCGCGAGCTCGTGGCCGAGGGCCGGACGGTGTTCCTCTCCTCGCACCTGCTCGACGAGGTCCAGCGGACCTGCGACTTTGCCGCCATAGTCGATCGCGGCCGGGTGATCACGCAGGGGTCGATCGACGCTCTGTCGAGCTCGGGGCGTTCGATCGCCGTCGGCACGGACGACCCGGCTCGCGCGGCGACGCTGCTCGCGCGGCTGCACGGCGTCGAATCGGCCTCCGTGCAGGACGGCACCGTGAAGGTAGCCGCGACGGCCAACGGCCAGACGGATCGCGAACTCGTCACCGAGATCGTGAAGCATCTGCTCCACGCCGGGCTGGCCATCGACCGCGTAACGCCGGTCGAGGGCACGCTGGAGGAGCGATTCCTGAACCTGACGACCGGCCTCCAGGAGGACCGATGATCCCCGACGCAATGACACTGCTCCGTTCCGACGTACTAAAGCTGCGCCGCCGGCGCGGATTGATGGCGCTCGTCGGCCTCATCTCGATCGGAGGCGTGAGCCTTTTCTTCATCGTCAACTCCATTCGGCACGGCTCCAACCCACTCCAGGCCGGGCCGGCCGGCGGGATCAAGAACTTCGAGAACGCGACCGACTTCCTGGCCATGATGGGAGTCGTCGTCGCGGCCATCGTCGGTGCGACCGCCGGCGCAGGCGATACAGAGGCGGGCGTGTTGCGTGATCTCGTCGCCACCGGGCGCTCGCGCGTCCAGTTGTTCGCCTCCCGCGCTGCAGGCGGCGTGGCGATGACCATGTTCATCATCGTCGCGGCGCTCGGCGTGGCAACCGTCTGTTCGGTCGTGCTGGCCGGGTCTGACCGCGCGCCGTCGTTCTCGTACATCCTCCAGCGCGACGCCTCGGTTGTGGCGCTCGTCGGCGTGACGGCAGTCGTGGCCGTAGGCGTCGCCACGTTCGCGCGCACGCGCGGCCCCGTCATGGCGGTCGTGATCGCGGCGAATGTGATCGTCTCGCAGCTGCTGCTTCAGGCCACTTTCCTGGGTGATGCACGCGCGGTCCTCCCGGTGGCGGCGTTCGAGCACCTGGCCGGCGACACGACCAGGACGCTCCAGATGTCAACCGCCGCGGCGATCGTCGTGCTCGTGGTATGGGCCGGCGCGGCTGCGGGCGCCGGGGGCTGGTGGGCGCGGCGCATGGAAATCTAACCCTGGCCGGGGATTAATCTGTGGACGTGTACAACGACCCCGAACGCTCGTGGCTCGTGCGCCGCATCGATGCAGCCGCGCCATGGGTGCTGGACGTCGCCATCGTGCTCGTCCTGATCGTGCCGACCGTGGCGATCTTCGCCCACGGCGCGAAGCGCCCCACCGGGCTGAATCCGGTGACGATCGTGTTCTCGGCACTCTCCGTCATGCCGCTCCTGGTTCGGCGGCGCTGGCCGGTGGAAGCGCTGAGCGCGATCCTGATCCTGGGCGTGGCTGCTCCGGGGCCGGCGGTGTTCTCGCCGCCGGCCTTGGTCGCCCTCTACACGATTGCCTCGCGCCGACCACGCCGCGTCGCGATCATCGCGGCCGGGCTCGTCATTGTTGTCTTCGTCCTGCGCCAGTGGGTCTGGGGTTACAACCTGCCACTGTCCGGCGTCATCTCGGCGATCGCCCTAACGGGCGCGGCGCTGGCGCTCGGCCTGTATCGCGCCACGCGCCTGGCCTACGTCGAGCAGCTGCGCGAGCGGGCGGCCCGGCTCGAGCGTGAACGAGAGCTGCTGGGCGAACAGGCGGCCGCCGACGAGCGCCTGCGGATCGCGCGTGAACTGCACGACGTCGTTGCCCACAACGTCAGTCTGATGGTCATCCAGGCCCAGGCTCTGGCCGCCACGGCCGCGGAGGACGAGGCCGCGAAGCGCAGCGCCGAGACAATCGCCGATCTGGGTCGGGGAGCGATGAGCGAGATGCACCGCACGCTTGAGCTGATGCGAGACGGCAGCAGCGACGGCGGACGTGCGCCGCAACCCACACTGGCCGAGCTCGGGCCGCTGCTCGAGCAGGCGCGCGCTGCCGGGGTGTCGGCCGATCTGTTGGTGACAGGGCGCGCGCGAGCACTCGAGGCCGGCGTCGAGCTGTCGGCCTACCGGATCGTTCAGGAGGCGCTGACCAACGTGATCAAGCACGCCGGGTCTGCCCACGCCTCGGTCCGGGTCGCTTACGGCGACAGCGGTCTCGAGCTCGAGATCCTCGATGACGGCCCTGGGGCGCCGAACGGCGAGCACGCACGCGCGGGGCACGGTCTGGTCGGGATGCGCGAGCGCGTCGCGCTGTTCGGCGGCAGTCTCGAGACCGGTCCGGCCAACGGCGCCGGCTACCGCGTCCGCGCGCGGCTCCCGTACGCCGAGACGCGATGAGCCGCATCCGCGTTCTCATCGTCGATGACCAGCCCCTGGCCCGCGCCGGATTTCGCTCCGTGCTGGAGGCCACGGGTCAGATCGACGTCGTGGCCGAGGCCGCGACGGGCGGCGAGGCGCTCATTCAGGCTCGCCAGCACAACCCCGACGTCGTCTTGATGGACGTGCGCATGCCCGGGATGGACGGAATCGAGGCAACGCGGCAGATGCCACGCCAGAAGGTTCTGATCCTGACCACGTTCGGTCTCGACGAGTACATCATCGAGGCACTGCGCGCCGGCGCCAGCGGGTTCCTGCTCAAGGACGCGCCGATCGAGGAGCTCCTGCGTGCCGTCCGTGCCGTGGCGGCGGGCGATGCCCAGCTCTCGCCGGCGGTGACCAAACGGCTGCTCGATCAGGTCGCCCGGCGACTGCCGCCATCGGTCGAGCATGACCAGAGCGCGCTGGCGCACCTGACCAACCGCGAGACCGAGGTGCTGCGGCTGATCGCGGCCGGGATGTCGAATGCCGAGATCGGTCAAGCACTCGTCGTCTCGGAGCCGACCGTCAAGACCCACGTCTCGAGCGTGCTGCAGAAGCTCGGTCTGCGCGATCGGGTGCAGGCCGTGATCTACGCCTACGAGAACGGGCTCGTCACGCCGAGCGGCGGCTGACTGCTCTAAAGAACCCTCACCGTCGGACGATTCCTCCACTTAATGCGATGAGGATCCCGATCCAAGCCAAGCTACTTGCAGCCTTCGGTGCCGTCGTCGGCCTGATGGTGACGCTTGGCCTGTTCGCGGTGGCACGCCTGGGCAGCGACAACCGCCACCTGCGGACGCTCGGGTCGGTCGTGGTTCCCAGCACGCGCGTCGTCGGCGACATCAGCGCGCAGATGAACCGCTACCGCAAGGATCAGTTCCATTACGTTGTGGCCCGGCCGGCCGATCGGCCGCTCAGCGCGCCCGGCAGCATCCAGGGCGACCTCAACGACGATCTGGCCAAGATCGCCACCGCCCTGAGCACGTACCGGTCCTCCGGGCTGGTCGAGGATGCGACCGACCGGCGCCTGCTCCAGCAGTTCGACACCGAGTTTCATCGTTACGTGCAGCTGAGCGCGCCGTTCACGAGTCTGGCCGACGCCGGCCGCACGCAAGCCGCTGCCAACGTCATCGGGACAGGAGCCGGCGACGCGGAATGGGACGCGCTGAAGTCAACCGTGGCGGCGTGGGAGGACCACAAGGTGGCCACCGCGCGGGCCGCCTCGACGGCCTCACGCACGAGCTATCACGACGGCGTCCGCCTGATCCTTACGCTGCTCGCCGCGGCGCTGCTCGCCGCTGTGGTGATCGCCGTCCTGCTGGCGCGTAAGACGACGCGCGCCGTCCGAGCCGTGGGCGCCGCGGCGACGGCAATCGCGAAGGGCGACATCGATCAGCACGTCGCCGTCCGCGGACGCGACGAGCTGGCGCAGATGGCAGTCGATTTCGACTCGATGATCGACTACCTGCGGACCACAGTTGGCGTTGCCCAGGCCATTGCCGGCGGAAACCTGGATGTCGACATCACACCGCGCTCAGACCACGACACGCTCGGCCACGCACTGGCCGCGATGACCGAGAGCCTCCGCCACGCCAAGGAGGACAACGAGCGACTGATGGCCCAAACGTATAGCGAGGCACATACCGACGCCCTCACCGGGCTCGGCAACCGGCGAGCGCTGATGCGTGATCTGGAAGCGCAGCTCGCCGACCACCGCGACAAGCGCGAACTGGTCCTCGCCCTGTTCGATCTCGATGGATTCAAGGAATACAACGACACCTTCGGTCATCCGACCGGCGATGCGCTGCTGGGCCGGATGGGGGAGCGGCTGCGCCATGCGCTTCAGCATCACGGCAGCGCCTACCGGATGGGTGGGGATGAGTTCTGCACGCTAGCCCGGGTCGCGCCCGCCCAGGCAGACGATGTCGTCGCCCGGGCCGCGGCTGCGCTGAGCGAGTCCGGCGAGGCGTTCTCGATCGGATGCTCCTACGGGGTGGCTCGCCTTCCCAACGAGGCATCGACTTCGGCCGAGGCGCTACGTGTGGCCGATGACCGGATGTATGAGCACAAGGACTCGCGCGTGTCACCGAGTCGTCAGACCACCGACGTGCTCCTCCGCGTGCTCGGCGAACGAAGCCCCGACCTACCCGATCACGTCGGCGAGGTGGCCACGCTTGCCGTGAAGACCGCGCGCCTGCTCGGACTGCCCGATTCCGAGGTCAAGCGCATCCGGATCGCGGCCGAACTTCACGACATCGGCAAGATCGCGATCCCCGAGACGATCCTCAACAAACCGGGTCCGCTCGATGACGAGGAGTGGAACTTCATGCGCAGCCACACCGAGATCGGTGAGCGGATCATTGCCGCGGCTCCCTCGCTCGCCTCATCAGCGCCACTCGTGCGATCCAGCCACGAGCGCCACGACGGCACCGGGTATCCCGATCGTCTGGCCGGCGATCAGATCGCCATCGGCGCCAGCATCATCGCCGTTTGCGACGCGTTCGACGCCATGACCTCGACACGCTCCTACAGCGCCGCCGTCACCATCGCCGAAGCGGTGGCCGAGCTCAAGCGCTGCTCTGGGACGCAGTTTCGCCCTGGGGTCGTCGTCGCCTTCAGTCAGTTGATCGAGCAGCCCGCCGGCGAGCTCGATCAGGCCGCCTGATCAGCCAGGCTGTCGTCGGTAGCGCTCCTCTTCCTCAACCGTCCGCTCGGCCGTGGGAAGCGCCTCGAGCCGGCCGTCCGGAATCGGCTCGCCGCTTTCGACGGACTGTCCGTACGTCCCAGCGGCCAGGCGCTCCTCGGCGCGCTCAACCGCTCTGAGCTGATTGTTCAGCTCCTCGCGGAGCCCTTCGTCGAGCTCGTCCTGGTAGAGGTCCTCGGAGTCCTCGTCGCCGGGCTCGACGTTGGCGTCCGACTCCAGCGGGCCGCCACGGTTTAGGCCGGCCAGCTCCTTCTCGATGCGTGCCCGCTCCCGGGCAACGAGTTCACGTGCGCGTTCGGCGTCCATGGTGCAACCCTACGCGATCGCGCTCAAGGGCCGGGCGCGCCGGCGGTCGTCGGGAACGTGTCCGACGCGCCACCGGGCGGATGCGTCAGCTGGTGTACGTCCGAGCCGTCGACGTCGACCGAGAACAGCCTGGCCGCCAGAGGCGTGACGCGGCTGAAGATGATCTTCTTGCCGTCGGCGGAGAACACGGGATCCGTGTCGTTGGGGGAACCCGACACGATCGTTCGCCCACCTGAGCCGTCGGCATGCATAGTGCGGATGTCGAACCGGCCCAGCTGGGTTCTGGCCGCGAACACGATCGTCTTGGAGTCCGGCGAGAAGCGCGGGTGCTCCCGGTCCCCGGAATCCGTCAGCTTCACGACATGAGTCCCGTTGGCAGCCATCACGAAGATCTCCGCAGTGCGGGGAAACTCGCGCTCGCCGAGGCGGGTCGTGCGCGTGAACAGGATCTCCCTGCCATTGGGAGAGAACGACGGCTCGCCGGCGTTGCTGCCGGCGTGGGTGAGGTGCTTCTCGGTGCCGCCGTCCGCGCTCATCTCGTAGAGCCCGGAGGCGGGGCCGTGGCGGTTACTCACGAACACAACCGCCTTGCCGTCGGACGAGATGGCCGGTTCGGAGTTGCCGTGGTCGTCGTTCGTCAGCCGCCGCTCGCCCGTACCGTCGTCGTTCATCACGTAGATCTGACCGCCTCCGTGAACCCGTACGAAGGCGATCTTGCTCCCGTCGTGGGAGAACGCCGGCTGTCGTCCGCGAACGAGCGTCTTCAGGCTGCTGCCGTCCGCGTTCATCACCTCGATCTGGCCGGTCCCCTTGTAGCGTTCGAACGCGATCCGTCCGCCCGCCCCGGTGGCCATCGTCGCCGACGGCGGCTGCGCTCCAGCCAGCGCGGCCGACACCATTACGGCAGCCAACGCCACGACGAACAAACCTGCTGCCCACTTGCCCCTCATCGCTCTTCCCCTCGTTACCGCTCCGGTCTACGAGCCGCCATCGTACTCGTCATGGCGTCGCACCCACAACGGTTCGGTGGCACTCTCGGCACGACCCTCGGGCGTGCGGTCGAGCAGGCCGTAGTAGGCCATCGCCATCTCGAGGCCCCGCGCGGTGGTGACATAGGTCCGATAGACCGTCCCGTCCGACAGCGCGTACACGCTTAGGCCCGGCCCCTCCGCAACGTAGCCGAGCGCGTCGGTGCCGCACATGCGCGCGTTCTGCTCGACAGTGGCCGGGATCTCGCCCTTGAGGAACGGTTGCAGCTCCTCCTCGGTATAGAGGAACCCGAGGTCGCGGTGGAAATCGCTGCCGCCGCTCGATACCCATTCGATCTCCCAGCCCATCCGGTCGCGGTAGGCGAGGAGGTTCTTGACCGGTGCGCGCGAGGAGAGCAGCAGCGTGGCGTCCCTCGCCCTCAGGTGGGGGACTTGCGGGGCGAGCGTGTCGGTGATCGACGAGCAGACCGGACAGCCGGCCGACCATGACGGCCCGAACATGAAGTGGTAAACGACCAGCTGCGAGCGGCCGTCGAACAGATCGGCCAATGACTTCGTCCCGTCCTTGGTCTCGAACTGGTAGTCCTTCTCGACCGCCACCCACGGGAGCTCGCGCCGCTTCTTGGCCAGCTCGTCGCCGCGACGGGTTAGCTCCTTCTCCTCTCCCAACAGCTCGTCCCGCGCCGCCTGCCACTCCTCCTGGGTCCCGATTCTGTGCTCTGTTGTCAACGTGTCATCTCCTGTCCTGGGGTCCGTGGGGCCGACTATATAGTTAGCAGCATGGCTAACGATGCGTTCAAGGCTCTCGCTCACCCGCTGCGGCGGGACATCGTCGAGCGCCTCAGCGGTGGGACCGCTACGGTCGGCGAGGTGACGCGGGACTTCGGCGTGTCCAAACCGACGATCTCCAGGCACCTGAAGATGTTGGAGGAGGCCGGCGTCGTCACGCGCATCATCGATGGCCGGACCCATCGCTTGGCGCTACGCCCGGAGGGGCTGGCCGAGGCGTCGGACTGGCTCGATACCCAGCGGGAGCGCTGGGAGCGGCTGTTCGATGTCGTCGGCGACTACCTGGAGGAACGGAAGCCAACGACGTGACCGAGGAGTTCGTCGTTCGAGTCGAGCGGACGTTCGCGGCGCCGGCCGAGGACGTGTTCGACGCCTGGACCAGCCCCGAGGTGATGCGGCGGTGGTTTCATTGCGGGCCGGACTGGGCCACACCGGAAGCTGAGGTCGATCTCCGGGTGGGCGGCAGAGTTCGCGTGGTGATGCGCCGGCCAGACGGCACGGAGGCCGAAATGCACGGGGAGTACACGCTGATCGACCGCCCGCATCGGCTGGTGATGGCCTGGACGTTCGACGACGACCCGGCAAACGACCAGCTGCTCGAGCTCACCTTCACCGAGTCCGACGGGTCGACCCGGGTGCTTCTGATCAACAGCCGCATCTCGCGCAGCGAGCGCCGTGACTCCCAGGACTGGGGATGGCGCGCCTGCTTCGATCAACTCGAGCGCGCGCTAGGGCACTGAGGGCGTCACAGCGACACCTGGGAGCCCAAGATCAGGGTCTGATCGCGTGGCAGGCCGAAGTGCTCGATCGGGCTCGACGCGTTCCGCGCCATCGTGATGAACAGCTTCTTGCGCCACCGCTGCATGACAGGAGCCGTGGTCGGCATGATCGTGATGCGCGAGACGAAGTACGAAGCGTGCTCCAAGTCGAGGCTGCGCTCGAGCAGGCCGTGCTTGCGGCACACGCGCAAGGCGTCCGGCACGGCCGGCTGGTCGTGGTAGCCGATGCGAATCGTGACGTGGAAGACCTTGCACATACCGCGCCCCAGCACCTCAACCGTGTGGCGGTCGAGCTCGTCGACGTGCGGGACGCCCACGCTCTCGACGGAGACGATCACGACCTTCTCGTGCAGTGTGTGCGTGTGCTCGACAGCGGCTCGGAGAGCCAGCGGTGTGGTGTCTTTGTCGCGGCACAGGAAGACCGCGACGCCCCGGACGCGCAGCGGCGGGGGCTGCTGGGCCGCCAGCTCGGCGAGGAACTCGCTCAGCCTGCCCTCCTGCTCGACCCGATTGCGGGTGACGATCGCCTGCCCGCGTCGCCAGTTGAGCATCACCAGTGACAACACGAGCCCGATGGCCAGCGGAAGCCAGGCGCCGTGCTCGATCTTGGCGATGTTCGAGCTGAAGAACGCGACCTCGACGGTGAGGAACAACACCGCGACGGGCGCCAGCTTCCACTTCGGCGTGCGCCACAGCGAGCGCGCCACCGCCAGGAACAGGATCGTATTGAGGATGAACGTGCCGGTAACGGCCACGCCGTAGATGTCGCCCAACTTTGTCGCCGATCCGAACACCAGCGTGAGCGCGATGACGCCGATGCACAGGCCCCAGTTGACCACGGGAACGTAGATCTGCCCCTCCATCTTCGACGTATGGAGCACCTTGATCCTCGGCAGGAAGCCGAGCTGGAAGGCCTGCTTGGCCACTGAGAAGGAGCCGGAGATGGCGGCCTGCGAGGCGATCACGGTGGCCAGCGCGGCGAGCACGACGAGCGGCCAAAGGGCCCAGGCCGGGGCCATCTGGTAGAAGGGATTGAACGTCGCCGCGTCCTTGGCCAGCGCCGCGTGGTGCAGGATGAACACGGCCTGCCCCAGGTAGTTGAGCATCAGCGCCGGCAGCGCGAGGCCGAACCAGCCGAGCCGGATCGGGCTGGCGCCGAAGTGGCCCCGGTCGGCGTAAAGCGCCTCAGCGCCGGTGACGGCGAGCACGACGCCGCCGAGCACGAGGTATCCGGCCGCGCCGTGGTCGGCCATGAAGCGGACCGCCCACGTGGGTGAGAGTCCTTGCAGCACGCCGGGGTCCTTGACGACCTCACTCAGCCCGAGGATCGCGATGACCGCGAACCACACGATGATCACCGGGCCGAACAGCCACCCGATCGTCCCCGACCCGAAACGCTGCAGCACGAACAACGCGATCAGGATGGCGACGGAGATCGGCACGACCAGGTGGGCCAGCGCCGGCGTCGCGACCTGAACGCCCTGGACAGAGCCGAGAACCGAGATCGCCGGCGTGATGATGCCGTCGCCGAAGAAAAGCGCCGCGCCGAAGATGCCGAGCGTCACGAGCGCTACACCACGCGCGGGCTTGCTGCGCTGCAGCAGCGCCGTCAGCGCCATGATGCCGCCGTCGCCCCGGTTGTGCGCGCGCATGATGAAGCCGGCGTACTTGATCGAGACGACGACCATCAGCGCCCAGAAGATCAGCGAAGCGACGCCATACACACCGGCCGGCGTGATGTGCGATGTGGCGCGGTAGGAGCCGAAGATCACCTGCTCGGTGTAGAGCGGGCTCGTACCGATATCGCCGTAGACGACGCCCAGCGCGCCGAGCACGAGCACGCCGCGGCCGGCGTGTGCGACAACGTCGCGGTCGGGCGCGGCCAGCGCTTCGAAGCGGCGGCGAGCGGACTCGCCCTGGGTGTCGGCCGACGCGTCGCGCACTGGCGCTGGGACGTACCCGAGCTTGTGACCCGCTTCGTTGAACATCCGCCCGCTCTGTGATCCCGTGTATGCCATTGCGTGTCCGGAGATCGACGGTAGCTCCGGAAATCCACGAATCCCACGGCCTTGACGGGATCTCTACGGCGGCGGCGCGATTCTTGACGGCATCTTGACGCGGGCCTTTGGCGAGCGTCTTACAGAAAAACTTTGTGCTGCATAACACGTAGTTTTCCCGGTCCCACATCGCCAACTGCAACGGATGCGCTGGCCACTCGGTCGGAGCAGACTGCAGGCACGATTCCAGCACAGGGCTGGAGCATCCGAGATGATGCCGCCTCGCGGCAGGAGCAGAGAGGTGTTGGTCATGGAAGGTCGCCTCGGGGCCGTGGGCCTCCGACGTACCCGCATGCTGCTGGTGGCCGGAGCCACGGCAGCGTCATTCGCACTGAGCGCCGGGACCGCTGCGGCGGAGAACTGCACGACGAACGCCAATGGCCTCGCCCATTCGGGTGGCCAGGCCAGCGTCGCGCGAAGCACCGCGTGCGCGCCGGCCTACGGCCAACCAGCGGGCAGCGGCACGGGCCGCAAGGTCGGCTGACCGCACACGCGGTCAGGACCATTCGGACTCACGACCACTGACCATGTCCGCCCTTCAAGCGGATTCACTGCATCGTGTGGCGCGGACCCCGCGAAGCTTCGGGCGCTACACGCTGATCACGGCAGTGGCCGCCGTGGCTGTGCTGGCCGCGCTCCCATGGGCGCACGCCTGGCGCGTCGACGCTACGTCCGAACTCGTCGTCCTCGGGCTGTTCGTGCTCGTGGCCGAGCTGCTGCCCGTCCCGGTCCCGCGCCGTGGTGGGCTGGACAACGTGACCGTATCGACCGCGTTCGCGTTCGCGCTGCTGTTGGAATTCGGGGCGGGCCCGGCGATCCTGGTCTACGCGGCCAGCGTGGTGATCGCCGATGCGTTCGCCCGCACGGCGCCGATCAAGATCGCGTTCAACGCGGCGCAGTACACCCTCGCGCTCGTTGCGGGCGCGGCCGTGCTGACGATCGGCGGCGCGACCACGCCGGTGCCGATAACCGCACACGAGCTGCCGCTCGTCATAGCTGCCGCCGTAGCCATCCTGCTCGCCGGTCACGTGCTGGCCGGAGCCGGTGCCGGGCTCCTCGCGCGGCTACCCATCGGTCCCTACCTGCGCGAGGACTGGGCCTTCCAGCTCTGGATCGCGGGGTGCCCCCTGGCTCTGGCGCCGGTTCTGCTTGTCTCGGCGAAGGCCAGCCTGTGGCTCGTCCCCGTCGCCTTCGTCCCGATGCTCGCCATCTACGTCGGCGGCCGTCACGCCGCAGCTGACCGCCACCGGGCGTATCACGACAGCCTGACCGGGCTACCGAATCGGGCGCTCATGATCGAGCGGCTCGGCGCAGCACTCCGCAGCGTTGATCGCACGCCGGCGCCGATCGCCGTGATGATCCTCGACCTCGACGACTTCAAGGTGATCAACGACACCCTCGGGCATCAGTTCGGGGACATCGTCCTCAAGCAGATCGCCCCGCGACTGCGCGAGGCGGCCGGTCCCGACGGGTTGCTGGGGCGGCTCGGCGGCGACGAGTTCGCCGTCGTGCTCGAGGGGGCGGATGAGACCGAAGCGCGCCGCCTGGGGGAGCGTCTGCTCCAGGCGCTCGACCGTCCGCTCGACGTCGAGTCGTTCGCGCTGCACGTCACGGGGAGCATCGGGATCGCCTGCGCGCCACAGCACGGCCGCTCGATCACCGACCTGCTCCGTCATGCCGACGTCGCCCTTTACTGCGCCAAGGCGTCTGAGTCGGCCTGCGAGGTCTACGCCGACGCGCGCGATGACTACAGCCTGGATCGCCTGGCCCTGATAGCTCAGCTGCGCCATGGGATCGACCGCGGCGAGCTCGTTGTGCACTACCAGCCGAAGGTTGCGCTGACCCCCGGGCGCAGCGCGGCCGTAGAAGCGCTCGTGCGCTGGAATCACCCCCAGCTCGGGTGCATCGGGCCCGACGGCTTCATTCCGCTGGCCGAGCAGGCGGGACTGATCAACCTGCTGACCGAGCGCGTGCTCGAGGCCGCCCTCACCCAGGCCGACGACTGGCGCGCGGCGGGCATCGACGTGCGGATCTCGGTCAACGTGTCGATGCGCAACCTGCTCTTCCAGGACCTGCCCGGCACGATCGGAACGCTGCTCGAGCGGCTCGATCTCCCACCGGGCGTGCTTCAGCTCGAGATCACCGAGAGCCGCATCGCCGCCGACGTGGCCCGGGCGCGCAGCGTTCTGTCGAAGCTACGGGCGATGGGCGTGACGATCGCCATCGACGACTTCGGCACCGGCTTCTCCTCGCTCTCCCAGCTCCAGCAGTTGCCCGTGGATGAGATCAAGATCGATCGGTCGTTCGTCATGCACATGGAGAGCGACCGCAACGATGCCGCGCTCGTGCGGTCGATCATCGACCTCGGGCGGAACCTCGGACTCGCCGTGACGGCGGAAGGCGTCGAGACGGCAAGTGTCCATCGCACGCTGCGCGAGCTCGGCTGCGATTTTGCCCAGGGGTTCCTGCTCAGCCGTCCCCTTCCCGCCGACGAGTGCGCCCGCTACCTGGAGTCGATCTCAGCCCCGCCGGTCGCGGTGCTGCAGCCCGTGGGCTGCGAGACAAAGGACTACGCGGCGTGAGGCGATTCTGGCTTGCGCTCGTTACGGCGGGCGCGTTGCTTGTCTGTCCGACGGTGGCCGCGGCATCCGAGGGCAACTACGTCGTCGTCTACAAGCACTCGGTCGCGGCGCCGAGCACGACCACGGGTCGCTTCGAGCATCACTTCGGCTTCGCGTCCACGCTGCATTATTCGCGCGCGATCAAGGGCTTCGCCGCGCACCTGACCGACGCCGAGCGGCACGCGCTGGCCGCCGAGACGGACGTTGCCTTCATACAGCCCGACATCACGTTCACGGCGGCCGGCCTCGTGCCGCTGGCCACGGGTGAGACCGAGCCCGTCGGCATCCGCCGCATCGGCGCCGCCACCACCAGCCAGGTGCACGCGCCGAGCAGCGCCGGCGTCGCCGTCCTCGACACCGGCATCGACCTGGCAAACGCCGATCTGAACGCGGCCCGCGGGACCAACTGCGTCAGGCCCGGGACGAGCCCTCAGGACGACAACGGTCACGGCACCAACGTCGCCGGCATCATCGCGGCCAAGGACCAGGGCGCCGGCGTCGTCGGGGTGGCTCCCGCAACCAAGCTGTATTCCGTCAAGGTGCTAGGCAAGACGGGCAGCGGGACGCTGTCGCAGATCCTGTGTGGGATCGATTGGGTCACGGCCAACTCGGGTCAGCTGGGCATCAAGGTCGTGAACATGAGCCTGGCCGGCTCCGGCATCAACGACGGCAACTGCGGGCACAGCAACAACGACGCCGAGCACCAGGCGATCTGCACTTCGATCGCGGCCGGGGTGACCTACGTGGCGGCGGCCGGCAACAACGGCGCCGGCCTGGCCAAGTATGTGCCCGCCGCGTACCCCGAGGTACTCACGGTGACGGCGATGACCGACACCGACGGTGGCCCGGGCCACCTCGGTCGTGCCTCGTGCGTGCGGGGAGAGACCGACGACTCTTATGGCACCTATTCGAACTACGCGGTGTCGAGCATCGACAAGGGACACACCATCGCGGCCCCCGGCACATGCGTGACGGCGGACAAGCTGGGGGGTGGCACAAGCACCTACTACGGAACCAGCCAGGCTGCTCCGCATGTCGCGGGCGCGGTGGCTCTCTGTCTCGACGATGGCGGCGTGCCCGGTCCGTGCGCCGGCCTCACGCCGAGCCAAATCATCAGCAAGACCCTGGGCGATGCCGCCGGCGCCGCGACCACTACGAGCGGCTTCACCGGCGACCCACTGCATCCGGTCAGCAGTCGCTACTACGGCTACCTGCTCGACGCCTCCGCCTACTGACGGCTCGCCGCGCTAGATCGAGCGCCCGGACAGCTCGCCCACCCGGGCCGGGCCGTAGCGCCCGAACCCGGTGTGCTTGATCCGCCCCTGCTCGACGCCGGCCCGCAGGGCCCGAGCGAAGCGCCCCGGGCCCCAGTACTTGCAGCCGACCAGGTTGCCGAGTTCGCTGCGGCGGATCTCACCCTTGTCCTGGAGCGCGCGCTCGAGCAGCATGACCTCGCGGTCGAGCCAGTAGCGATCCTCGCCACGGTCGTCGCTCGAGACCGATGAGAACGGCGACCAGCTGCGTGCGCCCCGCCCCGTCTCGCCTGACTCCGACCGCCGGCGGCGTGACCCGTTTCCCGAGCTGCCGTTGGCTCCTCTTTGCTGTGTCACGTTTGCCATCGCTCACACCTCCAGCGTGCGTCGTCCGCCGGGCCGATGCCATCCACCGTGCTCGGCGGCTTCTCGTTCGACATCGCCGCGATTGATCACCTCGGGACCGACCGCGCGACCCACGGTGGCGACGCGCGACTCGCCGGCGCCGCCGACGGTCAGCGCATCGGCCTCCTCGGCCGGTTCGGCTTCGGCCTGCTGTGCGCTCAGCGGCGCCGCGATGTCCTCCAGATCGCGGCCGGCGGCTTCGACGCCCAGGAACACCTCGACGATTCCGGCGCCGATCATCAGCGCGGCACCGATCAGGTAGCCGTAGAACACGTCCGTCGTGTGCCCGCTGGCGATCAGCGCGCCGAACAGGATGGGCCCGGAGATTCCGCCGAGCGCCGTGCCGAACGCGTAGAAGAACGCGATCGCCATCGCCCGCGTCTCCATCGGGAAGATCTCGCTGACCGTCAGATAGGCCGCTGACGCGCCGGCCGATGCGAAGAAGAAGATGATGCACCAGGCGATCGTCTGCGAGGTGGCCGTCAGCGTCCCGTTCTTGAACAGGAACGCCGTGATAATCAGCAGGCCACCCGACAGGATGTACGTCAGCGAGATCATCGGCTTGCGTCCGACGGTGTCGAACAGCCGTCCCAGCAGCAGCGGGCCAAGGAAGTTCCCCGCCGCGAAGGGCAGGATGTACCAGCCCACCGAACCCGATCCGACGCCGTAGAACTTCGTCAGCACGAGCGCATAGGTGAAGAAGATCGCGTTGTAGAGGAAGGCCTGGCCGGTGAACAGCGCCAGCCCGAGCACGGCGCGCCGCGGATAGAGCTTGAACACCGTGCTCGTGATCTCGCCCAGGCCGATGCTGCGGCGCTGCTTAATGCGAAGCGTGCGCCGCGGCGGGTCGAGCTCGAGGCCGGTCGAAGCCTTCACCTGTTGCTCGATGTCCGCGACCAGATCCTCGGCCTCGCGGTCATGCCCGTGGATCACCATCCAGCGGGGGCTCTCGGGCACGTTGCGGCGGACAAGCAGGATGGCGATGCCGAGCACGGCGGCGAGCGCGAAGGACAGTCGCCAGCCGACGTTCTTGGCGAAGATGCTCGGGTCGAGCAGCAGCACGGACAGACAGGCGCCGACCGCTGTGCCGATCCAGTACGACCCGTTGATGATCAAATCGACCGTCCCGCGCACGCGCGCGGGGATCAACTCGTCGACGGCCGAGTTGATGGCTGAATACTCACCCCCGATGCCGGCGCCGGTGATCGCGCGGCACAGGATGAACCACCACACGCTGAACGAGAACGCCGTCGCCACGGACCCCGCGAGGAACACCACCAGCGTGATCATGAACAGCTTTTTGCGGCCGATCCGATCGGCCAGCCAGCCGAAATACAGTGCACCCAGACACGCGCCGACTATGTACATCGAGCCGGCGAGTCCGATTTCGGCGGCCGTCAGCTTGATGCCGCTGCCGTGTTCGGTCAGCCGTCCGGCGATCGAGCCGACGATCGTTACCTGTAAGCCATCGAGGATCCACACCGTACCCAGGCCGATCACGACCAGCCAGTGCCAGCGCGACCAAGGAAGCCGGTCCATCCGGGCAGGAATCGACGTCTCGACCGTTCGTAGCTCAGCCTCAACCGCCATGCGCTCAGCCATGTCAAATCCTCCTCCCGCACCTGCCCGTGTCACACGATCAGATGCCACCTCTCTACCTCATCTCTGGCATCAAATAGCTACCCCGCCACAGCTCTCATCAACGTTGCGCGCGAAGTTTTTTTGGTCAGTTATCTGTCCGCGCTTGGGCGCTCCGGGCCTGGGGTAGCGCCCGAGTGTTGTCCTCACCGAGAGGGGTTCCCATGGCATTCCGATTTGATCCCGATGAACGCGTCCGCGACGAAGTGCGGCGCTGCGCGCGCGAGCAACTCGACGACGCGGTCCGCCAGCTGAGCGAGGAGGTGACGAGCGATCCGGCCGAGGCCGTGCACGAGGCGCGCAAGGCGGTCAAGAAGAACCGCGCGCTGTTGCGCTTTACGCGCGGAGCCGTTCCGCGTCAGCAGCGGCGCCGCGAGAACGCCGCGCTGCGCGACGCCGCCCGCGGGCTGTCCGGCGTACGCGACGCTGATGTGATGGTGGGAACCATCGACCGCCTGAGCGACACGTTCGCTGGTCAGGTGCCCGAGCGCACGTTCCGCGCCGTGCGGGACAAGCTCGACGAAGCTCGTCAGGCCCATCGCGTAGTGGCCGTCGATGCGGCGCTGCACAGTGACGCAATCCAGGATCTCGGCGCGGCGCTGCTGCGGGTCGAGGATTGGCGGCTGCGGCGCGGCGGCTGGCGCGCCTTGAAGCCGGGACTCACTGAGACGTATCGACGCGGGCGCAAGGCGTTCCGCCGAGCGCAGGACGAACCGACGCTCGAAAACCTGCACGAGTGGCGCAAGCGGGTCAAGGATCTGTGGTACGAGCTGCGACTGCTCCAGCCCGTCTGCGGCCCGGTCGTCAAGGGCCAGGCCAAGGAAGCCGGCGAGCTGTCCGATCTGCTCGGCGACGACCACGACCTCGGCGTGCTCAGCCGGACGGTGGCCGAGATGAGCGACGGCTTGGCTGTCGACACCGAAGCGCTCCAGGCTCTGATCGAGCATCGGCGCGGCGAGCTGCAGCTGGAGGCCATGTTCGCCGGTGGGCGGCTGTACGCCGAGCGCCGGAAGGCATTCGTACGTCGCATTCACAGCTACTGGCGCGCCGGTCGGGCTCGCGCTCGGGTCGAGCGGCACGGCCGGCCAGCCGAGTTGGCCGGCGCCACGCGTCAGACCCACGCACTCGCGTAATTGCTCCCGCGCGCTCTCGCGCTGTGAGAGGCTGGCGCACTACGCGAGCTGCCTCGATCTTCGTCTTGTCCGCGCTTGGGCTGCTGTTCGCAGCGCCTCCCTCACCGGCGGCGGCGCCGCGGACGCCGGTCGTGTTCTTTCCCGGCTATGGGACGACCGTGATGCGGGTCGTCGTGCGGGGTCAGACGACGGTCAGGAGGTGCCCGCGGTCGGGCACGTTCGAGGACGGGATCCCGGCCAACGTCGGCACGACATTCGATCAGGTCTGCCGGGACCGCCTGCTGACGCCGCGCTGGAAGAACGATGCTCGCTTGTCATGGGCGCGGCGCTTCTCACTGCCGCCCGGCGTCAGGGTCACGATTCCGCACTTCGGCCACCCGGCGAGCGCTCCCATCTACGCCGGTTTCTATGGAGCGCTGGAGTCCGCGGGATACAAGGCCGGCGTCAACCTCGTCGTGGCCGGCTATGACTTCCGGCTCACGCCCGATCTCGGTGGATTCCTGCCCCGGACCGTGCGGCTGATCGAGCAGACCTGGCGGCGGAACGGGCGACGTCCGGTGCGCCTGGTCGGGCATTCGAACGGGCCGCTCTACGTCCAGTACCTGCTCACGCACGTCTCGGCGCGGTGGAAGCGGCGCTACATCCAGGGCTTCACCAACATCGCCGGCAACCTGCCCGGCCAAGGAGCCACTTGGACGTGGGTCTTCACCGGCGTCGAGATCCCGAGCGGCTTTTCCTTCCCCCTGACCGCGGCCGCCGCGCGGAGCAGCGCTCGTCTCATCCGGTTGTCGCCCTCTACGTGGATGAGCTCGTCGGACCCACAGGTCTTCCGCCGTCGCGAGGTGATCATCAAGAATCGCGCCACCGGCCGGCGCTACACCCCCGCCGACACCGACCGCCTGCTCCACGACGCTGGGCTCGACTCGATCAGGCCGCTCGTCCATCACTACCTTGGCTTCGTGAAGTTCGCCGATCGCCAGGACTTCCCGAACGTCGACGTTGCGGCCGAGAAGGGCTCCGGCTTGCCGACCCAGGTCGGGATCGTGCTACCCAGCCTGGGCCTCGGACAGGTGGTGGGCTCCCGGCCGGAGTTCATCAACCTTCCCGGCGACAGCAACCAGGAATACATCACCAACGACGCCGTCCGCGTCTGGCGCAAGATGCGCGGCGTCCGCTTCCGGCTGACCGACAATCCCGGCGTCACGCACCTCGGCCTGACCACAGATCCTGGCGTGATAGGCCGGCTCCTGGCCGACCTGCGGCGGCCGCGGTCGGACTGCCGCTGACGCCGCGGTCGGACCGCCGCCGATCTATTCATTCCCGCCGCGGCGATTCACGGCCTTGCGTTCACTCCGAACGTTCAGTAATCTCTGAACTTAGTGGACGAGAAGCTATGGAAATTCATCGACGCGACCGGCGAATGGATGTCCAAGGCCTACGGCATGCCGCCCATGTTCGGTCGGGTGTTCGCGTGGCTGCTGGTGTGCGATCCCCCGGAACAGACGGCGGCGCAACTGGCCGAGGCGCTCGGTGCGAGCAAGGGATCGATCAGCGGCGCGACCGGGATGCTGGTCCGCTTCAAGATGGTGGACCGCCTGCACGTCCGCGGCGAGCGTGCCGACCGCTTCCGCGTCCGGCCCGAGGCCTGGGATGACCAGCTCCGCGACCAGGGCATCGAGCAGGCGCGGGCGGTGCTGAAGCTGGGACGCGAGGCGCTCGAGGGCGCGCCGCCGACACGGCGTGCGCGACTAGAGGAACTGGACGCCTTCTACTCGTGGTGGGAATCGCGGATCCCGGCGCTGTTTGACGAGTGGCAGGAGATCAAGCGAACGATCTGGAGCGATAAGCGTGAGAATTGACAGCGGGGCAGCGGTCAAGGCCGAAGGGATCGTCAAGACATTTGGAACGGTGGTGGCGCTGGACGGGCTCGACCTGGAGGTCGAACAGGGCACGGTGTTCGGCCTGCTCGGACCCAACGGCGCCGGCAAGACCACGCTCGTGCGCGTGTTGGCGACGTTGCTCGAACCGACTGCCGGCCGGGCCTCGGTGCTCGGACGCGACGTGGTTACCGAGTCGCTGGCCGTGCGCCGGCGAATCGCCCTGGCCGGGCAGTTCGCCGCCGTTGATGCCGAGCTCACCGG
>JBJMLD010000211.1:0-12999 GCA_045805545.1 Solirubrobacteraceae bacterium | reverse complement strand
GACCAGGCGCGCACACGCGCCGAGCTGCTGGGGCTGAGAGGCGCGGCGTTCCCGTGGCGGACGATCGCCGGCGACGAGAACTCCGGCTACTGGCCGGCGGGCACGGCAGCGTTTCATATCAACGCCGACATCGCAGACGCGGTGGTGCGCTACCGCAACGTGACCCAGGATGACGCGTTCGATCGCGAGGTCGGGCTCGAACTGCTCGTCGAGACTGCGCGGCTATGGCGCTCGCTCGGCCACCACGACGCGCACGGGCACTTCCGGATCGACGGCGTCACCGGCCCCGACGAATACAGCGCTATCGCCGACAACAACATCTACACCAACCTGATGGCGCAGCGAAACCTGCGCGCCGCGTCGGAGGCGGCCGGGCGGCACCCGCGGCTTGCCGGCCGGCTTGGGGTCGACGCCGAAGAGGCCGCGTCGTGGCGTGACGCGGCTGAGGCAATGGTGATCCCCTACGACGAGGAATTGGGCGTGCACCAGCAGTCCGAGGGCTTCACCCAGCATCAGACCTGGGACTTCGACGCCACGCCGATCGACAAATACCCGCTGCTGCTCCACTTCCCCTACTTCGACCTCTACCGCAAGCAGGTCGTCAAGCAGGCGGACCTCGTGCTGGCCATGTATCTGCGCGGCGACGCCTTCACCGCCGAGGAGAAGTACCGCAACTTCGCCTACTACGAGCCCTTGACGGTGCGCGATTCCTCGCTCTCGGCGTGCACTCAGTCGGTCGTCGCCGCCGAGGTCGGCCTGCTAGATCTCGCCTACGACTACTTCGCCGAGGCGGCGCTGATGGACCTCGACGACCTGGAGCACAACACGCGCGACGGAGTCCACATCGCTTCGCTCGCCGGGGCGTGCATCGCTGTGGTGGCCGGGTTCGGGGGCGTGCGCGACTACGACGAACGGCTCACGTTCATTCCCCGGCTGCCGGGCGCGCTCAAGCGCCTGCGCTTCCGTTTCATGTATCGCCGGCGCCGGATCATCGTGGAGGTTGATCACGCCCGGGCGCGCTACACGCTCATGGCCGGCGCGGCGATGGAAATCGTCCATCACGGTCAGACGGCGACGGTCAGGCCCGACGAGCCTTTGGAGCTCGAGATACCGCCGGCGCCGCCCCGCGTCCAGCCGTCGCAGCCACCCGGGCGCGAGCCGGTGCGGCGCGAAGCCACGGCCTGAGCCGGGCTGGCGGGACCGTCTCGGGTCCCGCGTCGGTGTCTCGGCGGCCGACGTCGTCTGGGCGAGCGCGGTTTGCCGGATCCCGGGGGCGCGAGTTCACCCACACGACCATAAGTCGAGTGAGCGCCGGCGTTTTCTGGCGCTTGCATGCGTTTTGGTCGAATAACCACCAGAAGTCGAGTGAGCGCCCAGACGGGCCCGCGCTTGCATGCGTTTTGGTCGTAGAGAGCGCGAACGGCCCGGCCAAGCGGACCGTCCCCGACTAGGTTGCCCGGCTACCCGATGCGCCACTTGATCGGGCCGAGCCCGGGGAAGTGGAGCGCTTCGGCGGTGGCGCCGGTGAGGTCCCATTCGCGGCCGGCGATGTACGGACCGCGATCGAGCACCGGCACGCGGATCGCCCGGTTGCCGTAGACGAACGTGACCATCGTGCCGCAGGGCAGCGTCTTGTTGGCGACGCCGAGCTGCGGGACGTGAAGGACCCCGCCGCACGCGATCGGCAGGTTGTAGTCGGTGAAGACCGACGCGATGCTCGTGTAGAACTTCCCGGGCGGAAGCAGCGCCGCGTTGGTCACGAAGCCGGACAGGTTCAGGCGGTCGAGGTGATACTGCGCGACCGCGGCCTGGAACTTGGCCACGGCGGCTCGCACCTCGGAGTCACTCGGGGCGCCCTTGGCCGGCCCGACGCTGACGCTGGCCGGCGCGTTCGGCGTCGGGTCGTGGGAGGGCTGGGTCACGGTGACCAGGTTCGAGCCGCCGCCGGCGCCGCCACCGCCGGCGCCGCCGCCTTGCGGCACCTGGCCGGCGACCGGTTGCACGACCTGGGGGTGGGCCTGCTGGGTCGGCGTGGCGGCTGTGCTGGTCGTCGTGCGATTGACCGGCGCGGGTGTGGTGCGGGTCGTGCTGGCGCCGCAGCCCAGCGCCACTGAGCCAGAGCCGACCACTGTCAGCGCCAAAATTGCTGTCGCCGCTCGCGGCCCGATGCATCTAAGGGTAGCCCTACACTTGCGCCGATGGACCCGGTTCGGTCTGCCTTGGCGTGTTCACCGGGGGGCGTGTCACGGAGATCTAGGGCTTAGCCATGCCTCGACCGGTTGAAGCCGGCCGATCCTATATCCCGGGCCTCGATGGGCTCAGGGCGGTCGCCGTGATGATGGTGATCGCGTATCACCTGAACATCCCGGGCGCGAGCGGCGGCAACCTGGGCGTCGGGGTGTTCTTCACTCTGTCGGGCTACCTGATCACCGATCTGCTGCTGGCGCACTGGCGCCGGCACGGGAACCTCGGGCTTGGCACGTTCTGGCTGCGCCGCGCCCGACGGCTGCTGCCGGCGCTGTTCCTGATGCTGGCGCTCGTCAGCATCTGGGTCGCGGTGTTCGACGCGGGCCAGCTCGCATCGGTGCGCCGTCAGGTCGTCAGCTCGGCGCTGTACGTGGCGAACTGGTCGACGATCGCGCAGCACGGCTCGTACTTCGCGCGGTTCGCCACGCCGCTGCCGCTCGACCACATCTGGTCGCTCGCCATCGAGGAGCAGTTCTACCTCGTATGGCCGTGGGTGATCTGGCTCGGCGTCCGCGCCGTGCGCAGCCCGAAGCGGCTGGCGCTACTGACGCTGGCCGGCGCGATCGCCTCGGCGGTGCTCATGGGTCAGCTGTATCACCCCGGCTACGACCCGACGCGGATCTACGAAGGAACCGACACGCGCGCATTCGGTCTGCTGATCGGTGCCGCCCTGGCCATGGTCCTGCCCACCAAGAAGGCCCAGCGGGGCGCGCCGGCCGACGTGCAGAGACTGCTTGACCGCGCCGGCGTCGCCGCGCTGGTCGTGATGCTGCTGCTCGTCTGGCGGACCAACGCGTTCTCCTCGTTCCTCTACCCGGGTGGCTTTCTCGTGCTCTCGGTGGCGACGGCGGTCGTCGTGGCCACCGTGGTGAACCCGGCCAGCCGGCTCGGTGCGGCGCTCGGCTGGTCGCCTCTGCGCTGGATCGGCGTGCGCTCTTACGGGATCTATCTGTGGCAGTCGCCGATCATCGTGCTCGCCAACCCCAACCAGACGACGTTCAACCTGCCGCGGGCCCTGCTCGAGGTCGGCGCCACGCTGATCATCGCCAGCCTGTCCTGGCGCTACGTCGAGGAGCCGATCCGTCACGGTGCGCTCGGTCGTCTGTGGCGGCAGATGCAGGCCGGCGCCCAGCGGTTCGAGGTCCGCCGTCGCGCGCTCGCGTTGTCCGGCGCCACTGCGGCGGCACTGCTGCTGGCCGTGGTCGGGCTGGCCGGTGCGCTGCCCGTGGCCTCCTCGGGTGCGGGCGCGCCGCACAAGATCAAAGTGGGGCCCGGCGGGCTGCCGGTGCTCGGGCCGGGGAGCTACAAGGTCGCCGCCAAGCGCGGCGGCGCGGCGAGCAGCGCCACGACGGCCACCGCGCCCCCGGGGACGCCGGCCCGCCGGTCCTCGTGCCGATCGGTGGTCTACATCGGCGACTCGACGTCCGAGGGGTCCACCTCAACTGACTACATCCCCAACCCCAGCGAACGCCTCCAAGCGCAGCTGGCCGACTTCGGGGTCACGACCACCTACCCGGAGATCTCCGGCGCCCGCTCGATCTACGAGACGTTCGAGGGTCAGCCCAACGCCGAGACCGTTGCGCAGGACCACATCTCATCCGGCTTCAACGGCTGCTGGATCATCGCGATGGGGACGAATGACGTCGACAACGTCAACACCGGATCGACGGTCGGCTATGCCGCGCGGATCAACCGCCTGATGTCGATCATCGGGCGCCGGCCGGCGCTGTGGGTCGACACGATCACGCTGCTGCGCGACGGCCCCTACAACGAGGGCGACATGCAGAAGTGGAACGCGACGCTGCTCACCGCCTGCAAGAGCTACCCGAACATGCGGATATTCGACTGGGCCGCGCACGCCAAGCCGCGCTACTTCATTCCCGACGGGATTCACTACTACTCGCCGGGGTACGTGGCGCGCACGCACCTGATCGCGCAGGCGCTCGCCACGGCATTCCCCGACGGCTCGGCGCCGCCATCATCCTGCGTGGTGCGATAGGAGCTACACAAAAAACCATGCCCGAACCCTCAGACACAGAACGACTGCGCCGCCAGCAGGCTGAGCGCGAGCATCAGGAATCCGAGCTGGCCGACACCACCGAGCAGGAGGACGAGCGGCAGACCCACGCGCGCCGCTCGGACAAGGCGGCCTATCTGCGACGGAAGCTCGAAGAGCGGCGCCGCGAGCCCGACGAATGACTTGCACGCCGCCGCGGTGGCACGCCGGCGCGGCGGCTAGGACTTCTGCGCCACCAGGATCAGGCCGACCACGATGATCGCCACCGATCCGATGACGCCGAGGAGAGCAAGCGCCACATACGCGGCGGCGGCGCCGCCGCGCCCCGCCCGGCGCATGTCGATCGATCGGGTCGCGCCAAGGATTGCGAGTGAGAAAATGACCGCCACGGCGACGCCGGCAGCCAGCGAGGAATACGCCATCTTCAGCAGCGCGTGGGTGTCGATCAGCGCGGCGATCATGACGCGACCGGAGACGGCGTGGCCTGCTGCGCGCGGCGCATGAGCACCATCGCGAGGGCTCCGAGGAGAAGCAATGTGATGAGCAGCGGCCCCGTGGCCCCCGTCCCGAACAGGCTGGCCACTCCGTAGACAATCGCCCCGAACAGCCCGGCGGCCGGAAGGGTCAGGATCCAGGCGGCGACGATGTTCCCGGCCACGCCCCAGCGCACGGCGGACACGCTCTTGGCCGCGCCGGCGCCCATGATCCCGCCCGAGATCACGTGGGTGGTCGAGAGAGGATAGCCCGCGCTCGAGGCGGCGAGGATCACCGCCGCGCCCGCGCCCTGGGCGGCGAATCCCTGCGCTGGGTCCATGCTGATGATCCGCGTACCGAGCGTCTTGATGATCCGCCAGCCTCCGGTGAACGTGCCTGCCGCGATCGAACTGGCCGCGGCTATCACCACCCACTCGGGAACCTGGAAGGAGCTCGACGAGATGTCACCGTGCGCGACCAGCGCCAGTGTGATGACACCCATCGTCTTCTGGGCATCGTTCGTGCCGTGCGACAGTGCCAGCAGACCCCCGGAGGCGAGCTGGCCGAGCCGGAACCCACGGCTGACCGGCCCCGGGCGAAGTCGCCCGACGATCTTGTAGACGAGCAGGATGGCCAAGCCGGCGACGATGAACGCGACTATCGGCGCCACGATCGCCGGGACGATCAGCTTCCCCAACAGTCCGGCGCCATTGACGGCAGAGGTCCCCTCGGCGGCGATCACCGACCCGACCAAGCCGCCCACCAAGGCGTGCGATGAGCTCGAGGGCAGGCCCAAGGCCCAGGTGATCAGGTTCCAGGCGATCGCGCCGATCAGGCCGGCGAACACGACTGTGGTGGTGACCGCGTGGGGATCGACGAATCCCTGGGCGACGGTGTCCGCCACCTTCAGCGAGATGAACGCCCCGACGAAGTTCAGCAGCGAGGCCATCGCGACCGCCGGCTTGGGACCGATCGCGCGCGTTGAGATCGACGTGGCCACGACGTTGGCCGTGTCGTGAAACCCGTTCGTGAAGTCGAAGGCGAGCGCGGTCCCCACGACGATGACGAGAATGATGTCGCCGCTCATCTCAAGCCTCGGACCCTACGCGTTCTTGATGACGATTCCCTCGAGGATGTACGCGGCCGTCTCGGTCGAGTCGATCGCGTTCTCGAGTCGCTCGAAGATGTCTTTCCAGCGAATCACGACGATCGGATCGATCCCGGACTCGAACAGCGAAGCGATCGCGCCGCGGACGATGCGGTCAGCCTCATTCTCGAGTCGGTTGACCTCGACCGTGTGCTTGCTGATGTCCTTGTACTCGCGCACGAGGCGGATCGCCGCCGCGATCTCCCGGGTCGCGTCGGCCAGGATGTGGGCCAGCGCGTGAGCCTGCACCATCGGCGCCTCCACCTTGTAGAGACCGAGGTAGTCGGCCACTTCCTCGGTGTAGTCGACGATGTCGTCGATCGCCGAGGTGAGCCGCAGGATGTCCTCGCGATCGATCGGCGTGACGAAGCTCTGGTTGATCCGGCGGACCGCCTCGTGCGTGAGCTGATCGCCATCCTGCTCGCAAATCAGGATGTCGCGGGCCAGCACCTGGCTTTCCGGGAATCCCGCGATCAGCTCCTCGAGCAGCTCGGCCGCCCGGACGGCGTTGGCCCCGGCCCGCTCGAACAGGTCGAAGAACTCGCGATCGCTGCCGCGCAAAAGCGACGTCAAGGATGAAATTGGGCTCATTGCGTGTAGCTACCCCGTCTTGTAAACGAATTGTGAAGGCTCGGACGTAAGAAAGCCGCGCCGCACGACGCTAATTGGGCATGAAGCTGATTCGCGGCCTCCCCGGCCATCCGCTCCATCCACCCCTCACCGATGCCACGATCGGCATGTACGTGCTGGCGGCGGGCCTGGCGATCATCGGTTATGCCGGCGCCATCCCGCTCGCCGCCGCGAAGGGCATGTGGCTCGCCCTGATCGGCGGGCTGATCGTCTCCGTCCCAACGGCACTGACCGGCCTCGTCGACTGGCTCAGCATCGAGTGGGGCAGCGCGCGCTGGCGCACAGCCACGCTGCACCTCTCGGCGATGGTCACATCGGTCGCGCTCTTCGCCCTGGCCGCCTGGCAGCAGTACACCGGGTATCAGCATGGGCACGTCACGACGGCCGGGCTCGTGCTGACCCTGTGCGGCGCAGCCGTGCTGACGATCGGCGGCTGGCTTGGCGGCACGCTGGTGTTCGTGCACGGCACGCGCGTGCTTAGCACGGCAGGAGACGACGGCCAGGGGCGGGCGAGCGATCAGACCACGGACCGAGCGCGCGAACAGGAGGTGGCAGTATGAAATGGGCGGCTCTCATCACCTGGGTCATCACGGCCCTCGGCGGCTTCGGGCTGCTCGCCATCTGGCTCCAGCGTGGCGGCGTCAGGCAAGGTGATCAGCCTGGGCGACGCATTCGCCCACCCGTGATCTTCAGCCATCTGCTGCTCGCCGCCACCGGCCTGGTCCTGTGGATCGTGTACGTGGCCAGCGACACCAAGGGCTTCGCGTGGGTTGCGTTTGCACTCCTACTCGTCGTGGCGAGCCTCGGCTTCGCGATGCTCGCTCTGTGGATTCAGCGCCGGCAGGCACGGGTCGACGCGGTGGCCTCCGCTGCGCCGGAGGGTGCCGTGCCCGCCGAGCAGCATTTCCCGGTCCCACTCGTCGCCGGACACGGAGCCATCGCGGCCACGACGCTCGTGCTCGTCCTGCTGGCAGCGGCCGGCGTGGGCGGCAGCTGATCGGACATGCGGTCTTCTCGTAAGCATGCCGCGGGCGCCGGACGGGGCGACTGGGTGGCGTGGCGCTCGGAGCGGCTGCTCAGCGCCGGGTTTGCCCCAGCCGTGGCCGAGCGCCTGGCCCACCAGCCGGAGGTTGACGTGCATGCGCTGCTCGAGCTCGTCGACCGCGGCTGTCCGCCGCAGCTGGCGGCGCGGATCCTGGCCCCGCTAGAGCGCTCGCGGTGAATCGGCCCGCTGCTAGCGTCCTACCGGTGCACACCGATGTGGTGCCCGCGCCGGCCGCCAGCGACGCCGAGGACCGGGCTTGGCTGCAAGCCCTGCGCGCCACGGGATCTGAACGCGAGCTCGCCGCGGGTCGGTTGCACGCATTGCTGCTCCGCGCCGCACGCTTTGAGCTCGGTCGGCGGCGCCACCTGCTCGACGCGCGCGGCGAGCGGATCGACGACCTCGCCGTGCAGAGCGCTGACAACGCGCTCGCCGCGATCTTGACCAAGCTCGACAGCTTCCGCTTCGAGAGCCGGTTCACGACCTGGGCGTACAAGTTCGCGATCCTCGAGGCCTCCGTCGCCGCCCGGCGCCGGGCGTGGCAAGAGCGCGAGCTACCGGTGGACCCTCATGCCTGGAGCCGGCTGTCGACGCGTGCCGTCGACCCGGCCGAGGACCTCGCCACCCGCGAGCGACTAAGGCAAGCCACCGCCGCGATCCGGACCGAGCTTTCGCCGCACCAGCGCGAGGTGCTGACAGCGCTCGTGTTCGCCGAGGTTCCGATCGACGTGCTCGCCGAGCGACTCAACACGACGCGGGGCGCGCTGTACAAGACTCTGCACGACGCGCGCAGGCGGCTGCGCGCAGTGCTCGACGCCGAGGAGGGCTGAAGGCGATGAACCAACAAGACGACCGCTCTGCGGCTTTGCTGTCCGGACTGCTCGGGCCTCCCGGGCCCGAGCTCACCTGCGAGCAATGCTTCGAGCTGATCGACGTCTACGTCGACACCGAGGCGACGGGCGAGGATGCAGACGCACGCGTCCCGGGCATGCGGGCGCACCTGCAGGGCTGCCCGGCCTGCGCCGAGGAGCATGACAGCCTGCGCGAGCTGATCGCGAGCGAGCGATGAGCGCGCCGACGTTCGTCATCGTGGGCGGCGGCCTGGCCGCCGGTAAGGCAGCCGCGCATTTGCGAGAGCAGGGGTTCGACGGACGCTTGCTGGTCATCTGCGCCGAGCCGGAGCGCCCCTACGAGCGCCCGCCGCTCAGCAAGGACTACCTGCGCGGCGAGTCAGAGCGCGACAAGGCCTACGTCAACGACGCACAGTTCTACGCCGCGGACGAGGTCGAGCTGCTGACGAACACCAACGTGGATGCCCTCGACGCCGGCGAGCAACGCGTGACGCTGGACAACGGCAACTCGATCTCGTTCGACAAGCTGCTCCTGGCCACCGGGGCGCAGCCGCGACGCCTGGACGTGCCGGGCAGCGACCTGGAAGGCATCCAATATCTGCGCACGTTTGCCGACGCCGACGCGATCCGCGAGCGTGTGAAGGACGGCGTTCGCGTCGCTGTCGTTGGTGCGGGCTGGATCGGCAGCGAGGTAGCGGCCTCCGCCCGGGGGCTCGGTGCCGAGGTGACGCTGATCGATCCCCTGCCGCTCCCCAACGTGCGCATCTTCGGAGAGGAGATCGGCGCCTTCTATCGCGACGTGCACGCCCAGCACGGCGTCGAGCTCCTGCTCGGCACCGGGGTCAGCGCGTTCGAAGGTGACGGCGCAGTCCGCGGCGTTCGCACCAGCGATGACCGGATCGTCGAGTGCGACTTCGCCGTCGTCGGCATCGGCGTGGCACCGCGCACGGAACTGGCCGAAGCCGCCGGGCTCGAGCTGACGAACGGGATCGCAGTCGATCAGGCTCTGCGCACCTCGGCCGAGAACGTGTTCGCGGCCGGCGATGTGGCCGATGCCTGGCACCCGTTCTACGAGCGGCGCATTCGCGTCGAGCACTGGGCCAACGCGCTCAACCAGGGCCCGGCGGCCGCCCGCTCGATGCTCGGCGAATCCGTGTCCTACGACCGGATTCCGTACTTCTTCTCCGACCAGTACGAGGTGGGCATGGAGTATTCGGGCTACGCCACCGAGTGGGACGAAGTGCGCTTCCGGGGTGATCCCGCCGGCGGCGAATTCGTCGCCTTCTGGCTCAAGGATCGCCGCGTGCTCGCCGGCATGAACGTCAACGTGTGGGACGTCAACCAGCACGTCCAGGCGCTGATCCGTTCGCGACAGCCCGTCGACACCGGCGCGCTGTCCGACCCGGACACGCCGCTCGAGACGCTGATCGGAGAAGCCGCGACCAGTGGATAAACGGGCCGGTCAGGGCCGGCTCAGACACCCGCTTGCCTGGCAGACATGGCGGGTAAGACCTGGCCATGGCTTTGATTTCAACGAAACTGCATGGAGTTCTTGACTACGCTGGCGGCGCGGGCTCGCTCGCCGCTCCGAAGCTGCTGCGTGACCGCCGCGCCGGCATCCTGCTGGCGGCCACGGGTGCCGGAACGCTGGCCACCAGCTCGCTCACCGACTACGAGGTCGGTGTGGTCCGCAAGCTGCCCATGCGCGTGCACCTGCTCGCCGATGCCGGCACCGGCGCGCTGCTGCTGGCCGGGGCGTACCTCCTGAGCCGAAGCAAGGCGAAGGTGCTCGACTGGGCGCCGCTGGCCGTGGTCGGCGTGACCGAGATCGCCGCCGCGGCGCTGACCGAGCGCCAGCCGGGGGATCGCGGTCGTGGTGGCGGCGAAGATCTTCCCGCCGCGGCGCCCGGGGTGAGCGGCGAGGGCATCGCCGCCCAGACCCCCGCGGCCGAGGGGCCGCCACTGGCTCCGCCCCCGGTCGAGATCCCAGGCCCGTCCGTGCCGGCGCCGGCCAGCGCCCCCGAGTCCGACGTCGAGCGCGCCGAGCGCGCCGATGCGCTCAGCGGCGCCACCGACACGACCGTCGAAGACAGCGCGGCGGCTGAAACGCCCGCCAGCGGCGATGTGCTCGCCGCCCAGGAGGCCAGTGCAGCGGCCGCCGAGGCGGGCCGGATAGGCGGCGCCGCCCAGCCGGATGCCGATGATCCGGCCATGGATCCGGTCGTTCAGGCCGGCGGCGGTGAGCAGGAGGGCTGGGAGCAAGCCGAAGCCGAGCTGATCGAGAACGCCACCCATGGCGAGGGCGGCGGCCAGCCCGAGCGCGACGCGTTCACGCCCGAGCTCGAGTCCGACCGCACCGGCGCGGTGTACGGCGAGGCCGATCGCATTGCATCGACCGAGGTCGTGGAGGATCCGGGAGCGGGATCCGACGATCCTGCGGCAGGACCGGGCCTCACTGCGGATCGCGACGTGGGTGTACGGCGCGGGCAGGAGCGACCGGCTCGGGAGTGAGCGCGGAGTTCCAGATCGATGGGCGGCGGCTGACCATCCGCCACCTGGACCGGGTCATCTTTCCGCAGACCGGAACGACCAAGAAGGATCTGCTCGACTACTACGTCCGGATCTCAGGCGCGATGCTGCCGCATCTTCGCGATCGCCTCCTGCATATGCACCGCTACCCGTCCGGAGTGAACGGGCCGCGCTTCTGGCAGAAGGCGTGCCCCGAGCATCGCCCCGACTGGATTGCAACCGCGCCGGTATGGAGCGCCGACAAGGGCGCGACGATCGATTACTGCGTGGTCAACGAGCTGCCGGCGCTGCTCTGGGCCGTCAACCTCGGCAGCATCGAGCTGCACACATCGCTGCACCAGCGACAGGAGCTGCTCCGGCCGACCGTGCTGGCCTTCGACCTCGACCCGGGGGAGGGAGTCGGGGTGCTCGAGTGCGCGGAGGTCGCCCTCCGGGTGCGTGACCTGCTCGACGGTTTCGGCATGCAGTCGATGGTGAAGACCTCCGGATCGAAGGGGCTCCAGGTCTACGTCCCGCTGAACAATCGGACCGCCTCCTACCGGACGACGAAACCCGTCGCCCGCGGCATCGCCGAGCTACTCGAATCACAGATGCCCGACCGTGTCGTCGCGCGCATGGCCAGAGCCCTGCGCCCCGGCAAGGTGTTCGTCGACTGGAGCCAGAACACCGAGCACAAGTCGATGGTCTGCGTCTACTCGGTGCGCGCCAAGCAACGCCCGACGGTCTCGACGCCTCTCACCTGGGAAGAGCTGGAGGCGGCGATCGACGCCGGCGACCCGGACCAGCTGGTGTTCGAAATGGATGACGTGCTGGCTCGCCTCGACGAGCACGGCGACCTGTTCGCCGACGTGCTGACGCTCGGCCAGGAGCCGGGCGTACAGCTCGCGCCGCAGGTCTAAGCCGATCAGCCGGCGCGGCTCTTCGATGCAGATTGTCTCTTGAGGGCGGAGCGCCTAGCGCGCGCGATGCCGCGGAACTGCGCCGCGCCACTACGCATCCCGCGTCCCACCCCGGCGCCCCGCCTCCCGCCCGCGGTCTGATCAACTCGGGGTCGAGGCCGCTGCGGGCGAGCAGCCACGCGACCACCGAGTTGGAATTCCACATTTCGCCCGCGTCCAGCTCGTCGCGCCCCCATACCGGTGCTGGCAGTTCCGCCACAGCGGCGAGGAGTCGCCTGGCGCAGCTCGCGCTGTCGGTCAGGCGATGCGGGCTAGCCACGGCTTCCGCGACGTCGGGAATGACGCCGCCGCGCCAGCGCCGCACCTCGTAGCGGAATATCCGCCACCGCCCGGCCCATCCACTCCCGACTGGCCCCGTCACGACTGCGCCGCGCGCTGGCGGGTCGCCGCGTGGGATCGGGGTCATCTCGATCACGTAGCGGTCGGAGCGCACGCGAACCTCAAGTGCGGAGTGGTAGAGGTCCCGCGCGGTGCGGTGCTCCACGCGCGACACCACCCACTCGAAGGCACGGCCGTTGTAGCGAACCGAATGACCGCCGGCGCCGAGAGGCAACCAGTACAGGTCGATGGCTGAGGGCATACAACACGCATCGTCACACGCCGCTTGCGTAACGCCATCAGTAGTTCCAAGCATCCCGTCGGGGCTGACTGCGGATGACATCGCCTGCGCCGCGGGTGACGATTTCCTACGAGGAATTCACCGTCATGACCGTCCTCGTTACCGCGGCCAGCCGGCACAAGGCGAATACACGGGCAGGTGGCTGAAGCCGGCGCGGAAGTTCGTGCAGGCCAACACGGACACCCTGCGCGCGGCGCCCGTGTGGTTGTTCAGCTCGGGACCGCTCGGTCCGCCCGAGCATCGCGTTCCGGAGGGCGACCTCGCCGACGTGCCCGAGATGAGGCAGAGCGTCGAAGCGCGCGGGCACCATCTGTTCGCCGGGCGGCTCAACAAGGACGACTTGGGTTTCGTCGAGCGAGCCGCCGTGCGCGCCGTCCATGCCCCCGACGAGGATGACCGCGATTGGCAGGAGATCGATGCATTCGCGGGGGAGATCGCAAAAGAATTAAGGGGTCGCCCCTGATTGCCATGGCCCCTCGACCGG
>JBJMLD010000210.1:0-4766 GCA_045805545.1 Solirubrobacteraceae bacterium | reverse complement strand
GGGAGGGCGAGCATCCGCTGGCCACCGCGCGGCGGCTGGGGAACCGACAGGTGTTCCTGGCCGGCTGGCGTGCGCATGAGCAGCTGCCGCAGGCGCTGAACGCCGCTGACCTGCTCGTGCTGCCCTCGGTCGCGGAGGCGTTCGGGCTGGTGCTCGTCGAGGCGATGGCCTGCGGGCTGCCGGTGATCGCTTGCCGCACACACGGACCGGCGGAACTCGTCGCCGACGGCAAGACTGGCTGGCTGATCCCTCCCGACGACCAGGACAGCCTCACCGACACGCTCTTCGCGGCCGCCACCGGCCACCAGGAGCGACAGAACCGCGGGCGGCGCGCCGAGGCCGCGAGCCGCCATCACGGCTGGCCGGCCACCATCAGCCGCCTCACGATGTTCTACGACGAGCTCGCCGCTCTCGCTCCCGCACGGCAAACGGCGCGAGAGCAATCCCGCTGATAACACGAATGAGCGAAAGCAGACGATCTCGCCACGATCCCGAAACTTCTCTCTCGAGCAGGCTGTCCGCGACGACGGCAGTGGATACGGCTCGCCTTCGAGCCACCTAGACTCCAGTCCCACTCACCACGAGGAGGGCGATGATGGCCGGCAAGATCGAGATCCGCAAAAGCGGCGAGAAGTTCCGCTTCGTCGTCCTGAACAGAAACGGCGAGAGGCTGCTGCAGAGCGGCCAATTCGACGACAAGGCGAGCACGAAGCGGGCCGCGTCCTCACTCGCGCGGGCTGTAAGCGGTGCGGAGATCCTCGACGCGACCAAGCCGGCGGCCACCACGAAGAGCAGCGCACGCCGCCCGATCGTGAGCCGCTAGCAACAGCCGAACCGACCCCAACTCGCTGCGGCCTCCAACTGGGACGGTTGCAGGCACTTTCGCCTCAATTCAGGACGCCGCAGGCATTTAGCCCGGATTATGAGGCCTCTACGGCCAGCGGGGGCTGTTGGGGGTCTCAAAGCATCCTTCAGCGATCCGGCCGGGCTTTGGCAGCTCGGTGGGCGTGCCGTACACGGCTCGAGCAAGCTCGCCCGAGCACGGCATCCGCGGATGGGGCTCACGTCGCGGGGGTGGCGGCGGGCCTGCGAGGCCCGAGGGGTGACGCGATCAGTGGGTGAGGATGGTGAACGGGTTCTTGTAGTCCGACCGCCGGCGCGGGTCGGTGAGATGGTCCGACGTCCGGCTGCCGAGGATGTAAGTCCCTGATCCCCAGTCGCCGCTGTAGGCCTTGCCGCCGAGCTGTGCGTAGTCATAGCCGGACGGGGTGAGCGTTCCTCCGGTGCCGGACGCGACGTCGGCCTTCGGCGTGAGGGTGCAGTGCCTGCCATGGCGGGTCCAGCAAACCTTGATGCGGTAGCGGCCCCGCTGGGAGTAGTTGGCGTGCGAGCCTCGTGCGATGTACACGATCGGGTGGGTGCCATTCTTCGTCGTTTGCGACGCCCATCGTGACCACCGGCGGTCTTGGTGTGCCGAGTAGCTGACCCCGAGCGGGCTCCTGCCCTGGAGGAAGACGGTGACGCCTTCCCAGTCGGCCTCGTGTTTGTCGTAGAAGTCGTTGTAGAGGTACTGGAACCAGTACTCGATCGCGACACGTCCGGTTGCGCGTTGGTGGACGACGTGGAAGTAGACGGTCGCGCGCGGGTGAGACGCGCGAAGCCGTTGCTCGATGTCTGGATACCTGGAGGCATGTGAGTGCGGCTCGGCTCCATCGACGTCGAGGTAGAAGCGGCCGGCCACCGCGGGGAGCGAGAAGAGGGTGGGGTTGGTTTGCAGCAGCCGTCCGTGCGGCGGCGTACCCGAGTGGAGCGTGCTGACGCTCAGATAGTCCTCGAGCCGAAGCGGACGGTACGGCTCACCGGAGCTGAGGCGCAGGACCGGCGCATAGGTGCGCGCGAGGTCGAGTTTGGCGGCGGACGGGAGCGGGCCAAGTGCGCGATGGGTGAACGTGCACGTCACTGTCTCGCCATCCTGCAGCGCAACGGATGCCGACGCCTCAGCGGCGCTCGTGTTCGTGTCGCCGCTCGGGTCGTCGCAGGCGAGAGTGGTCAGCGTGCGCGGCTGCCCCTTCTTTCCGCCCGTCTCGTGGAGCTGGTAGGTGCCCGGTTGCAGCGCGACGGTGCGCTCGGTCGCGCGGCCAAGTTTGAACGCAGTGCCCGCGCCGGAGTACTTCCACGTCGCCCCGGGAGGAGCCGGGTCGGTCACAAGACGCACAACGAGGGTGCCGGTCTGCTGCGCACCCGCGGTCGCGCCCGCAGCGCACGCACCAGCCACGCCGGCGACTGCCATCGCTGCGAGGACACGCACGGACGGTACGTACCCGGGACGCACCGAACCGAACTCGCACAGACGCTGTGCCTTGGGGAGCGAGATGCTGGGCTGGGCCAGTGTTCGGGAATGACTGCTGAGCGGTCATTATGTGTTGCCTGCGTCCTCTCACCTGACGGGCTCAGATGGCAGTTCCGCCAGACGCGACAGAGACAGAGATTGATCGGCCTCGCTTACCAACGACCCGTGCTGGAGTGGCGACCGCTGGCGACGGCGCGATCGGAGGCCCCGGTGGCTGGAGGTGGCGGCGCCCCTTATCGGCCGCGGCGTTGCTGGCGGCGCGGTCCACCCCTCGTTCCCGGGCGTCGCCGTGGACGACGTCGCCGGCGGAGAGTTTGCGACGCGAAACCTGGTCGAGCTCGGCCACCGAAGACGGCCGGCCACGCATGCGCAGCGCTGCTTGATCACGGACGCGGCCGTTCCGTAGACTCGCTGGGTGCGGACGCCGCTGTGCGACCTCGTCGGGATCGAGGTGCCTATCGTGCTCGCGCCCATGGGAGGCGCCGTTACGCCGGAACTGGCAGCCGCCGTCTCGAACGCTGGTGGGCTTGGGCTTCTGCCACTTTCGTGGGCGTCTCCGGAGGAGATCGCCTCGGTCGCCGAGCAAACACGTCAGCTGACAGGGCGTCCGTTCGGCGCCAATCTTGGCCTGGAGTGGGACCAGCGTGAGCGTTTGGCAGCAGCACTCGAGGCAGGTGTGCGCGTCGTCTCGTTCTTCTGGGGCGACGCGAGCGGCCTCATCGACGAAACGCATGATGCGGGCGCGCTCGTGTTCGTCACCGTCGGTACCGCCGAGGAGGGACGAGCAGCAGCCGTCGCGGGTGCCGATGTCGTCGTGGCGCAGGGGTGGGAAGCTGGTGGGCACGTCTGGGGAACCGTCTCGACGCTCGCGCTCGTGCCTCGTGTGGTCGACGCGGTGGCGCCGCTGCCGGTCGTCGCAGCAGGTGGAATCGCCGACGGCCGGGGTCTGGCCGCTGTGCTCGCACTCGGCGCCGCAGGCGCGTGGGTAGGCACGCGCTTCCTCGCCGCAAAGGAGGCCGGGATCCATCCCGACTACCGACGCCGTATCCTCGCGGCCGGCGAGGCCGACACCTTCTACGGCACACTCTTCGACCGCGGCTGGGCCGACGCAACGCACCGTACGCTCCGCAATTCGACGGTCGAGGCGTGGGAACGGGCGGGCCGGCCCGCATCGGGTTCGAGGCCGGGTGAAACCGACGAGCCTGCCTCGCGCCCCGATGGTTCGCCGATCAACCGCTACGCCTCGTCAACCCCAACCGCCGCGATGTCCGGCGACATCGAACCGCTCCCGCACTGGGCCGGGCAGGGAGTCGGACTTGTGACCCGCGAAGAGCCCGCTGCCGACATCGTCTCCAGCCTCGTCTCCGAGGCAGAAGACGCCGTGAGATCTTTGGCCTGACGCGGTTGCAAAGCCGGGCGCGACGTGCGATACACGGCGTGTCATCACCTTCTGTCTCATCCATGGCAACTGGCACGACGGCTCCTGCTGGGCGCCGTTGGTCGAACGCTTGCGCTCGCGCGGCTACGACGCGCTCGCCCCTGACCTGCCCTTTGACGACCCGACCGCGGGCTACGAGGAGCGTGCACTCCCGGTGATCACGGCGCTTGCAAGCATTGAAGCGCCGGTGGTTATCGTCGGCCACTCGGTCGGATCCGCCGAGGCAGCGCTTGTGGCCGACGAGTGTGACCCGGCCTTGCTCGTCTATCTGTGTCCGCGATTCGGGTCCTTTGGAGCGCCCACGGACGCCCCGCCGGTCTTTCGGGACGGATTCCCGTTTCCACCTCAGGATGTCCAGGGCCGGCTGGTCTGGGAGCCGGACGCTGCGATCTCGGCCATGTATCCGAGGCTGTCGAGCGAAGCGGGGCAGCAACTGGCGAGGCGCTTGCGACCGGGCGCGGCGCCGGTGGGGGATTATCCGCTCCTCGAACATCCCCACGTTGCGACGGCGCTCGTCTATGCGCGCGACGACGAGTTCTTCACGCCTGAATGGGAAGTGTTCGTCGCCCGTGAGTTGCTAGGTATCGAGCCGATCGCGATTCCAGGGGGACACTTCCCGATGATCGAAGACCCCGACGCGCTGGCCGACCTGCTCGACCGCCTTGCCCGTTCAGCGGAAGCGTCGCAGGAACTGCAAAGGAGGTAGTACCGGCTGCCTCCAGGCTCGAGCGCCTGCTTCACAAGCTGGACTCCGGAATTGACTCTCGCCTGGGCCGCCAGTGTTTCGGAATGACCCCTGAGCGGGGTCGGCGTAAGGTGGGCCGACACGATGTCCGCGAGTGACCACGAGCACGAGTGGGTTCAGGTGGGCGGGTCCGCTTCCGCTGTGATCCGCTGCGCGTGTGGCGCGAACCTGGGGGCTGTCGCGGAAGTCCTCGACGTCGCGGCAGAGGACGTTCGGAGTGCCGCTGGGGTGTC
>JBJMLD010000209.1:0-9396 GCA_045805545.1 Solirubrobacteraceae bacterium | reverse complement strand
TGGCGCTCCGGCACGCTTCACCACCCTCTCACGCTAAGCCGAGCGACTGAGCGACTCATCGACGACGACACTCAGCCCTCGGCCCACCAACCCGGCCAGCGGGCCTGACCAACCTTCTCGGGACTTACAACTAGGCGCTAGGCGCTAGGCGCTAGGCGGCTTATCCAGGTCCAGCGCGCACGAGTTGATGCAGTAGCGCAGCCCTGTCGGCCGTGGCCCGTCGTCGAAGACGTGGCCGAGATGGCCGCCGCAGCTCTTGCACAGGACCTCGGTGCGTGTCATCCCCAGGCTGCGGTCCGACCGGAGCTCGACGTTTTCCGCCACCGCGGGCTCCCAGAAACTGGGCCAGCCGGTGCCGGAATCGAACTTGGTGTCGGATTTGAACAGCTCGGCGCCGCACCCGGCGCAGCGGTAGATGCCGTCCTCCTTGACGTTCCAGTAGGCGCCGGTGAAGGGGCGCTCGGTGCCGTGACGGCGGAGGATGTCGTACTGCTTGGGCGTGAGTCGCTCGCGCCACTGATCGTCGGTTAGATCGACCGGACGGGCGGTGTTCGTGTCGGTATCCATGACACCGACATTAGCGCTGTAGGGTGAAGAAGCCATGAATTTCGGCGTCGCAATCTTCCCGACGGAGGACACGCAGGACCCCGCCGAACTGGCGCGGATGGCGGAGGACCGCGGCTTCGAGTCGCTGCTCTTCCCCGAGCACACGCACATCCCGGCCAGCCGTGAAACCCCCTACCCGGCCGGCGGCGAGCTCCCGCCCGAGTACAGCCGCATGTACGACCCTTTCGTCGCGTTGACCGCGGCGGCGAGCGCGACCCGCCACCTGCGGATCGGTACGGCGGTCTGCCTGATCATCGAGCGCGACCCGATCGTCACGGCCAAACAGGTCGCATCTGTGGATCGCCTCTCGGATGGCCGTTTCCTGTTCGGCGTGGGCGCCGGCTGGAATATCGAGGAGATGCGCAACCACGGCACCGACGCGGCCAGCCGGTTCGGCCGCATGCGCGAAAGCGTTGAGGCGGTGAAGACGATCTGGCGAGACGACGAGGCGACGTACGCCGGCCGGCACGTCCGGTTCAAGCGAATCTGGTGCTGGCCCAAGCCGGCGCAGCAGCCACATCCGCCGATCCTCGTGGGCGGCAACGGTCCAAACGTCCACAAGCGGGTAATCGCCTTCGGAGACGAATGGATGCCCAACCGAATCGGGAAGGACGAGGACATGATCGCCCGCTTCGCTGACCTTCAGCGATCGGCCGCGGAGGCCGGGCGCCCGCAGATCCCCGTCACACAGATGGGCATGATGCGCGACCCAGCCCGGATCGAAGCCTTCGATCGCGCCGGGGTCCACCGGGGCGTGTTCTGGCTTCCGCCGCGCGGACCCCAGGAGGTCGAGCAGGCGATGGATCGCTACGCCGCGGCCGCCGAGTCGTATCGGAGGGCGGGCGGCTGAGCATGCCGGCTGCGCTCGGGCCGACGGTCCTGGTGCTCTCTGGCGGTGGCGTCCTCGGCATCGAGCACGTTGGAGCCGCGGCCGTCCTCGAGGAGCACGGAGCCCAGTTCAAGCGGATCGCCGGTACGTCGGCCGGAGCGATCGTCGGCGCGCTGCTCGCCGCCGGCGGCACGGCCGCGTCTCTGCATGAGCTCCTGGGGAGCCTGCAGTACGAGAAGTTCCTCGACAAGGACAAACTCGACTCCATCCCCTTCGTCGGGCCGGCGCTGTCCGTGGTGCTCGAGAACGGATACTCGCCGGGCACCTATCTGCACGACCTGATCGAGGGTGAGCTGGCGAAGCTCGGCGTCAAGACGTTCGGCGATCTGCGCATCACCGACGACCCGGGCGCCGATCCCCGCCCCGAGCATCAGTGGCGTTTGACGCTGATGACGGCCGACGTGACGCGTGGTCAATTGCTGCGTCTGCCCCAGGACTACGAGCGCTACGGCCTCGATCCCGACGCCCAAAGCGTGGCCGACGCCGTCCGCGCGTCCACCGCTGTCCCTTACTTGTACGAGCCGTTCAGGCTGGCTCATGCGGACGGCGAGTCCCAGCTCGTTGACGGCGGGCTGATCACCAATTACCCCCTCGACACCTTCGACCGCACCGACGGCCAGCCAGGCCGTTGGCCGACGATCGGCGTGACCCTGATCCCGCAGCTGCCGGCCGGCGACACGCGCCTGATCCCACCGCTCGCCTTGTTGCGCTCCGTGCCGGGGTTCCATTTCCTGGAGTCGCTCGTAGTCACCGCCATCGTCGGGCGCGACCAGGGCTACCTGGCGCAACCGTGGGTGAAGGCCCGCTCGATCGAGGTCGACAGTCTCGGCGTCGGGCCATTCGACTTCACGATCGACGCTGCGACGGCCGAGAAGCTCTACCAGAGCGGCCGCGACGCCGCGACGGAGTGGGTTGATGCGCGACCATGATCCTGGTCGCGCTGGCGGTTTTGGCCTCGACCGCGGTCGGTGTCGTGTCCGAGCACCGCTTCGCAGCCGCTCCACGCGCTGCCCGGGCGGCCCTCGGATTGATGCTGTACGTGCTGGTGCCGTTCGTTTCGTTCGTGAACATCGCGCACCTACGGTTGTCCGGGGGCGCCGGCATCGGTCTGGTGGCGGCCTACGTGGCGATCGCGGCGGCGGGGACCGCGGCCTGGCTGATCGGGAGCAAGTGGCTTCGCTTGCCGCGCCCGGCCGTGGGCGCGCTGATCCTCTGCGTGGTCGTCGTCAACACCGGCTATCTGGGGCTGCCGATGACGGTCGCCTTGCTCGGCACTCCCTCGCTCAGCTCGGCTGTCGGCTACGACCAGATCGTCGGCGCGCCGATGTTCCTGCTCGTCGGCTTTGCCGTCGGCGCTGCGTTCGGAGTGCGCGCCGGTAACACCTGGCGCGAGCGGTTCAGATCGTTCATCACGCGCAATCCGCCGCTCCTGGCCGTCATCGCAGGGCTGATCGCACCGGCCTCGCTGGCCCCGCCGGTGCTGGTCAAGGCCTCACACGTCGTGGTCGCGCTGCTTCTGCCACTCGGGTTCTTCGCGGTCGGCGTGAACTTGTCGGCAGAGCGCCGGGAGGATCGTGCGCCGCTGCTCGAGCTCCCCGATCGACGCGTCGCGGTTGCCGTTGGTCTGCGCGTGTGCGCGGTGCCGCTCGTGCTGGCCGGAGTGTCGGCCCTGATCATCCGGCTGCCGTCGGCGTACCTACTGCAAGCCGCGATGCCGACCGGAATCAACAGCCTGATCGTCGGACACGCCTATGGGCTCGAGCAGCGTCTGATCGCCACCATCATCGTGTGGAGCACCAGCGTCGTCATGTTGGTGGGGCTCGGTATCGCGCTGCTCTGAGGCGCGCTTGAAGCGCAGCACGCCGTCCTCCATATGGCTGAAGCGCAGCGACACGATGTCCAGCGCATAGTTCTGGTGCAGACGCCAGGGGCGTTTCGATCCCTGCTTGGGGAACTTGTCGACAGCGCGGAGCACGTAGCCGGAATTGAAATCGATGAACGGTTCGGAGAGGACGGATGGGTCATCGTTCTCCGCCACGCAGGTGCTGTAGCCAGCTGAGTCCATGTGGCGAAGCAGGCGGCAGACGTACTCGCAGGTCAGGTCGCACTTGAGCGTCCACGACGCGTTCGTGTAGCCGAACGCGACTGCGAGGTTGGGCACGCCGCTGATCATCATGCCGCGGTATCCAAGTGTGTTGGCGAGGTCGACAGCGCGTCCGTCGACCTTCAGCTCGATGCCGCCGACTGGGACCAACTCGAGCCCGGTCGCCGTGACGATCAGATCGGCCTCCAGTTCGCCGCCGGAGGCCAGCTTGATCCCCTGTTCGGTGAACGTGTCGATCGCGTCGGTGACGACCGTTGCCCGTCCCTCGTTGATCGCCGCGAACAGATCGCCGTCCGGCACAAGGCACAGACGCTGGTCCCAAGGGTTGTAACGAGGCTTGAAGTGGGTGTCGATGTCGTAGCCGGGCGGCAGCTCACGTTCCAGGCCGCGGCGAAGCAGCTTCTTCATCAACCCGGGCCGGCGCCGGCTGAGCTGGAAGCTCAGCATCATCAGCAGCACGTTCTTCCAGCGCACGAGCTGGTAGGCGAGCATGCTGGGCAGCATGCGCCGCAGCCGGATCGCCAGTGCGTCCTCGGCCGGCAGCGAGACGACATAGCTCGGCGAGCGCTGGAGCATCGTCACATGCTCCGCCCGCTCGGCCAGCGCCGGCACCAGCGTCACAGCGGTGGCGCCGCTGCCGATCACGACGACGCGCTTGCCGGCGTAGTCGATGTCCTCGCTCCACTGCTGCGGATGGACGATCCGGCCCTGGAAGCGCTCGGTTCCGTTGAACTCCGGCGTGAAGCCGCGGTCGTAGCGGTAGTAGCCCGAGCAGACGAAGACGAAGTTGGCTGTGAGCTGAACGGTGTCGGGGTTGGTGTCGGTGTGGGTCTGCGCGTTGGTGTCGGCGTCGCCGTTGGTGTCGGCCTCGGTGCGCTGGGCGGTCACGGTCCAGCGCGCGTCGGCGCTTGACCACTCGGCTCTGACCACGCGATGGTTGAAGCGGATGTTCTGGTTTATGCCGTTGCGTTCAGCTGTGTCGCGAACATAGGCGAGGATCGACTCGCCGTCTGCGATCGCCTTCGGGTTCTCCCACGGCCGGAACGAGTAGCCGAGCGTGTACATGTCGGAGTCCGAGCGGATCCCCGGATAGCGGAACAGGTCCCAGGTACCCCCGCTGCGACTGCGCGCCTCGAGGATGGCGTAGCTCTTCTCCGGGCACTTCGCCTGCAGGTGATAACCAGCGCCGATCCCCGACAGGCCGGCGCCCACGATCAAGACGTCGACATGGTCAGGCGAATGGTCCACGTGCGTACCAGAGCCTACCTGCCGGCCGCGCCCGGGCTAGCGTTCGCCGGCACGATGGGCTCGGCCGATCAGCCCAGGTAGCTCGTGCCCGCGCGCGGATCCGGCGCGATCAGCTCCATCACGAGCGAGGACCAGCCGAAGTCGACCGCGCCCATGCCATGACCCGTGCGTGGGTTGTAGTACTCGCGCAGGCCCTGTGAGCCAACCGCGCCCGCGACACGCTGAACCAGTTGCGCCGCGGCGTCCTCGTACCCGAGCCGAACGAGGCCGAGCCAGACCAGCCACGCGGCGTTGATCCAGGTCGGGCCGCGCCAGTAGCGGCGGACTCCGAGCAAGTTCTCGTCGCGGGTGGAGAACGTCGGGTCGCTCGCCGACACCGATGGCGGCGGCACCGGGAGCCAGAACTCCTTGTCGTCGAGCAGGTGGCGCTGCACCAGGTCATGGCCGATGTCCTCCGGCAGGTCCGGAAGCGCCAGCGGCGCCAACGCCGTCCAGGTCAGCGCCGGTCGCGGCTTCGGCTGCGGCCGCGCGATGGGCATGAACAGGCCGGTCTCCCGGTCATACAGGCGTTCGATGATCTGCGGCGTCAGCGACGGTTGGCCGAGCGCCGTGCGCGACAGCGAGTAGAGGACGTTGGTCATGACCTCGCAGCACACCGGTCCGCCGGCCTCGGCGATCCGGCGAGCGTCGTAGCCGAGCCGCCGGTTGCGCTGCACGAGCAGCACGTAGCCCGGTCGGCTGTGCGCGCGGCGGCGCCAGATCGCGTCGAACTGCGTCGAGGCGTCGAGCCCTGATTCGTCGGGCTGGACGATCCAGATCAGGCCGTCGCCATCCAGGTCGCGATTGGCGTCGAGCCAATCGTGGTGGCGGGCGATGCCTGGTACCTCCCGCGGGTCGCCGACCGCGATCCGCCATGCCCAGGCCAGTACCGGTGGCTGAATACTGGCCGTGGTGGGCGCGCCCGGTTCGGTGACGTTGTAGGTGAAGCGGCGGACTCCGGTGAGCGGCGTGTTCCAAAAGATCGTGTGGCCGATGAACCCGTCGAAGCGCTGCGCCGCCAGCAGCGACTCGAGCTCGCGCCGCGCGCGCGCCGGATCGAAATGCCGCCAAGCGATCGCGGTGAAGCTCGAGTCCCAGTACCACTGCCACGGGTAGTGGCCCGGGCTGGGGCAGGTGTAGGCAAATTCCGTACCGTCGGACTTGCGAGTCCCTTCGCGCCAGTTCTGTCTGAGAACGCGCTCGCAGTTGGCGCGGATCGCGGCGTCAAGTTCCGGGGCAAGTGCGGCCGAGGTCTCCATCGGGCGGGCATCCTGACAGGGTCCGGCTCTCGGGTCCGGTACAACTGGCGCCATCGCGCTTTCGGAGTCACCCGTCGCCGCGGCACAGCGTCTCGCACCGCGCGCGGCAGAGCTCGCGCCGCTCGGCGAGCGCGATCGCCGTCTGCCGCGTGAGCTCGTCGGCGAGCTGGCCGCGGGCGGATTGTTTCGGTTGTGCGTCCCGGCCGCCGTCGGCGGACTCGAATCGCCACCGACCGTGCTGATCGAGTCCGTCGAGGCGGTGGCGCGGGGCGACGGCGCGGCGGGCTGGTGCGTGGCGATTGCCGCGACGAGCGGATTGCTGCTCGGCTATCTGCCGGCGAACGCCGCGGCGGAGGTGTTCGCGACGCCGGAGACGATCCTCGGCGGCGTGTTCGCACCGCGCGGGCGAGCGGTTCCCGTCGAGGGCGGGTTCCGCGTCAGCGGCCGCTGGCCGTTCGCCAGTGGCTGCCAGCACTGCGACTGGCTGATGGGTGGAAGCGTCGTCGAGGTCGCGCCGGGCGAGGTCCGGATGCTCGACGGCGGGGCCCCTGACGTGCGGCTCATGCTGGCGCCCGCCGCGGATGTGGAGATTCACGACACCTGGCACGTCGCCGGCCTGCGCGGTACTGGCAGCCACGACATCTCGTTCGGAGATCTCCTGATTGCGGCCGAGCACTCGGCCTCCGTGTTCACGGATCCGCCGGTCCAACCTGGGCCTCTGTACCTGTTCCCGCTCTTCGGGCTGCTCGCCATGGCGATCGCCGCCGTCAGTCTGGGCGTCGCGCGTGGAGCGCTGGACGAGTTTGTGGTGGTGGCGGCCGAGAAGACGCCGACCGGGAGCCGGCGGCGCCTGGCCGAGCGGAATACCACGCAGGCCGAGGTGGCGCGGGCCGAAGCGTCGCTGCGGGCGGCGCGTGGGCTCGTGCTTCAGTCGGCCGAGAACGCGTTTGCGGCGGCGCGCGAGCAGGGTGAGGTGCCGGTGGCCGAGCGCATGGCAATCCGGCTGGCCGCCACGAACGCGGCCTCCACTGCGGCCGAAGTGGTCACCGCGGCCTATCGGCTGGACGGCGGCAGCGCCCTCTATGACTCGAGTCCGCTCCAGCGGCGCTTTCGCGACGCCCACGCCGCGACGCAGCACATGCTCGTCGCGCCGGCAACCTGGGAGCTGACCGGGCGCCTACTGCTCGGTCTGGACACGGACGTCGCGCAGCTTTGAGCCCTTAGCCGCGCCCGAGCGTGTCGCGCGGCGATGCCGCGCGTAGCCAGGGGCTCGCGTCTCGCGTCGTCGGCGGCGCGAGCGGGGCGCCGGGGTCGATACGGCGCGCGGCCCCGAGCAGCATCGCCCCGCTCCGGGCCGGTACCACCTCGCACAGGAGTTCGGCGTAGGGCTGATCGATCCCCGGCGCCCCAAACCCGAACACCCGCTCCGGACCGAGCACCGCCGCCACCTCGGCGCGCGGCTCAACCAGTTGCACGTAGTCGTTGCGGTCGATCTCGCCGGCGTACGCGTTCAGTCCGTGCTTGATTCTCGCCAGCGCTGCCGGCCCGAAGGGATACAGCAGCGTCGGCACCGGCAGCTCGGACCACAGCGCCCACAGCCAGAGCGGTGCGCGCCGGGCTGTGGCGGCGCCGAGCGCCGCGCGACCGACGAGCTCATGGCCGTGGTGGCCATCGTGCGGGCTCGGCGCGATCAACAGCTCGAACTCGTCGCCCGTGACCAGGGCGTGCGTCAGCCTGGCTTGGGCGGCGACGTGATCGTGGTGGCGGCCGATGTCGAGCGGCGGCTCGAGCGTGTGGCAGCTGAAGCCGGTGCGTTTCGCCGCCTCTCGGAGCTCGGCGTACCTCCGTTGCTGGTGTTGCGGGCGGCCGAGCGAGACGGTCAGGTTCGTGATCTCGTGGCCGGCGTCGAGCAACGCGAACAGGACGGCCGGACACCCGAGCAGCTCGTCGTCGGGATGCGGCGAGAGGTGGAGGACCCGCATCAGCCCGGGTAAGCGCGGTACTACTTCTTCTTCTTTGCCGGCAAGGATCGGGCGTAGCCAACGCCACGCTTGACCCATCGCTCCAGATCGCGCTTGGTGCGTACACCTTCGCCGTCGACGCGCAGCCAGCCGGCCATCTCGCGTCCCCGCATGACCGCTACCTCAGCGTGCGGCTTGGCCGCCAGCGCGTCGCTTTCCTCAGGGTTGACCCGGAGCAGCAAGCCGCCCTGGCCGCTCGCCGAGACCGACATGTTGCCGTTGATCAGGAAAGCGAGGCCGCCGAACATGCGCTGCTCGGTCACGCCCTTCTCGTCCGCCATCAGCTCGCGGATCCGGTTGGCCAAGTCCTCGTCGTATGCCATCGGCGTGGATTATCGCGGGCGGCGGTGACGGGCGGGCGGCGGCGATCGACCGGCGGCGTAGATGGCTGGCGCTGGTTCTGCGATGCTGCCCTGGCTTGCGTTCGTCACAGGTTGACATCCAGACTGACGACGGCATCGCCGACGCGTACCTGACCCGGCCGGACGACGGCGAGGGACACCCCGGCGTCCTATTCATCATGGATGCGTACGGGCTGCGGCCGCAGATCGAAGCCATGGCTGATCGCATCGCTTCGCACGGCTACGTCGTGCTGGCACCCAACGTCTTCTACCGCAGCGGGCGTACGCCGGTGCTGCCGATGCCGGACCTGAGTGACCCGGAGGCTCGCTCCGCGTTTTTCGCCTCGCTGCGGCCGCTGATAGGACAACTGACGCCGGATGCGCTGGAACGCGACGGGCGCGCGTACCTGGACTACCTTGGGCAGCTGTCGCCAGGACCCGGCGCCATCACTGGGTACTGCATGGGCGGCCGCCTGGGGTGGCGCATCGCCGCGGCGAATCCCGATCGCGTGGCCGCGCTCGGTGGATTCCACACAGGAGGACTCGTCACCGACGCCCCCGACAGCCCGCATCTCTCGGCTGATCAGCTAAGGGGTGAGCTCTACTTTGGCCACGCCGACCAGGACCAGAGCATGACGCCGGAGCAGATCGCCACGCTCGAGCGGGCGCTCGATGCCGCCGGCGCTCGCTACCGGTCCGAGTTGTACGAGGGCGCGCGGCACGGCTACACGATGGCCGACACGCCGGCCTACGACGAGGCGGCCAGCGAGCGCCACTTCGACGCGCTGTTCGCGCTGCTCGAGCGCGCGCTCACGGGATACGCACCTCGGTGATCCGCGTCGCGGTCGACCGCGCCCGGACGTAGTACGGCAGGAGCGCGAGAGCCGCT
>JBJMLD010000208.1:0-10096 GCA_045805545.1 Solirubrobacteraceae bacterium | reverse complement strand
GCTGATGAACCCGTCGGAGAAGACGAGGCTGACCGCCGCGATTACGCCCGCCAGCAGCGCGGGCCCGAGCAGCAGCCGCGAGCGCTCGCCGGCGAGCACGCGCCCGATCCCTTGCGTCAGTCGCCAGGACAGCTTGAACACCATCGCCGCCGCCATCAACGCGCCGGCGCGGGCGACGACGAGCCACAAGTCGGGCTGCGCCTTGCCGAACGGGGCGAAAATCGTCGTGAAGATGACCGGCAGCGGCTTCCACGTCGGGCCGCCGGTCGTTTGCAGCTTGAAGTGGACGATCTCGCGTCCCCACACGAGCCAGGCCCACGGGTCATAGCTCGGCGTCGAGGGGATGAGCAGCGACAGCGCGCCGAGCACGAGCGCCACGCCGGCCAGCGCCAGATACAGCCGTCCGCCTTCGAGACCACGCGTCAAGGACGCGGTACGGACGCTCCGTGGAGCGCCGACGGCGGGGGCAGTCAGCTCTGCTGTGGAACCGGACACGAGATCGTTAGAGGCGCCGCGCTCGCAGAAGTTTGGAGCGACGGTCGGCAGACACGCGTGTGCCCGCGCACGTTGCGCGGGCATCGCGCGCAGATTTTAGTGCGCACGGTATGGATTTACGGTTAGCGACAAGCGCAGTTACGCGACGCGGCGCTTGAGCGCGACGATCCGCCGGTAGGACGCGTCCGCCTCCGAGCGGCTGAGGCGTCCGTGAGCCAGATCGGACTCGAGCGAGGCGAGCTCGCCCGGGGCCGAGTCGGTGTAGAGCAGGACGTCGGCGCCGGCGCGCGCCGCCAGCAACCCGGCCGTCAGCTCGTCGTGCCCGGTCGGAGTGCCGAGCGCGTCGGTGATCGTCACCCCGCGGAAGCGCAGTTGCCCTCGCAGCACCCCCCGTACGAGCGGTCGCGACAGGGCGGTGGGAGTACCCGAAGGGTCATACGCCGGGAAGCCTGCGGTCGAGAGCATGACCGCGTCAAGGCCCCGGGGAATCGCCGTCCGATACGGAACGAGCGCGGCGTCGCGTTGCGCCTTCGAAGGCCGCAGCTCGTCGAGCTTGTTGTCCGTGTCGACCGCGGCGGAGCCCACCCCGGGGAAGTGCTTACCGGTGGCGGCGGCGCCGGCGTGCTGGAGCCCGAGCGCGAACTGCGTCCCGTACGTCGCCACGGCCGCGGAGCTGAACGAGAACGCGCGGCCCTGCCGCCAGATGAACGCGCCGGAGAAAGTCGGCACGTCGAGGACCGGCGCGAGATCCCAGTTGATGCCGAGGCCCTTCAGATAGGCGCCCGTCGCGCGCCCCTCGTCGAAGGCAACCGAGGTGCTACCCGTAGCGGTGATCTGCGGTGGTGAGCGGCGCGGCGGGCCGGCCGGCAGGCGCTTCACCAGACCGCCTTCCTGATCGATCGCGATCAGCAGCGGCGGGTTGCCACTGGACCGGGCCGCGTGCTGGAGTGATCCAGTCAGCGCCTTGAGCTGGGCTCGGCCGACGACGTTCGGCGCGAACAGGATCACCGAGCCGATCCGACCGCCACGCGCCGCGCTCAGCACCCAGGACGGCGCCACCGTTCCGGAGAAGCCGACCATGATGCGCTGGCCGAGCAGCTTTGCGTTCGAGACGCTCAGCGCGGCGCCGCCGCCGGCGGCAGCCCGGGCAGGCTTGGCGGGCGTGTGCGCGTGAGCAGGGTGCCGCGCCGCGGCGGCGCGCGCCGAGCCGTGCGGCGAATGCGCGGCGACGGACGCGAACACGCCGCCGATCAGCGCGAGCGTGGCGATCAGGCCGGCCGGCGGCATCCGCCTACCTGACCCACTCGTTACGCGCCATCGTCTAACCGTTCACCCCTTCGGCCAGGCAGTCCTCGACCACTTTCAGCTCCTTGTCCGAGGCTTGGTTGGGCGCCAACAGGGCGCTCCCGATAACTTCGGAGTTCACGGTTTGACCCTCGATCTGGTCGCGCTGCGCCGCGCCCGGCGTCGGCGCGAACAGCACGGTCGGCCCGCTCGGCGGCGTGCCGATCTGCAGCTTCGTCTGCCCGACCTTGACGGCCGGGATCTGATGCTCGCGCAGGCACTTGAGATGTTTGGTGCGGGGATCGTCGACCACGCCGCGCCCGGCATGCTTGGCCACGACGGCCGATGAACCGGCGACCGGCTTCGACGATGTCCCGCAGGCCGACAGGACGAGCGCGAGGAGCGCGCACGCCCCCGCAAGCTTCGCCAAGGACATGCCGCGACAGGGTAGAGGATCAGGTCCCTGGCTTTCTCTACAGTCTCCGCGCGTGACCACGTTCGCTGCGGTGACCGGAACGTTCCCGAAGCTCGGCGTTGTGGTCGTCGCCATCCTGGCCGGCGCAGCCATGCTGCTGCGCGCGCCGCGCGGGCGGTCGCTGGCGATGCTCGGGGCGCTCGTGCTCGCGCCCGTGCTCCTGCTCGCCGACATCTGGGACTCACCGCAGCTGAGGCTCGTCCACCGCCATCCGTTGCTCGCCGCGGCGGGCGCCGTGGCCGCCCTGTGTGTGGTCGGCGCGCTGGCGTTCCTGATCGCGCGCCGCCCTGGGCTGCTGATGCCGCTCGTGCTCGTCGCGCTTCCCTTCCGGATCCCGATCGAAGCCGGCGGCGCGACCTCGAACCTGCTCGTGCCGCTGTACCTCGTCGTGGCGGCCGGATCGCTGGCCGTGATCATCCCGGCGCTCTGGAATCGCGCGGGCGAGCCGCCGCCACCGTTGACCGGCCTGCGCGCGTGGGTGCCGCGGTTGCTGGCCCTCTACGTCGTCGTCTACGGCATCCAGTCCGTGTACTCGCCCGACTTCGAGAAGGCGCTGCAGCAGGTCGTGTTCTTCTACGTCCCGTTCGCGCTGCTGTTCGGGCTCCTGTCCCGGCTCGAGTTCTCGCCGCGCATGCTCCGCACGTGCCTCTACACCGTGATCGCGCTGGCGCTGCTGTTCGCCGCGGTTGGCTTCGTCGAGTACGCGACCAAGACGCTGTTCCTCAATCCCAAGCTCGTGGCCGCCAACGACGTGCACGCCTACTTCACGGTCAACTCGGTGTTCTTCGACCCCGACATCTTCGGACGCTTTCTCGCCGTCGTGATGATCATCGCCGCGGTGCCGCTGCTCTACGGGCGCGACCCCCGCGAGCAGCTCGGCGCCGCGGCGATCCTTGCCGTCCTGTGGGGAGCGCTGGTGCTGACTCTGTCGCGATCGAGCCTTGGCGCCCTGCTCGTCGGACTCGGCACGCTCGCCGCGCTGCGTTGGCGCCTCACCCGGGTCGTCGGCGTGGCCCTGGTCGTGGTGGCGATCGGCGCCGCGGCGGTGGCGGTCTCGCCGAAGACGTTCGGGCTCAACCAAGGCGCAAACGGGGCCTCGAGCGGCCGCGCGAGCCTGATCACGGGCGGCATCAGCCTGTTCGGCGAGCGCCCGATCTGGGGCTACGGATCGGGTTCGTTCAGCACCGAGTACAGCCGCCACCACCCCGGCACGACGAAGACGCTGTCCGCGTCGCATGCCATCCCGGTGACGATCGCCGCCGAGCAGGGCGCGATCGGCGAGCTCGCCTACCTGGCGCTGATTGTCGTGTCAGCCGTGGTGCTGCTCGCGGGCGCGCGCGGTGATCCTGCGCGGATAGCGATAGGGGCGGCGTTCCTGGCCCTCGTGTTTCACACGCTGCTCTACGCCGACTTCCTCGAGGACCCGATGACCTGGACCCTGCTCGGCGCCGGCACCGCGCTCGCGTTCCCTCGCCGTGCGGAGGCGACCGAGCCCGAGGTGATCAGCGGCGAGACTGCGCCCGTGCCGGCATGACTCCGGCCGGCCGGCCGTTGTCGGAGAACAGCATCGACACGTCGGCGCCGTCCTCGGCCATCAGCGCGCAGGGCACCTCGACCTGAGCCTCGAGCAGCAGCTCCGGCTGCACGGGCACGAACGGCGGCAGGTGGATGAGCAGCAGCCTCTCGATGCCGGCGTCGGCGCTGACCCGCGCGGCCTGCGCGGCGGAGGAATGTATGTCCCGGTTGCGCGGGCTCGACTCCGAGAACCAAGCCTCGTGGGCCAGCACGCCGCAGCCGGCCGCGAACGACGCCGAATCTTGGTCGTAGGCCGTGTCGGTCACCCAGGTCAGCATGTCGTCGAAGCGCAGCCCCAGCGAGGGCGCCGAGTGGTGGTCCTGGCGGCGCAGCTCGACTCGCGCCGCCGGTAGCTCGAGCTCGCCCTTGGGAATCTCACGCACCTGGATCTCCTGCTCCTCGAGCGGGACCGGGTGAAATGGCTCGTGCGAGAGCTGATCCAGGAGCCCGGTCGTCGACGAGTCGTAGAGGAGGCGCCCCGGACCCCAGATCGTCGTCTGGTCGCACATGCCGATCGCGGGCAGATAGGCCAGGCCGGCCACATGGTCGAGGTGAAAGTGGGTGAGCAGGATGTCGAGCCGCGTGACTCCCTCAAGCAGCTCGGGCCGCTCGACCAGCCGGCCCACGCCGGTGCCGGCGTCGATCATGATCGCGCTGTCTCCGTTGCGCAGCAGAGCGCACGCCGTCTGACGGCCGTACGCCGGAAACCAGCCGCCCCCGCCGAGAATGATCAACGTCCGAAGCACGCTCCGCTCACACTATGTCGCTTCCCGGGAGGGGATTGCGCCAGTCGTCACAGAGTGTTAGGCCGGCGTCGATTTCGCGTCCGGCGATCCAGCCACATCTGAGGACGGCGCCTCGGCCCCCAGCGCCGGTGGCTTCTCGACCTCGCCCTTGGTCGCCAGCGCGAGGCGCAACAGCAGGTCGTGCAGCTGCTTGCGCTCCTCAGCGTCCAGCGGCGCCAGCAGATCGTCCTGGGCCTGCTTGGCGAGCCGCCGGCCCTGGGTCAGCGTCGTGCGTCCCAGCTCGGTCACGTGCAGCGCATGGGCGCGCCGGTCGCTCGGATGGCGCCGGCGCTCGACGAGACCGCGCGCCTCGAGCTCGTCGATCGTCGCGACCATCGAGCTTGGATCCATTCCGATCGACTTGCCCAGGGCGTGCTGGGTCACCGGACCCTCGTGGTCGAGCACGTTGAGCGCTCCCCACATCCGCGTCGTCAGCCCGAGCGAGTCAAGCCGCTCCTGAAAGCGCTTCTGGGCCACCATCCCCATCCGGCTGATGAGGAAGCCGGTGTGGCGCATGAGTGCGGCGTGCAGACCGCGAGGCCCCGGGATTCCGTCAGACATTTGTCAGAAAAATTTAGCAGGCTTAAGTATGGAAAGGCGAAATTGTTTGTGGTACAAACGATGAGCCGCAGCAACTACCACGAGCCGGGAGTCCGCCCAACATGATGACTTCGATCACTCGCTGGGTCCTCGCCCACAAGCGCCTCGTCACCGTCCTCTGGGTCCTGGTCACGCTGGTCGGGATCGTCACGGTGGGCTCGTCCACCAGCGCGTTCAGCAAGAAGTTCAGCGTGCCGGGACGGGAGGGTTTCACCACCAACGATCAGATCGTCCGCATCTATCACCAGGGCGGACGCTACCCGCCCCTCGTGCCCGTGGTCGCACTTCCGGCCGGTCAGTCGGTCGGCTCGCCGGCCGTGCGTGCCGGACTCGAGCGCGTCGAGGCCAAGCTCCATCAGGCGCTGCCCGGGGTGCGGACCGCGTCGTTCGCCTCCACGGGCAGCCGTGCCTTCGTGTCGCGTGACGGGCGCACGACGTTCGTGCTCGCCTACCCGCGGCCCGACAACGAGTCGTTCGGCAACAACACCAAGGCGGCCAAGACCGCGGCAGCCGCCCTGTCAGGGACGACCGTCGCCGGCGCACCGGTCCATCTGACCGGATTCGACGCACTCCAGAACCAGACGGGCGGCGGAAACGGCCCCGGCGTCCTGCTCGAGGCGCTGCTCGGCGGCCTCGGCGCGCTGCTCGTGCTCGCTTTCGTGTTCGCCTCGCTGAACGCGTTCGTGCCGATTCTCATGGCGATCGTCTCGATCATGACCACGTTCCTCGTGCTCTGGGGCGTGACCGCCGTCACCGACGTTTCGATGATCGTCGAGTTCCTCGTTGCGCTGATCGGCCTCGGCGTGGCGATCGACTACTCGCTGCTCATCGTGGTGCGATGGCGTGAGGAGCGCGCCCATGGCCGCAGCGGCGACGAGGCCGTCGTGCGCGCGATGGAGACGGCCGGGCGCGCCGTCGTGTTCAGCGGCACCACCGTGGCGATCGGGCTGCTGGCCATGATCGTCTTGCCGCTGCCGTTCCTGCGCTCGATCGGCTACGCCGGCATGCTGATTCCGCTCGTCAGCGTGGTCGTCGCGGTGACGCTGCTGCCGGTCGTTCTGGCCAAGCTCGGAGACCGGCTCGATTGGCCGCACGTCCGCAGCGACGACCAGGCGAGTCGTTCCTGGACGGCATGGGCGCGGATTGTCGTGCGCCGGCGCTGGATCGCCGCTCTCGGTGCCGCTGCCGTGCTCGCCGCGCTGATCGTCGCGGCCACTTCGCTCCAGCCCGGCTCGCCGAACCTGAACACGCTGTCGAAGAAGGGCGACGCGCGCGCCGGGTTGGTCGCGCTCGAGCACTCGGGCATCGGTGCCGGCGCGCTCGAGCCGATCGAGGTACTCACGCCCGGCGCCGGCGGGCAGCCGCAACGCCTGGCCGGCACACTGAGCGGCGTGGCCGGCGTACACGGAGCCGTGGCGCCGGCCGGCCCGGCCTGGCAACGAGCCGGGACGGCGGTCGTTGACGCGCTCCCGGTGGCCGACGGCTCATCCTCGGCCGGGCGCGACACGATCAAGGCGGTGCGCACGGCGGCCCATGACGTCGGCTCCGGCGCCCGCGTCGGTGGCGTGGGAGCTGAGAACGCGGACTTCGTCTCGGCCATCTACTCGAGCTTTCCGGCCATGATCGCGCTGATCACGGTGCTGACGTTCCTGCTCCTGGCGCGCGCATTCCGCTCACTCCTCCTGCCGCTCAAGGCCGTGCTGCTGAACGTGATAAGCGTGGCCGCCGCCTGGGGTGTGATCACGCTCGTGTGGCAGCAGGGCCACGGCTCGAACCTGCTGTGGGGAATCGCCGCCACCCACTCGGTGACGGCGTGGATCCCGCTCATGGTGTTCGCGTTCCTGTTCGGACTCTCGATGGACTACGAGGTGTTCATCCTGTCCCGCATGCGCGAGGAGTTCGACGCCAGCGGGTCGACCGACACCGCCGTCGTGCGCGGCATCGGTCGAACCGGCCGGCTGGTGACAAGCGCCGCGCTGATCCTGTTCCTGGCGTTCGTCTCGATGGCCTCCGGCCCGGAGACCGACGTCAAGGTGTTCGCCACCGGGTTGGCGGCCGGGATCCTGCTCGACGCCACCGTCATCCGCGCCCTGCTCGTGCCGGCGGTCGTGTCGCTGCTCGGGCGCTGGAACTGGTGGCTGCCGAGGCGCCCGGCGCGGCTGTTGCGAGTCGAACCGTCGCTGCCGGCTCCGGAGGCCGCCCGCACCTAGATCTTGTGCCCCACCCGGGCGCGAGGCGGTTGAGCCCGCGCCCACACCCGATGAGGGGGTCGGCGCATGCGCCGACCCCCCGGGCGGTGCATGCACCGCCCGGCCGGGGGCCGCATGCGGCCCCCGGGACCAACCTATAACGGCGTCGTGTACGCCCCGCTGATCCCGCCGTCTACGACGAACGCCGCGGCGTTGACGAAGCTTGCTTCGTCGCTGGCCAGGAACAACGCCGCGTTGGCTATCTCCTCGGCACGCCCGAACCGGCCCATCGGCACGTGCACCATCCGCCGCGCCGCCTTCTCGGGATCCTTGGCGAACATCTCCCGGAGCAGGGGCGTGTCGACCGGCCCTGGGCAGAGCGCGTTGACCCGTAGGCCGCGCTTGGCGAACTCGACACCCAGCTCGCGCGACAGCGCCAGCACACCGCCCTTCGATGCGGTGTAGGAGATCTGTGGCGTGGCCGCGCCCATCAGCGCGACGAACGAGGCCGTGTTGATGACCGAGCCGCCGCTCCCGTTCTCGAGTAGATGGGGGATGCCGTGCTTGCAGCACAGGAACACGCTGCGCAGGTTCGTCGCCTGCACCCGCTCCCACACTTCGAGCGTTGTGTCGAGCACGGACGCATCCTCGGGCGGGCCGATGCCGGCGTTGTTGAACAGCACGTCGATCCGTCCCAGCTCGTCGCGCACCCGCAGGTAGGTGGCGGCGACGCTCTGCTCGTCGGTCACGTCGCCCTGGAGCGAGAGCTCGCCCACGTCATGCTCGAGTAGGTCGACGCCGACCACGCGCGCGCCCTCGCGCTCGAACACGGCCGCGGTGGCGGCGCCGATGCCGCCAGCCGCGCCTGTGATCACACAGACCTTGCCTTCGAGTCGCATCTACGACGTGCTGGGCTCAGGTGCCGCGACGATCTCGGCGCCTTCGCCGAACTCGACCGTGCGCACCGGGCCCTTGAACGTCCGGCGCGCCGAGGCGTAGTACCAGATCGTCACGGCGGCGACCACGATGATCGTGATCAGCGGTGCGTAGTTGAACGCCGACCAGCTGAACGTGCTGCTGAAGGGCACCGCGGCCGGGGTGAACGGCAGCGAGAAGATGATCACGCACAGCAGAACCCAGACGATCGCGATCAGGTTGATCCACTTGTACTTGCCACCGAGCGTCCATGGCCCGGCCTCAAACCGCCTCCCCATCCGCCAGCGCAGGAAGATCGGAATGATGTACGCGATGTAGAGGCCGATCACAGAGATCGAGGTGACGGCCAGGAAGGCCACAGGCAGGCCGGCATGGTTGCCCTTGTAGGCCGGGATCGTGATGATCATGGCGATCACGGCGACGAACACGACCGCCCAGGTGGGGGTCCGGTTCTTGCCCAGCTTGCGCCACAGGTTGTGTCCCGGAACGGCTCCGTCGCGCGAGAACGCGAAAGTCATGCGAGACGCGCTGGTGAGACAGGCCATGCCGCAGAAGATCTGTCCCACGGTGGCGATGACCAGCACGGCCTTGGCCGCAGCCGAGGTGAGCGCGCTCTCGATGATCGACTGCGACGTGCCGCCGGCGGCGTTGATCGCCTTGACATTTGTGGCCGCGAAGGTCAGCGCCAGCAGTACCGCCCAGCCGAAGATCGCTGAGTAGAAGACCGAGCGCCAGACTCCCTTTGGCGCCGCGACAGCCGCGTCGTGCGTCTCTTCGGAGATGTGGGCCGAGGCGTCGTAGCCCGTGATCGTGTACATCGTGAGCAGGAAGCCGAGCGGCAGCACGTAGAACCAGTACATGTTGTGGCTGAAGCCCGAGGCGTTGTTGCGATGGCCGAAGACGAAGCTGGCGCTCTGGTGGTGGCTCGGCACCGCGACGAGCAGCACGATGATCACGGTCACGCCGATCACGTGCCACCACACCGAGATGTTGGTGAACATCGCCACCAGGTGGCTCGAGAAGATGTTGATCGTGGCATGGAGCGCCAGCAGCAAGATGAAGAGCACGAACGTGTGATGGAGCGCCGACTGCACGCTCGTCGTGGCGAAGTTCACGCCGAACAGATGCAGGTTGTAGAACGACAGCGTTGAGTTGAGGAACGTCGCCGCCGCGTAGTCGACGGAGGCGGTGACCGCCACCAAGCCGATCAGGTTGAACCAGCCGGTGAACCAGCCCCAGGCCGGACCGCCGAGCTTCGAGGCCCAGTAGTAGATCCCGCCCGCCGTCGGCATCGCCGAGGCCAGCTCCGCCATCGAGAACGCCACGAGCAGGACCAGGACGCTGATGATCGGCCAGCCGATCGAGATCGCCACGGGCCCGCCGTTGATCCACGCCTGGCCGTAGGTGGTGAAGCACCCGGCCAGGATCGAGATGATCGAGAAGGAGATCGCGAAGTTGGAGAACCCGCTCCATCCCCGCTTGAGCTCCTGCTTGTACCCGAGTTCCGCGAGGCGTTGCTCGTCGGCGGAGAGCGTCTCGGAAGTGGCTGACATTTACCGGCCCTCCTCAAAAGGTCTGGTGGTCCGTCCTTAGCGGCGGAAACCTTATTCCGCGCCGCGGATCGAAGTCAAGGGGTGCCGCGGGGCCAGGGCGGGTCGGGCGGCCTGAGAGGGTCGAACAGCGCATCGAGGGGGAGCGCGCAGGGTTTCGCCGTCCGTTTGGTCAACCCCGACGCGAATGGGGTTTCGCCGTCAGTG
>JBJMLD010000207.1:0-17197 GCA_045805545.1 Solirubrobacteraceae bacterium | reverse complement strand
GGGCGAGGGCCTGCGCTGGCTGATGGCCTCCGACGTCTGCAAGCACTGCACCCACGCGGCGTGCCTGGAGGTGTGCCCGACCGGCGCGCTGTTCCGTACCGAGTTCGGCACAGTCGTGGTCCAGGAGGACATCTGCAACGGCTGCGGCTACTGCGTGCCCGCCTGTCCGTTCGGCGTGCTCGACCAGCGCGAGGACGACGGACGCGTGTGGAAGTGCACGCTCTGCTACGACCGCCTGAAGGACGACAAGGAGCCGGCCTGCGCCCAGGCCTGCCCGACGAACTCGATCCAGTTCGGCGAGCTCACCGAGTTGCGCGAGCGTGCCGAGCACCGGCTGGCGCAGCTCCAGCAAGCGGGGCAGGAAAAAGCGCAGCTCTACCTGGCCGACGACGATGACGGCATCCACGGCGCCGGCGCGTTCTTCCTGCTCCTCGACGAGCCCGAGGTTTACGGACTCCCGCCCGACCCGGTCGACACCGTCCATCACCTCAAAGACATCTACGCCGCCGCGGGCGCAGCCGCACTGGCGCTCGGCGTCGGGTTGATGGCCGCCGTATTCGGAGGCAAGCGGGCATGACGGAAATCAACACCTACTACGGCCAACCGGTGATCAAGGAGCCGGTGTGGACGTGGGAGATCCCCACCTACTTCTTCACCGGCGGGATGGCGGGCGCATCGGCGGGGCTGGCCTACCTGAGCGAGCTGCGCGGCAACGACGTTCTGGCCCGGCGCGCCTGGGCGATAGCCCTCGGCGCGATCAGCGCCAGCCCTTCGCTGCTCACCTCCGACCTGGGAAAGCCGGCTCGGTTCATCAACATGCTGCGCATGGTCAAGCCGACCTCGCCGATGAGCCTCGGCTCATGGCTGCTATCGGCCAGCGGCGCGACCACGGCGCTCGCAGCGGCCAGCGAGTGGACCGGCCTGTTCCCGCGCGCCGGCCGGCTGGCGAAACCTGCCGCCGCCGTCCTCGGCCTGCCGCTCAGCACCTACACCGCCGCGCTGATCGCCAACACGGCCGTTCCGGTGTGGCACGAGGCGCGCCGCACGCTGCCGTTTGTGTTCGCCTCTGGCGCGGCGCTCAGCGCCAGCGCCGCGGCGACGATCGCGACGCCGCCGGACAGGGCCGCCCCGGCGCGCCGCCTGGCGCTCGCCGCCGCCGCGCTCGAGCTGGGGCTCACGCAGGCGATGGAGAAGCAACTCGACGAGCTGGCCGAGCCGTACGCGGCGGGATCACCGAAGATGCTCAAAGGCATCACGCGGGTGTTCCTGACCAATGGCTCAGCGCTGCTGGCGGCGCGCGGGCGCCGGTCTCGCGCCGCCGCAGCCCTCGCGGGCGGCCTGCTCTGTGCCGGTGCGCTCAGTGCCCGCTGGAGCGTGTTCAAGGCCGGCTTCGCATCCGCCAAAGACCCCAAGTACGTGGTCGGACCCCAGCGGGCCAGGATCGAGGCGCGGGAGCGGACGGGCGCGGCACGCCCGCACTCGACCGTGTCCGAGCCGGAGCCCGCCGTCGGTACGCCGGCGAACAGCGACAGCGTCGTCGGTTCACTGGCCAGGACGCGGGGGTAGAAGTAAGCCCGCTTTGAGCGCCTTCGCCTGGGACAGTGGCGCGCCTGGTCCGGCCGCTCTGGTCGACACGCGCCACGAGTACACACACCTGTTCTCGATCTACGTGCCCATCGCCATCGGCGTGTTCGCGGTGATCGTGCTCGTCGCGGCGTACGCGATCGCGCGCTTTCGCCGCCGGGCACCCGAGCACGCCGCGCGCTGGCACGAGCACAACCCGCTGGAGGGCGCCTACGCGGTGCTCCTCACGCTGGTCGTCGTGTTCCTGCTCTACCTGACGTTCACCGCCGAGCATCGCGTCGACACCGTGGCCAACCTCCAGCGCCCGAGCCTGATCGTCAACGTCACGGGCGCCAAGTGGGAGTGGACGTTCACCTATCCCCGCTACGGGCTCACCCGGCGCAGCGGCACGGTCGGTCACCAGGACCTGATCGTCCCGGCCGGCCGGGCCGTGCGCTTCAACCTGAGAAGCGTCGACGTCATCCACGCCTTCTGGATCCCGCATCTGCGCTTCAAGCACGACCTGATCCCGGGCTCGACCCAGGTCTCGACCCTCGTGTTCAACCGGATCGGTGTGTTTCAGGGCGAGTGCGCGGAGTTCTGCGGCCTGCGCCACGCGGACATGCTGTTCACGGTGCACGTCGTCTCCCCGTCCGCCTTCCAGGCGTGGGCGGCAGGCGGGGGGAAGGGGCCGACGCCATGACGGCCACCGCGCCCGCCGCACCCGGGGTCACGCCCGTCCGCGGCTGGATCGGTCAGCTGACCAGCACCGATCACAAGCGGATGGGGCTGAACCTCGGGATCGGGGCGATCGTGTTCTTCCTCGTCGGGGGCGTGTTCGCGCTGCTCATGCGCACGCAACTCGCGCAGCCAGACACGCAGTTCCTCTCGGACAACTCATACAACGAGCTGTTCACGATGCACGGCTCCACGATGATCTACCTGTTCGTGACGCCGATGGCGATCGCGATGGCGCTTTACCTTGTGCCGCTACAGATCGGGGCGATCGGTCTCTCCGGCCCGCGCGTGGCGCTGAGCGGTTTCTGGATGTGGCTGTCCGGTGGACTGATCATGCAATCGGGCTGGCTGACCAGCGATGGCCCCGGTCGCTCCGGCTGGTTTTCCTACACGCCGCTGTCCAACGGCACGAACACTCCGGGCGTCGGGCAGGACCTCTGGGTCGTGGGCGTGATCCTGGCCGCGACCGGGATGTTCCTGATGGGGGCGTGCGTCGTCGCCACAATCGCTCGCCGGCGCGCACCGGGTATGTCGCTGCTGCGCATGCCGGTGTTCACGTGGACCGAGCTGGCGAGCATGCTGATGGTCGTCGGCGCCTTCCCGGTGCTGGTCCTGGCCATGGTGCTGCTGTTCATCGACCGGCACGGCGGCCACATCTACACCGGGTTCAGCGGCGCCATCGATTACCAGGACCTGTTCTGGTTCTTCGGGCATCCCGTGGTGTACGTGATGTTCTTTCCGTTCCTCGGCGCAGCCGCCGAGGCGATCTCTACCTCGTCGCACAAGAAGTGGTTCGGCTACGTCGCGTTCGTCGCCTCGATCATGACGTTCGCCGCTCTGTCGATGGCCGTGTGGTCGCACCACATGTTCACCACCGGCGGCGTGACGAACCAATACTTCGCCTTCACCTCGACGCTGCTCGTCGTCCCGGCGGGAATCGAGTACTTCGACATGCTCGGCACGATGATCGGCGGCAGCCTGGTCATGCGCTGCTCGATGCTGTTCGGGCTCGCCTTCTTCCTGCAGTTCCTGATCGGTGGGCTGAGCGGGATCTTCATCGCCTCACCCGTACTCGATTACCACGTAGAGGACTCCTACGCGATCGTCGCCCACTTCCATTACACGCTGTTCGCGGGCAGCGTGTTCGGGTTCTTCGCCGGCGTCTATCACTGGTTTCCGAAGATCACCGGCGCGCTACTGCGCGAGTCCCTCGGCCGCCTACAGCTGGTGCTGATGGTGATCGGCACGAACATGACCTTCCTGCCCATGTTCGTGCTCGGCAACGACGGCATGGTCCGCCGCATCTCGCGCTACCCGACCCATCCGGGCTGGGGGACGACGAATCTGATCGAGACGATTGGCGCGGGCATCATCGCGCTCGGGATCCTCACCTTCCTGATCAACGTCTGGGTGTCGCTGCGCCGCCGGGTGCGCGCCGGGCCCGACCCGTGGCAGGGCCACACGCTCGAGTGGGCGACGACCTCGCCACCGCCCGAGTTCAACTTCGAGGGACCGCTGCCGCCGATCAAGTCCTACGCGCCGCTGCTCGATCTCCGCCACGAGGCGATCGACCGGGGCGCAGGCGAACGCGCAGGAGCACGAACATGAGAGGCGGCGCGATCCCGCTGCTGGCCTGGGGAACGCTGCTTCTCGTGCTGTTCATCGGCAACTGGATCTGGGACGCCAAGCCGGTGAATGCCGCCACGGCCGCCTTCGCCGCGCTGGTGATCTACGCGTTCGGCATCGCTTTGTGGCTGGCCCGGCGCGAGGCGATCCGCCGCGGCCCGCCGGCCCCGAGCGCCGCGCCGCAGGCCATCCCGCAGATGAGCCTCGGCGCTGTCCTGACCGGGCTGTCGGTCGCGGCCATCCTGTTCGGCTTCGTCTGGGCCCAGTTCTTCGTCTTCTTCGGCGCCGCCTTGCTCCTCGCGTCGCTCGCCCGCGTGTGGCTCGAGTTGCGCGCCGAACGGGCGAGCCGGGAGCGCGTGGAGGAGCGCCGGCCGTGAGAGCGCCGTCACTGCCCGGTCTGTTCGTCTCGCACTGGCACGTCAGCTGGTCGCTCATCGCGATAGGCGCCCTGTACGGCGCGCTCTACCTCTGGGCTGCGATCACGACAGGGCGCTGGCCGGTCCGCCGGACATTCGCCTTCCTCGCCGGGATTGCCTGCGTGCTCGTCGCCCTGCAGTCCGGGACCGACACCTACGACGACCGCCTCCTCTCCGTGCACATGGTGCAGCACATGCTGCTGCTGCTTGTGGCCCCGCTTCTGTTCCTCGCGGGCCGGCCCGCTCTGCTCTCCCTGCGCGCGCTGCCGCCGGGACGCTCCCGGCGCGGCCTTGCCCGCGCGCTCCAGCGTGCCGCGCACCTCGTCGGCCCCGTGCCGTGCCTCGCCGCGTTCTCGGCGGTCGTCGTCCTGACTCACGTGCCGGGCTTCTATTCGGCCACGCTGCGCAGCTCCGCGCTGCACGGATTCGAGCACGTCGTCTACCTGTGCGCCGGGTTGTTGCTGTGGGCGCCACTGCTCGACGTCGATCCCTCGCCGCGCCGCCGGCTCGGCGGCTTTGGCCGGCTGATCTACATGCTTGGCGCGATGCCGGCCATGGCCCTGGTCGGCGCCTACCTGAACCGGCACCCATCGCTCGTCTATCCGGCGTACGGACCGCCTGCCCACGCCCTCGGCATCTCGGCGATCGCCGATCAGCAGCAGGCCGGCGCGATCATGTGGGTGGCCGGCAACCTGATCATGATCGCCGTCGGCTTGTGGGCGGCGCTGGCCGCGATGGTCGCCGAGGAGCGCCGCCAGCAGTCGCGGGAGGCGCGGGCGATCCCGGGAGCCAGCTCGTGATGCGTTGGCTGAGGCGCCCGTCTCGCGTGCCGCGCGCCCCGCGCGCAGTGCTCGCGGTGATCCTCGGCGCACTGTCGATCGTCGGGCTGGCCGGGCCCGCCTCGCCGGGACAAAGCCCGGGCAGCGCGACTTCCAACGGCGTGCCGGCCAGTCACGCCGTGCCGACGAAAACGCCATTCGGACCCGGCCCGGGCAATCCCACGAAATCGTTCCCCAGCAGCCCCGGACTGATCGCCGAGGGCTACAACCTCTACGAGGAGAGCTGCTCCTCGTGTCACGGTATCGCCCTGCATGGCAGGCGCGGCGTCGCGCCATCGCTCGTCGGCGTCGGCCCGGGGCCGGTCGACTTCTACCTCTCGACTGGCCGCATGCCACTCGAGCGGCCGACCGACGAACCCCTGCGCAACGCGCCGCTGTTCAACCGCGCGCAGATCAACGCGCTGATCGCCTACATCAGCAAGTTTGGCGGCCCGGCGGCGCCTACCGCGAACCCCAGCAAGGGCGATCTGGCCACAGGTCTCCACGCGTTCACGCTGCACTGCGCCGGCTGCCATCAGGTGGTGGCGCGGGGCGGTTTGACCATCGCCGCGATCGTGCCGGCGCTCGACCAGGCGACCCCGCAGCAGATCGCCGAGGCCGTGCGGATGGGCCCGTATGTGATGCCGCGCTTTGACTCCAAGCAGATAAACCAGCACCAGCTCGACTCGATCGCCCGCTACGTGGTTTGGACCCGCCACCCGGACAACGCCGGCGGCTGGGGGATCGGCAACCTCGGGCCGATCCCGGAGGGGATGGTGGCGTGGTTCCTCGGGCTCGTCGCGCTGGTGATCGTGGCCCGGCTCATCGGTGAGCGAAACGACGAAGGAGTGAGCCCATAGTGCCCCCGCCTGAACCACCTGAGCCCGCTCGGGCCGCCGGCCGGCTGGCCGCCCTGGCGCTCGTCGTGAGGACCGCGTGGCGCGCCGCCCGTAGCCGGGAGCCGGTGCCACCACCGCCACCGCGCGAGTCCGACATCGATCCCTCCGAGCGGAGCGTCCCGTCCAGCCGTCGCGCGGAGACGCTGGTCGCCGCCCTGCTCCTGCTCGCCGGCGCCTGCGGCTTCGGCTTCACCGCGATCTATGCCGCGGCCGGCAACAACACGCAGCTGCTCGGCCTTGCCATGGGCCTCACGCTGGCGCTCCTGGCCGCCGCCGCGATCGTGGCCGGGAAGCTCGTCGTGCCGCAGGAGACGCACGTCGAGGAGCGCGGTCCGCTGCTTGAAGAGGCGCAGACCGAGGAGGTCGTCGGGATGATCGAGGAAGGGGGAGAGGGGATCTCGCGGCGCGTGCTGCTGACCGGCGCGGGTGGTCTGGCCGGCGCTGGGCTCGTGACCGCGCTCGTCACGCCCACGGCCTCGCTCGGACCGACGCTCAACGGCATTCATGTGACGCAGTGGAAGCGCGGTGTCAGGCTGGTCGACGACACGGGCAAGCCGTACAAGCCGGAGGACATCGAGCTCGGCACCTTCTACACGGCGCTGCCCGATCATGGCGACCCCGACCATTTCGATGCCGGGCTGGTCATGGTCAAGCTGACGCCCCAGTATCTGCATCTACCGGCGGAGCGGCGCGACTGGGCGCCGCAGGGCATCGTCGCCTATTCGAAGATATGCCCCCACGCGGGTTGTGCGATCTCGCTTTACCGCTACCCGACCTATCAGCCGACGAGCGTCGGGCCGGCCTTCACCTGCCCGTGCCATTACTCGACCTTCTCGCCGGGTGAGGGCGGGCGGCTGATCTTCGGCCCGGCCGGCCGTTCGCTGCCGCAGCTGCCGCTGATGATCGACGCCGACGGCTATGTGGCGGCGGCCGGTCCGTTCCACGAGGACATCGGGCCGTCGTGGTGGAACATCCACCGGGGCGAATCGTGAACCTGATCAGGCGCATGCTGCATCGCCGGCTGTTGCGCATCGCGCGCTGGAACGAGCAGCGGGTGGGCGCGGCGCGGGGGATCAAATTGGTGCTTCGCTACGTGTTCCCCGACCATTGGTCCTTCCTGCTCGGGGAGATCGCCCTCTATGCATTCATCGTGCTCGTCGGCACGGGCATCTTCCTGGCCCTGTACTACAGCCCCGGCGACACGCAGGTCGTCTACCACGGTCCGTACGCGCTGCTCAATGGCGAGCAGATGTCCGAGGCCTACCGCTCGGTACTTGATCTCTCATTCAGCGTTCCGGCCGGGCTGCTCTTCCGTCAGGTCCACCACTGGGCGGCCGACGTGTTCGTCGCGGCGATCGTGCTTCACCTGGTGCGGATCTTCTTCACCGGCGCCTACCGCAAGCCGCGCGACCTCAACTACTACATCGGGCTGACCATGCTGATGCTGTCCATCCTCGAGGGCTTCGCCGGCTACTCGCTGGCCGACGACCTGCTCTCCGGCATGGGCTTGGCCATCGCCTATTCAGTGGCGTTCGCGATACCCGGCATCGGCGCTCAGCTCGGCTATCTGGTCTGGGGCGGGCCGTTCCCGGGCTCGAGCAGCTTCCTGCCACGACTCGAGATCGTCCATGTGTTCCTCATCCCGATCCTGCTCATCGCCCTGATCACGGTCCACCTGGTGATGATCATGCGCCAGCACCATTCGCAGTTCCCGGGTCCGGGCCGCCGTGAGCGAAACGTCGTTGGCACGCCGCTGTGGCCGGCCTACGCGCTGCGCTCGATCGGGCTGCTGCTCGCCGTCGCCGCCGTGCTCTTCCTGCTCGGCGGCCTCATCCAGATCAACCCCATCTGGCAGTGGGGCCCGTACCACCCCTACTTATCCGAGAACGGCGCGCAGCCCGACTGGTACATCGGCTGGCTGATCGGTGCTCTGCGCCTGATGCCGAACTTCGAGCCGGCCATCGGCAACTACACGCCGGTGCCCAACCCGTTCTGGGGCGGTGCTTTCTTCCCACTTGTCGTGTTCGGGGTGATGTTCGCCTGGCCCTGGCTGGAGCGTCGGTTCACTGGCGATCACCGCCGCCACGACCTGCTCGACCGGCCGCGGGACCGGCCGATCCGCACCGCCATTGGCGCGGCCTTCCTCAGCTGGGTCGTGATCGTGTTCGCCGTCGGCTCCACCGACCGGCTGTTCTTCCGCCTGCACATCCCCTACGACCAGCAGATCCACTTCTGGCGGATCGGCGTGTGGGTGCTGCCGATAGTGGTGTTCTTCGCCACCCGCGCGGTCTGCCGATCGCTGCAGCGCAGCGAGGTGCACCCGCTGCGCGCGTGGCAGGGCGAGGTGGTGCGCCGCGGGGCGGATGGCTCCGTCCGCGTAGTGGCCGACAGCCCCGACCGACTCGAGGCTCCCGTGTCAGAGCCGCCGGTCGGGACGGTGCCGGGCGAGGAACCGTGAACGAACCCCTTAAAGCCCACCGGCGCGCCGGCCAAAGCGGCCGACGCGCCGGTTACGGCATACGTATCCCTGCCTAAGAAGTCTGACGCTCCAGGTTGGCGACCTCGTCGGCCTTGCTCTCGGTCCGCTCTTCGTTGCGGGCCAGCTCGTCCTTGGCCTCACCCTTGCGCTTCTCCTTGGTCCCCTCACGACGCAGGGAAGGATCGTCGGTCAGGTCCCCGGCTGCTTGCTTGATCTTGCCAGTCACTTTGTCAGTCAGGCCCATGTGTTCCTCCTTTGAGGTCTCGTGGTCCGTACTGTGGCGCTACCCCGGCCCCCGGGCACCAGAAACCACCGTTTGTCGGACTACTGGCGGACGCGCCGCTCGTCGGCGAGCCGCTCAGGAGACGTCGGAGCGTGCCCGGACGGCCGCTCAACGTCATGCGGGAGCGCCGGCTCGGGCGCGGCGGCGCCTTCCTTCTGCTCGGCGCCCTTGCCAAGCGAGGTGAAGACGATCCCGGAAACGAGCACGATGCCGGCGATCGGCAGCAGCACGATCGTGAAGATGCCACCGGCGAAGATGCCGCCGATGAGGCCGATCACCACGAGCGCTGCCACGGCTATGTACACCCACATACGTCGTCCCGGCTACCCCCGGCGCGCATTAGTAAACGGTTGCGGGTAGGTCCCGAGCCGTGACGAAAGCTGACCGTTATCTCCCGATCGGCGAGTACGCGCTGATCGCCGACTGCCACACCGCGGCGCTGATCTCGCGCCAGGGCTCGATCGACTGGTGCTGTCTGCCCCGCTTCGATGCCGGCAGCACGTTCGCCCGCCTGCTCGACGCCGAGCACGGCGGGCACTGCTCGATCGTCCCCACCGAGGACGGCCACTGGGGTTACGACCGGGCCTACCTGGAGGACACGCTCGTGCTCGAGACTACGGTGCACGGCCCGACAGGCGAGGTGCGCCTGCTCGACTGCTTCGTGATAGGTGACGTCGAGCGAAGCCATCCCGACCGGCGGCTCTTGCGAGTGATCGAGGGCAAGCGCGGCGCAGTCGAGCTGGAGATCCGCGTGGCCCCGCGCTTCGACTACGGCGAGGTGCGACCCTGGCTGCGCCGCCACGGGCACCGCCTGCGCAGCGCCAGCGGCGGCAACGACGCGCTGATCGTGTGGAGCGAGGCAGAGCTCGAGGAGGATCGCGAGCACGAGCTCGTCGCGCGCGTCACCGTGGGCGTCGGCGATCGCGTCCACCTGCACCTCGCCTACTGCCCGCCCGAGCTCGTAGCCGAGCGGACACAGACCGACCCTTCGCCGCAGGCGCTCGATGAGGGGCTGGATTCAACCGTCGCCTGGTGGCGTGAGTGGGCCCGGACGGTGACGTTGAACAGCCGTGACGAGCCCGCGGCTCGCCGCTCGGCGCTCGTGCTCAAGGCGCTCACCCACGGGCCGACGGGCGCGATCGTCGCCGCCCCCACGACATCGCTTCCCGAGGTGCCCGGCGGGCAACGCAACTGGGACTACCGCTACGCCTGGGTGCGCGACTCGAGCTTCAGCTCTCGGGCGTTCGCCGAGCTCGGGTGCGTCCACGAGGCCGACTCGTTCCGCGCCTTCATCATGCGCTCTGCGGCCGGACACGCCGGCGATCTGCAGATCATGTACGGCGTCGGCGGCGAGCGGCGGATCGGCGAGGAGGAACTGACCGCGCTCGAGGGCTACCGCGGCTCGAAGCCCGTCCATGTCGGCAACAGCGCGAGCAGCCAGCTCCAGCTCGACGCCTACGGCGAGCTCGTCAACCTGACCTGGCGCTGGCACGGCCGGGGCCATTCACCGGGCGATGACGACTGGCGCTTTCTGCTCTCGCTGATCGACCACGCCGCCGAGAGCTGCACGAAACCCGACTGCGGCATCTGGGAATGGCCGGGCAAGCCCGACCACTTCGTCCATTCCAAGGTGCTCTGCTGGGCCGCGCTCGACCGAGGCATCCGCCTGGCCGAGGAGTGCATGCGCCGCGCCCCCACGCGCCGCTGGCGCCAGGTCCGCGATGAGCTCAAGCGGACGATCGAGCGCCGCGGCTATGACAGCAAGCGCGGCGTGTTCGTACAGGCCTATGACCGCTCCGAGCTCGACGCCGCGCTGCTGCTCCTGCCCACGGTGGAGTTCGTCGACTGGCGCGACGAACGGATGATCCGCACCACCCAGGCGATCCGCGAGGAGCTCGACGCCGGCGAGGGACTGCTCTATCGCTACCGGCGCAAGGACTCGATGCCCGGGCGCGAGGGCGCGTTTCTCTGCTGCTCGTTCTGGCTGGCGGAATGCTTGGCCCGCCAAGGCGAGCTCGAAGAGGCCCGCAAGGTGTTCGACCAGACCGTGGGGCGCGCGAATGACCTCGGGCTGTTCTCCGAGGAGCTCGATCCCGACGGCGGCGAGCTGCTCGGGAACTTCCCCCAGGGACTGACCCACCTGGCGCATATCGACGCCGCCGTCTGCCTCAGCGAGGTGGAGCACGGCTTGTAGCGGCTGTTGGCACGCATACCCAATTGATTTGGGCAGAGCACCGGGCGGGTAGCCGCTAAACGGATACAGCGGCGAGACGAAAGGACCGAACGCGCATGAGCGAGACCGTTGGCGACTACCTCCTCGACCGCCTCGCAACGTGGGGCGTGAAGCGGATCTACGGCTATCCCGGCGACGGGATCAACGGGATCATGGGCGCGTTCACCCGGTCGAGCAACGGCAATCCCCGGCCCGAATTCATCCAGGCCCGGCACGAGGAGATGGCCGCCTTCATGGCCTGCGCCCACGCCAAGTTCACCGGTGAGCTCGGCGTCTGCATGGCGACTTCCGGCCCGGGCGCCATCCATCTGCTCAACGGGCTCTACGACGCCAAGCTCGACCACCACCCGGTGCTGGCCATCGTCGGCCAGCAGGCGCGGGCCGGGCTGGGCGGCAACTACCAGCAGGAGGTCGACCTGACCACCCTGTTCAAGGACGTCGCGCACGAGTTCGTGCAGATCGCGATGGAGCCGGCGCAGGTGCGCCACCTGGTCGACCGCGCGTGTCGCATCGCGCTGGCCGAACGCGACGTCACCGCGATCATCATCCCCAATGACGTGCAGGAGTCAGAGGCGGTGGAGCAGCCGCCGCACGCGCACGGCACGGTGCACTCAGGACCCGGCTATCGCGCGCCGCGGGTGCTGCCCAAGGACGATGATCTCGACCGCGCGGCCGAAGTGCTGAACGCCGGCCAGCGCGTCGCGATGCTCGTCGGCGCCGGTGCGCTGCACGCCGGCGAGGAGATCCAGCAGGCCGCCGAGCTGCTCGGCGCCGGCGTGGCCAAGGCGCTCCTCGGAAAGGCTGTGCTGCCGGACGATCTGCCCTACGTCACCGGCTCGATCGGCTTGCTCGGAACCAAGCCGAGCTGGGATCTGATGATGGAGTGCGACACGCTGTTCATGGTCGGCTCGAGCTTTCCGTACTCCGAGTTCCTCCCCGAGGAGGGCAAGGCGCGCGGCGTCCAGATCGACATCAACGGCCGGATGATCGGCATCCGCTACCCGATGGAGGTCAACCTGGTCGGCGACAGCGCCGAGACGCTCCGGGCGCTGATCCCGCGGCTCGAGCATCAGCGTGACCGCTCGTGGCGGGAGAAGATCGAGTCCGAGGTGGCGGACTGGTGGCGGCTGATGGACAGCCGCGCTCACCTGAGCGCCGACCCAATCAACCCGCAGCTTGTCTTCCACGAGCTCTCCAAGCGGCTGCCCGAGAACTCAATCCTCACCTCGGACTCGGGCTCGGCGGCCAACTGGTTCGCCCGCGACATCAAGATCCGGCGCGGGATGATGGCCTCGCTGTCGGGCACGCTGGCCACGATGGGGCCTGGCGTGCCGTACGCGATCGGCGCCAAGTTCGCGCACCCGGACCGACCTGTGTTCGCGCTCGTCGGCGACGGCGCCATGCAGATGAACGGGATCAACGAGCTGATCACGATCGCCAAGTACCGCGAGCAGTGGGCCGATCAGCGCCTGGTCATTCTCGTTCTGAACAACCGCGACCTGAACCAGGTCACCTGGGAGCAACGGGCGATGTCCGGCGATCCGAAGTTCGAGGGCAGTCAGAACCTGCCCGACTTCCCCTACGCCAGCTACGCCGAGATGCTCGGCCTCAAGGGCATTCGCGTGGATAACCCCGAGCAGGTAGGCGTCGCGTGGGACGAGGCCCTGCACTCCGACCGTCCAGTGGTCTACGAGGCGATCACCGATCCCGAGGTGCCGCCGCTGCCGCCGCACATCACGGTCGAGCAGGCCAAGGCGCTGTCCTCAGCGCTGCTCTCCGGCGACCCGCACGCCGGCCGGATCGTGCGGCAGTCGTTCAAGCAGAAAGTCCAGGAGTTCGTCTCCGGCCAATGAGGGCGACCGCCGTCCGCACCGACGTCGCCGTAGAGGAGCTCGAGGTCGGGGCCTACACGATCCCGACAGATGCGCCGGAGGCCGACGGGACGCTCAGCTGGTCCTCGACCACGATCGTGGTCGTGCACGCCTACGGCGGCGGCGAGTGGGGACTCGGCTACAGCTACACCGATGTCTCGGCGGCCAAGCTGATCGAGTCAAAGCTGGCCGAAGTCGTGCAGGGACGCGACGCCATGTCCCCACAAGCCGCGTGGGAGGGGATGGTCACGGCGGTGCGCAATGTCGGCCGGCCGGGCGTCGCCTCGATGGCCATCGCCGCGGTCGACACCGCGTTGTGGGACTTGAAGGCCCGGCTGATCGGACTGCCGCTGTGCCAGCTGCTCGGGATGGCGCGCGACCGCGTACCGATCTACGGCTCCGGCGGCTTCACCGCGTATGACAATGCGCGCCTGACCGAGCAACTGGCCGGCTGGGTGAGGGACGGCATCCCGCGAGTCAAGATGAAGGTCGGCTCGGACCCCGGTCGCGACCCGGAGCGCGTGCGCCGCGCGCGGGAGGCGATCGGGCCCACGGCGGAGCTGTTCGTGGACGGCAACGGCGCCTACTCGCGCAAGCAGGCGCTGGCCCTGGCCGAGCGGTTCCGCGAGGAGGCCGAGGTGAGCTGGTTCGAGGAACCGGTCTCCTCGGACGACCTCAAGGGAATGCGGCTGGTGCGCGACCGCGCTCCGGCCGGGATGCCGATCGCCGCCGGTGAGTACGGCTTCGACGTGGCGTATTTCGCGCGGATGCTGGAAGCCGGCGCCGTGGATGTGCTCCAGGCCGATGTCACGCGCTGCATGGGCATCACCGAGCTGCTGCGCGTCGACGGCCTGTGCCGCGCCGACGGCGTGCAGCTGTCATTGCATTGCGGCCCGGCGATCCACTTGCACCCCGGGCTGGCGCTGGACCGACTCGTGCACCTCGAGTACTTCCACGACCACGTGCGAATCGAGCACATGCTGTTCGACGGAGTCGCCGAGCCGCGGGACGGCGCGCTGTTCCCGGAGCTCGACCGGCCCGGGATCGGAATCCAACTCAAACGAGGTGAGGCAGAGCGATATGCGGCCTAATGTTTCGGTGCGCCGGTGGCGGCGCACGACGCCGCCCGAGCGGGGCGTCGCACGCTGGTGGCGCAACGTCTCGAACGGGCGGATGCAGCGCACCCTTGCCGCGACGACAGCGTTCAGCGCACTGCCTTTGGGCCTGGAGATCTACTTCGAGCACTTCCGGGGTTCGTTCGGCGACAAGTGGATGTGGACGCCGGTTGCGCTCTCGCCGGCCTTGACGGCGGCCGGCGTGGCCGGCGTGCGCTCAGAACGCGCCGCGCGGACGTGGCTGCCAGCGATCTCGGCGCTCTACTGCGCGGATGGGCTGATCGGCGTGATCACCCACGTGCGCGGGATTGCACGCAAACCCGGGGGATTTCAAGAGCCGCTGTTCAACCTGGTCATGGGGCCGCCGCTGCTTGCGCCGGGGTCGCTCGCGCTCGTCGGCGGTATGGGCATGGCCGCCGCGGCGTTCGGGCGCGAGCACTGATGGCCAGCTCTCGCGACTTCAGCCAGGCCGGGCACCTGCCCAACACCCGACCTGGAGGTCAGCCGGGCTCGCCGGAGGAGCTGCCACGCCAGCGCAACGGCGTCACGCCCCAGATGCACGGCCGCTACCCGGACTACAACGTGCTCGACGAGGCCGAGCACTGGGATTCGGTCACGCGGCAGGTCGTGTTCGAGCGCGTCGAGCAGACCCCGCCGATCCGCTTCTTCACGGCGGCCGAGTCGGCCACGCTCGGGGTGTTCTGCGACTGCGTGCTGGCCCAGGACCGCGAGCCCAAGATCCCCGTGCTGAACATGATCGACGCCAAGCTGTTCTCGGGCACGCGCGAGGGCTATCGCTTCGCCGAACTGCCCGACGACGACGAGACGTGGCGTGCGGTGGCGCGCGGGCTCGACGCCGCGGCGCGCCAGCACGGCGCCGCGGACTTCGTCACCGCGTCGCACGACGTGCAGCGCGACATCATCCAGGCCTTCGCCGACGGCGAGCTGCATGGGCAGGTGTGGGACGAACTGCCGCCCAGCCGGGCCTGGAGCGTCGTCATGCGCGACGTGCTGAGCGTGTTCTACTCCCACCCCTGGGCGTGGAACGAGATCGGCTTCGGTGGTCCCGCCTACCCGCGCGGCTACGCCCGCTTCGGGATCGGCCAACGCGAGAGCTGGGAGGGGGCTCCGGCCTTCGAGCGCGACCCGGTGAGCGACACGCACGAGCGCGGGGTGGAGGGTACGTGAGTAAGCGGCACGCGCTGCGCACGCTGCTCCGCGGCGCGCTGCGTCCGCCCGAGAACGACTCGGCGTTTCTGCTCGATGTCCACCGCCGGGCGGTTCCGACCGAGCGGATGGCGCATTACGACGAGTCCTTTTCCGTCGACCTGGTGATCGTGGGCGCCGGGGCCGGCGGCGGCACGCTGGCCCAGCGCCTGGCTCGCCGCGGCTGGAAGGTCGTCTTGCTGGAGAAGGGACCGTTCTGGGATCCCGACCGCGACTGGGTCTCGGACGAGGCCGGATCGCACAAGCTGTACTGGACCGAGGAGCGGATCATCGGCGGCAGCGATCCGGTCGAGCTCGGCAAGAACAACTCCGGGCACGGCGTCGGCGGATCGATGATCCACTACGCCGGCTACTGCCCGCGCTTTCATCCCTCCGATTTCGAGGTCCGCACGCGCGACGGGGTGGGGGAGGACTGGCCGATCTCCTACGCCGATCTGAAATCCCACTACGAGCGGGTGGAGCTCGAGCTCCCGGTGGCCGGCGAGTACTGGCCGTGGGGCGATCCGCACGGCTACCCGCACAGCCCGCATCCCATCGCCGGCGGCGCCGAGATCGCCTGGGAGGGGGCGCGCAAGCTCGGCATCGAGATCCGCGTCGGGCCGGTGGGGATCACGAACGGCTCGTTCGGGAACCGCCCGCATTGCATCTACCGCGGCTTCTGCCTGCAGGCGTGCAAGGTCAACGCCAAGGCGTCGCCGCTCGTCACCCACATCCCCGACGCGATCGAGCACGGCGCCGAGATCCGGGCCGATTGCATGGTCTCCCGCGTGGAGCTCGACGAGTCGTCCGGTCGGGTCACCGGCGTGCGCTACTTCGCTTCCGACGGCAGCGAGCACTTCCAGCGCGCCGACGCGGTCGCCGTGGCCGGCTACTCGATCGAGACGCCACGTCTGCTGTTGAACTCGACCAGCCGCCGCTTCCCGCATGGCTTGGCCAACGACAATGATCAGGTCGGCCGCTGCGTGATGGTGCAGGGCGCGCCGCAGGTCGCCGGCCGCTTCCCGGAGGAGATGCGCATGTACAAGGCGCCACCGCCTGAGATTTCCTCCGAGCAGTTCTACGAGACCGACCCGACGCGCGGGTTTGCCCGCGGCTTCTCGATCCAGACGGTGGGCCCGCTGCCGATCGACTGGGCGCGGCACGTCTTGGCCGACGGGCACTGGGGGCCGGCGCTGCGCGAGTACATGCGCGACTACAACCACTGGTACACGCTCGGGGCGCTCTCCGAACTGCTGCCGCTGCCCGAGAACCGCGTCACGCTGGCCACCGGCGTGACCGACGGCAACGGGCTGCCGGTGGCGCGCATGGACTACTCGCAATGCGAGAACGACCGCAAGAACATCGCGCTGGCCAAGCAGACGCTGCACGACATCTTCGAGGCGGCCGAGGCGCAGGATGTCCTGACCATCGACCGCTACGCGCACCTGGTCGGCGGCTGCCGGATGGGGTCTGACCCCGAGCGCAGCGTGGTCGACTCGGACCACCGAGCCTGGGAGGTGCCCAACCTGTTCATCGCCGACGGCAGCGTGATACCGACCCAGGGCTCGGCCAACCCGGCCCTGACGATCATGGCGCTGGCCTCGCGGCTGGCCGAGCGCCTGGCCCTCAAGCGGACCGGCGCAGAAGCGCGGCAGCCGCGGCGCCAGCCCCAGCGAGCAGCCCAGCCCCAGCCAACCCCGTCGCCGTCCGGTGCCGGGTGACCCAGGCCTGGTCGCTGCGATCCTTGGCCTGCTCGTCGAAGACCCCGTGCGCCCCCTCGTCATGGTCGCCGTCAACCGGCGTGAAAAGGTTGGCCGCCTTCGTCCCGTCGTAGGGGTCGGGCGTCTGCTGGCCGTCGACCGCGGTCTTGGCCAGGTAGCGCTCAGCCAGCCACGGCGCCAGCTTGTTGCCGACGATCGTGTACACGGTCGGGAAGCCGACGTAGACCTC
>JBJMLD010000206.1:0-6108 GCA_045805545.1 Solirubrobacteraceae bacterium | reverse complement strand
TCATGCCGTCGTGGTTGACGAGCAGGTAGATGAAGACGCCCAGATAGGGAACGACGATCACAAAGATCATCCACAGCACCTTCGCGAACCCGCTGGTGTCATGCCGCCGGAACAGGTCCGAGAAGACCGTGATCAGCAGCCAGAACCAGATGATCCAGGCAAAGAACACGGCCATCGTCCAGAGCACCGAAAGAAACGGCGGATAACTTGAAAGCAGCGTCAAATCACAACTCCTTCGCCGCACACAGCCGGCGCTCAACGACCGTCATCCCGACACCGGGAGGCCGTAAGGTTTACAGGACAATCAAGCAAGCCTCGCAGGTCACACTACTCAGCGCAAGGGTGTGGGTACGCTCGACTCGCTGGGTCGCGGGCGTTCTCGATGCCTTCATGGGCCGCCCGCCCGAGCGACCCGGGTGATCGAGACCGCTTCGCGATGATCCATGCATACTGGATCGGCCGGCCGCCCTCGAGCTGAGATTCGAGCTCGGTGCTGAGCACCGATAGACCGGCCTCCTCGAGCCGCTGCATGAGCTCCTCGGTGGGCACCGTGTTGATGAACATTGGCACGCCGAGCCACGTGTACTGCTGCCACGGATCCTCGCCCGGCTCGGCACTCAGCAACAGCCGTCCGTTCGGCCGGAGCAGCTGGTTGAAGCGCCGGAACAGGGCGGGGTAGTCCTCGCGAGCGATGTTGTCCACCAGGTACAGCGCGACGATCGCGTCGAACGCACCTACTGGTAGATCGACCTCACGAACGTCGCCACGGACGAAGGTGGCCGCCGGAACGTTCGACCTCGCGCGAGCGATCTGCTGTTCGGAGATGTCAACGCCGGTGACCTCGTGGCTCAGCGCGAGTTCGCGGGTCGCCGGAAGCCCGTTCCCGCAGCCGACATCCAGAACGCGCGACCCTGGTGGAAGGTCTGCTGCGAACGCTCGCACGCGCCTCAAACGAGGCCACGGCGCCTCCGCCGGCTCGAGTGCGGCATACTCATCGGCCACCTGGTCGTAGCCTCGGGCGATGATCTCATCGTCGCGTTTCACCACGCACTGGAACGTCGAGGCGCAAGCATTCGTGAGACCGTAACTGGTGGGCTCGCCGTGTGCGTATCGAGGGCTCGCGTCTCGCTCCAGTCGAGGATCAGCTGCCGTTCGGCGAAATACAGGCTCGCTGATCTGCTGAAGGTGTCGAGGTACCTCGGAGAAGCAGCTCGAGCGGCTGCTGGTGCCGATCATCACGGGCGCCTTTCGCGGCCCGCATCCCGGCTGAACCGCTCTAGACTGGTGTGTCCCTGACGGAGGACACCCTTTGCGCAAGCAGACACTGCTCGTCACCGCGGCTGCGCTGATCGGCGGCGCCGCGCTGTACCGTTCGTTCCTGCGCGAGCCGATCCTCACCTGGGGGGCGACCCGGTATGAGGCTGGCCGGCGGCTGCCGGGCGATGAGCTCCTCGAAGAGGCCGACGGCACCGCGACGCGGGCGATCACGATCGACGCACCGCCAGCGGCGGTCTGGCCGTGGATCGCCCAGATGGGGCCATCGCCCCGCGGCGGCGCCTACACCTACGACTGGATCGAGAATCTGCTGGGGCTGAACATGCACAGCGTCGATCGCGTCTTGCCCGAGTTCCAGCACCCACAGGTCGGCGACGGCTTCGGCTACGGGCCCAACAAGATGACCTTCAGACTGATCGAGGCCGAGCATGTGCTGGCCACACAGTCGGCAGACGGCAACTGGGTGTGGAGCTTTGTGATCGAGGAGATGCAGGACGGCAAGACCCGGTTGATCAGCCGCAATCGGTTCCGGCTGCCGAAGCTCAGGGACAAGATCGGGATGATTCCGATGGAGCCGGCGTCGCTTCTGATGGAACGGAGGATGCTCCACGGCATCAAGCAGCGAGCGGAGAACCTGGCGAAGTAGGCTGACCGAGGCATGCGGATCTGGACGATCTCGGCAGCGGCTGGGGCAGGCGGCGAGCGAATCGCCGCCGACCTGGCCGAGGCGGCCGGAGTGCCGCTGTTCGATTTCAAGGCGCTTTCCAGCCTGTTCCCGGATGAGCTTGGAGACGTTCCCGACCTGGCGCACCTGGAGGAACGGGTCGGCGGCCGCCTGAATGCCATCGGGCTCAGCCTGGCCATGATCGGAACCGGTTCGGCACTCGCGCTGTCGGAGCTCGAGTTTCGGCGAACGCTGCCGGAGCTCGGCCGCGCTGTGCTGGGGGAAGCCGCGCGCTCGTCCTGCGTGATTCTTGCCCAGAGCGCCTTCCTCGGGCTGCGCGACCACGTTTCGGCGATCCACGCACGCATCCACGCGCCGCTCGAGTGGCGCATCGATGCCTACCAGCGCGACAACGTGGTCGATCGCGGCACCGCCGAACGTGCCGTCAAGCATGACGACCACATGACGCGGACCTGGGTGAAGACGATGTACCACGCGAACCTCGACGACTACTCGCTGTTCTCGGTCGTCCTTGATGCCAGCCGCTTCAGCACGCCGGGCCTCGTCGAGATGCTGATCGCGGCGTCTATCTAATTCTTAGATGATTCATCGATATCTCTCGCGAGTCTGGCCGCTGCGACCGGTCTGGGTCAGCGGCGGCGGAGGTGGCTACGGCTGCGAACCGTCGTCTCGCTGTGTCCTCGGTCGCGCCAATACGACCTGGTATTGACGCTCCCTGCGTCCGTGCGAGACTCGGTTCTCGCCGTCCAGAACATCACGGAGATATCGATCAACCATCTAGGCTTGGAGCCTGCCTTGAGCCCGTGCCCGGTCGAGCAGGCCGTCCGGCATGGAAACACCCGGCGGCCGGCCGTCGACCAGGTGATGTACGAACACGTAGAGCACGGGCGCGTACGGGGATTCCAGTCGCAGCAGCGGCATGCTCGACGGCTGCAACTGCACGGCGGGGATGCCACCGCTGCCGACGGTTGCGGTGAGCGGGCCGGCCTCCGCGTACCACAATGACTCCAGCTGGCCGTTCAGCGTGATCGCAAGCCGCTGATTCGTCATCACCAGATCGGCGCTACCGAGCGCGTGCCACTTCGGGATCGCCGCCCGCGCCGCGTCCGCCTTCTTCGACTGGTTGTGCGCGTAGCTGGCAGCACCGGTCAGGGCCAGCCCGACCGGCCCGCCCACCAGCAGGAATGAGCGCCGGTAGCTCTTCTGCTCGCCGAAGTGGCCGAACACGCCGACCGGCGCCAGGTGTGCGTGTGCGATCTCACTCGGGCCCAGCGGCAGCGCCGTCGCCTCCTGTGGTAGCACCGCGCCGGCAGCCAGCGAACCCGACCACTGATAGGCCCGTAGGTAGCCGTCGTCGTACGCGCTCCAGACCGCCGTGCCCATGGGCGTCGATGCTACCAGCATGCGGTCTCCGACAGATTGGCAAAGGAGGGCGAGGCGCTGGGCGGGTCATCGATCCGCGACCAGTACGACGTTCCGCCTGGTCGCCCGGAAGGGGTACGGGCCGGCCGGTGCGGTGAGTGCCCCATACATCTCCAGGTAGGCGTTGAGGTACGTCTGCAGCCGCTCACGTGTCTCCCAGAGAACCTCGCCGCGCGCCTCCCTGACCTCGACCCGGTTGAACGACCGTTGCAGCTCCGCAGGACCGTTGTCAGCGTTGAAGTCGTTAGCTGCGACGGGGACCCCGACCCTCGACCACAGCTCCTTCAGGTGGTCGCGGGCGTTGTAGCAGCCGACGAAGCGGCCGGCCGGCGTGAGCACTCTGGCCAGCTCGGCGATCGCCAAGGCGCGGTCGTGGATGTGGTAGAGCACCCAGTTGGCCACCGCGACATCGAACGAGCCGTCGGGGAACGGCAGGTTCTGGATGTCGGCCGCCTCAGCACGCAGCCCTCGCTCGAGGGCGGCGTCGACGGCGGCCGGTGAGAGGTCGACGCATCGCACGTCCGGAGCGGTGAGCAGGGCCGCGAAGCCGCCCGAACCGCACCCTGCATCGAGGACGCGCGCCGGCCGCACCTGGGCGATCGCGGCCAGGGCGATCATCCACGGCTCGTGCTCGCCACCCAACCACGCGGTGCGATCCAGCCCGCGCATCGCCAGCCGTTCGACCGTCGCGTACTCCCGCGCGACCAGATCACGATCACTGAGCTTCTTCACCGGCCCATTCTCTGTCAGCGCAGCACCAGGAGGTCAAGCCAGTTGCTCCTGGGTTCCGGGTGCGATGCTTTCTCGGCGTCTCGTACGGCACGGCGGAGACGTTCCTTTCCGCGGAGGAACTCGTCGTCGCTGAGGCTGCGCATCGTCGTGTCGGCGTGGCGGAAGTGGTCCACCTGGCCGAGGAAGTCCGCGAGGCTGGTCGGGTGCGTCTCGCGAACCTGCTCGAGTGCGTCGCGGTGGAATCCTGCGGCGGCGAACGCCTCGCACGTGTCCGCGATCGAAGGGAAGGTTGCGACCGTTCGAGCGGTCTCGGGGAACCATCGGACGAGTTCGATGCTGTCGGGCCTCAGGATCCCCGAGGGTTGATACCGGTCCGGGAACCCCTGTCGGATCAGGACGGGGGCACCGGGACGGAGCACGCGGCGGATCTCCTGTGCCGCGACCGCCAGGTCTGGGATGTGGTGAATCACGAGGGAGAGCCAGGCGGCGTCGGCCGATGCGTCCGGTAGCGGTATGGCGCTCGCGTCTCCCTCGAACACCTGGATGGCCGCCGTCCGCAGGATCTGATCCCGCATCGCGGCTGACGGCTCGACAGCGACGACGCCGATGTCGAACCAGTCGCTGAAGGCGGCGGCGAACGCACCGGTGCCCGCGCCGACGTCCACCAGAGTCATCTCCTCCGACGGGCGCAGGTGATGTCGCACCGCCTCCCGCCACTCCCAGAGCCCTTCGCGTGGCACCTCGCGGACCGCCTTGAACGCCGCAGCCGTCGGCTTGTCATAGCAGATCCTGGCCATCTCGTACCTCCTTGCGGCTCGAGGTCTGTACCGCTGCAATAGCGGTAATGCTATATCGGGTAGGGGCTCGGGCGTTCGAAATCGGCCGCCGCGACCCCCACGGTTCTAGAGTGTCGGCGTGCTGAAGGGACGATGCGGATGTAACAGGGTCGCCTTTGAGGTCGCCGACGAGTTCGTCGTCGCGTATAACTGCCACTGCTCGAACTGTCGTGCCGGGACGGGCTCGGCCTTCATGCCCTGGGGCGAGGTGGAGCGCGACACGTTCACGGTCACCAAGGGGGGCGACGCGTTGACCCTGCTCGGCGATGCCGACGCGATCCATGAGGCGCACTGCGCGGAGTGCCTCTCGCTTGTCTACTGGATCGCACCTGATCGCGCGCATGTGCGGATTCCGTATGGAACGCTGATCGATGAGCCGACGTTGAAGCCGACCGCGCACATGTTCGTCGGCTCGAAGGCCCCTTGGTATGAGATCGCGGACGACCTGCCTCAGCATGATGAGTATCCCGGAGACTCGTAGCATGGGCTATTGCGGCACGTACGGCCGTCGCGACACCGCTCAGGAGGGAAGCTGCGGCTCCACCTGCACCAGGGGAGTCGGCTGCACGCGGTAGGGCCCGGCGAACGGCCGGTCCTCGACGCCGATCATCAATAGCGACACCACGACCGCGGACGCCCAGAGCGTCATCGCGATCGCCGCCGTGCGACGGTTGCCGCTGTGGACGCAGGCGATCGCGATAAGCGTGAGCATGCCAAGCGCGATCACGCCGGCCCACTTCGCGGAGTTGACCGCGGACTGGCTGATGATGATCCGCTGGCGGCGGGCGTCCAGCGCCGCGTCCAGCGAGGTCACGATCTCGCGCTGCGCGACGACCCGGCCCGGATCGTCGGCGGGCAGGTCGAGCGCCACCTGCAGCGCCAGCGCCATCTGCGGCGGGGCCGCCACCAGCGTCGCGTTCTGGCGCGCCATCGCCGGCCACTCGTTCGTCACCACCTGGTGGATGTAGCTGCGCATCAGCAGATCCAACCGCCGCTGGTCGGCGGCCGGGAAATCGCGGTCGAGCAGGTCGACCGAGCGCAGCGCGCTGGCCTCGTTGTCGACCGCCTGCTGCGCGTTGGAGCTGTTGCTCCACACCCCGGCCGCCAGAAACCCGATCAGCAGCCCGAATACGAGCGCCAACGGGGGCAGCAGGCCGG
>JBJMLD010000205.1:0-28047 GCA_045805545.1 Solirubrobacteraceae bacterium | reverse complement strand
CCGGCATCGACAGGCCGGACCCCAACTGGCGGTGGATCTGGCTCTCCGTCGTGCGAGCACCGATGGCGCCCCAGCACACGGCGTCTGAGATGTACTGCGGCGTGATCGGGTCGAGGAACTCGCAGCCGATCGGCAGCCCGAGCGAGAGCACGTCGAGCAGCAGCCGGCGCGCCACGTGCAGGCCGTGGTTGACGTCAGCCGAGCCGTTCAGGTGGGGGTCGTTGATCAGGCCCTTCCAGCCGGTCGTGGTGCGCGGCTTCTCGAAGTAGACCCGCATCGCGATCAGCAGATCGCCGTTCAGCCGTTCAGCTGCCTGGGCCAGCCGGCCGGCGTAATCCTGCGTCGCCACCGGATCGTGGACGCTGCATGGCCCGACGACGACGAGCAGCCGGTCATCCTCACCATCGAGGATGGCGTGGATCTGCTCGCGTCCCCGGAGGACGACCTCCGTCTGGTCATCCTGGCGGCGCAGCTCGCCGAGCAGCTTCTGCGGCGCGACGAGCGGCTCGACCCGTTCGATCCGCCGGTCGCGGACCGCCTCCTGGCGCTGTGGCGGCGCCGTCGACACCGCTACGCGACCGCCGCCTGCGGCATGACGAGGGAGTGGTCGTGAGCCAGCTCCGCCGCGGCCCGCACGCGGGTCGCGTACTCGGCGAACGAGCTCGTGGCCAGCGACTGCGGCCCATCGCAGATTGCGTCATCTGGCGAGGGATGGACCTCGACGATGATGCCGTCGGCGCCGGCTGCCGCCGCGGCGAGCGACAGCGGCGTGACCAGCTCGCGGCGCCCCGCGGCGTGGCTGGGGTCGACGAACACGGGCAGATGCGTGCGCTCCTTGAGCACCGGAACCGCCGCCAAATCGAGCGTGAAGCGATAGGCGGTCTCGAACGTCCGGATCCCGCGCTCGCACAGGATGACCTGGTCGTTGCCCTCCTTGACCACGTACTCAGCGGCCATCAACAGCTCATCGAGCGTGCTCGAGAAGCCGCGCTTGATCAGCGCCGGCCGGCCCGAGCGCCCGACCTCGGTGAGCAGCGCGTAGTTCTGCATGTTGCGGGCGCCGATCTGGATCACGTCGGCCACCTCGAGGACCTCGTCGAGGTCGCGCACGTCCATGCACTCGGTGACGATCGGCAGCCCAGTCTCAGCCTTCGCCTCGGCGAGCAGTCGTAATCCGGCCCGGCCAAGACCCTGGAATGCGTAGGGCGAGGTGCGCGGTTTGTAGGCGCCGCCGCGGAACATGCTGCCGCCGCCGTCGCGCACGGCTCGCGCCGTCTCGAGCGTTTGCTGGCGCGACTCGACGGTACATGGCCCGGCTATCAAGGTGAACTGCTCGATCAACATCCCAGTGGTCCTTTCGCTGCTCAAGACTGTACGGAAAGCCCCGCAGTGTTCTGGCGCTCGACCTCTGGGAGGGCCCGCTTCACCGCGGGCGGGGCAGAGATAGGGCCGAGCGCCTAGCTAAATCGCCAGGACCAGGCGTACGCGTAGAAGGACCAGCCGGTGCAGGTGGTGTGGCGTTGGTCGCTCATACGCGTCGCCCTGGGTTGTACCAGAGCCGGCGGCTCTCCACCAGGGGCTGGCCGCGAAACGTCCGCCATCTTGACGTTTCTCGGCCACCCTCCGGAAGGGCTAGGGCAAGAGGTCGCCCAGGGCGGAGACGAAGCGGTCGTTTTCCGGCTCGGTGCCGACCGTGACCCGGAGCGCCCCCGCCCGGCCCAGAGAGGCTCCGGCACGGACCAGCACGCGGCGATCACGCAAACCGCTGACGATCTCGGCCTCGTCGACCTCGTCGGGGAGGTGCAGCCAGATGAAGTTCGCGTCGGACTCGGCCACCCACACTCCGAGCCGGCGCACGTCATCCACCAGCGAACCGCGCAGGGCGATCGTCTGAACGACCCGCCGCTCGACCTCGTCCTGCCAGCGCAGCGCCTCGGTAGCGCCGGCCTGGGCGGCAGCGTTGAGGTGAAACGGCTGGCGGACCTGGTCGACGGCGGCGTGGAACTCCTCCGAGGCGCAGAGGGCGTAGCCGACTCGCAGCGCGGCGAGGCCGTACACCTTGGAGAACGTCCGCAGCAGCACCAGGTTCGGGTAGCGCCGCAGCAGCTCGACCGAGGCGTAGGTGTCGCCGAGCGAGAGCGCAAACTCGCAGTAGGCCTCATCCAGGATCACGCACACATGTCGGGGCACGCGATCGAGAAACGCACTGATCGTGTCGAGGTCGTGAGCCGTCGAGGTCGGGTTGTTCGGATTGCAAACCAGCACGAGCCGGGTGGCGACGGTGATCTCGCGCGCCATGGCGTCGAGGTCGTGGCGGTCCTCGTCGTCGAGCGGGACCGCGATCGCTGTGGCACCGGAGGCGGCAGCGAGCTGCGGGTAGACGCTGAAGGCCGGCCACGCGTAGAGCACCTCGGCGCCCGGCTCGAGCAGCGCCTGGCCGGCGGCGAGCAGGACGTCGCAGGACCCGTTGCCCAGCGCGATCCGCTCCGGCGGGATCCCGTAGCGCTCGGCGAGAGCCCGGCGCAGCGGCGAGTAAGAAGGGTCGGGATACCGGTTGGCGCCGGCGATGACGCTGCTCGCGGCCTCGACCACGGACGGCAGCGGCGCGAACGGCGACTCGTTGGAAGCCAGCATCGCGATATCGGCCCCGAGGTCGTAGCCGGAGGCGACCGGATAGGCCGGGATGCGCTGGATGTGCTTAGCGAATTCGATCGGCATCGGCTGTCCTCATTGTGCCGACTCGAGATCGGCCCGGAGTGCTCGCGCTTCCCCGAGATAGACGTGGCGGGGCTCGTGCTCATCCTCGGCGTAGTAGTGGACGAGGGCACGGATCACGCGCGGCAGCGACCCCGGCACGGGGACCTCCCGGGCACAAAGGAGCGGTACGTGGTCGAGGCCAAGGCGACGAGCGGCGACGGCGGGGAACTCGGCGTTCAGATCGTCGGTCAGCGTGAAGATGCAGCTGACCATCGCCTCGGGCGCGAGCGAGTTGCGCCCCATCAGCTCGCGCACGAGCTCATCGGTGGCGTCGAGGATGGCGTCGGCTTGGTTGCGCTCGACGCTATTGGCGCCTCGTAGCGCGAACAGCCGCATCGGCGCCGGATTCTGCCAGGAACCCCGTCGCTGGGCGTGGTCTATCGACCTCGTAGACGCGCGCGCAGCCGAAGCGCCGCGACCCGGCGATCATCCCGGGTCCGAGCAGTTTCGGCAGGTCGACCGGCGACTCGCAGTCGGAGAGCAGGAAGGTGGCGCCGCTCTGACGCACGAAGGTTCGTGCCGTGGCCGCCGGCATCTGCCCGGCGAACAGAATCCGCACGGCGTGAACGCGCTCGTAGCAGTGCGGCTGCGACCACAGGCAGTCGCCGACGAACACACGTCGCCCGGTCGAGGCGGGAATCAGCGCGCCGAGGAAGCTGCGGGTCAGAACGCCGCCAGCCTTGGGATTGTCAGCCAGGTAGTTCAGGGCGCGCTGCTCGTCGTGGTGGATGAACGTCGGGTTCTGCGGGTCGGGCGCGGCGATGTCGATGGCGTAGCCGAGCTCCCATACAGTGGTCGGGATCGTCACGACGGCCACGGCGAGCGCGATGGCAAGCCGCGGATGCGGGGTGCGCCGCAGGACGCCGGTCCGGCGCACGCCCTCGATGGCCAGCACGGCGAGCGGGATCGTGATCCCCTGGAAAGCGTGCAGCGGCGTGGCCCCCAGGGCGGAGGCGGACAGGAAGAACAGCGCCAGCACGGCCACCGGCCAGGCGCGCGTGGCGGCGGCCAGAAAGCTGGCCGGGCGGCCGCGGTAGGCGAATACCGCCGGGATCAGGAGCGGGACCACGGCGACGATCAGCGACCACAGCGGGTAGTCGTGGCGGCTCGCGTCACGCGCCAAGCGCCAAGAAGTGTCGGCGCGGCCGAGAATGGCGTAGTAGAGGAGCGCCAGCCCGGTCAGCCCGACGGTCAGCCCGATGTTGGCCAGGCGCCGGCGATCGATCGCGCTCGCCCGCCCCAGCATCAGCTCTCCGCCGAGGACGATAAGGATCAGGAGCTCGCCTTGCCAGGGATGTAGCAGCGTGGCGAGGGCTCCGAGCACGCCGGGAAGCCACGCCACCCTCCCCTGCCGCCGCGCCGTGTCGTAGCGGATCAGCGCGACGACGATCGCCGCCAGCGCCACCAAGGCGAACACGTACCCCCAGGAGAGGAACCCAGGCCACAGGTCGCCCAGCACGCTGAACGAGCCGTAGACGACGGTGAAGCAGCCGAAGAACAGCGTCAGTGTCAGCGCAATGCGCCGTTCCCACACGCCGGCCAGGCTGCGGTGCAGATAGGCCCGGGCGGCGAAGAAGAACATGGCCACCGCGACCGGCTTCCACAGCAGCAGCGCGAGCCACGGGACGACGCCGAGCTTGGTCACGGCGGCCGAGACGGCGACGGCGGGCTGGAAGTAGTCGGCCGGCGTCGGACGCAGGACGAACAGGTTCGCGATCAGCCCGTGGTGCGAGGCGGATCTGATCCAGGCCAGGTACTGCTGCTGGTCGACGAGGTAGAGCCCGTCCGTGCCGGTCCACACCCGACCGTGCGCGACGACCTGCCACAGGTTGAGCCCGAGCACCCAGAGCGAGACGAAGGCGAACAAGCCCAGCAGCGCCAGCTCGTAGCGGTCGAAGCGAGGACGGGCAGGCGCGGGCGGGAGCGGGGCAGCGGCTCGTCCGGCCGTCGCAGCTTCCGTCTCGACGCGCATACGGCTACGAAGCTAACAGCAGCGCAGACCCTGCAAGCGACGAGATCTCAGCCCGCGAGCTTCTGCTGAAGCTGTTTTGACGCCTGGCCCGCGGGGCCGCCCATCGGGTTGATCCCGTGGTCGGCCAGGAAGAAGCCCGTCTCCGGGATGAAGGCGAACACGAGGTAGGCGGTGAACGCGATGGCAGCGCGACGCAGCGTCACGCTGGTGCCGAGCGCGGCCAGCGGCAGAACCCAGATCACGTACCACGGCACGAGCCAGGCCAGGCTGAGCACGAGCGCCAGCGTGGACCAGCCGGCGCCCGAAAGCCAGTCGCCCTTGCGCCGCAGGAAGTAGAGGACGGTGATCACGAGCGCGATGTTGGCCACCCGCAGCAGCGCCGGCGTGCCGCCGCCGGCGCCGATCAGGTCGCCGACGATGTTGGGCACGCTGAAGTCGGTCAGCAGCGTGCTCTGGTCCTGAAGGTTGGGAATCGTGAAGCCGAACAGCGCGATGGTTATGACGGCCAGGGGGATTGCCGCCAGCACGGCGCCGGCGACGATGCGCAGCCGCCGCGCCGTCGGCCGAGCCGCGATGAGCAGGAACGGCAGCAGCAGGACGGCGGTGAACTTGACCGCCACGGCGACCATCACCGCCGCGCCGGCCGAGCGATCTCGCCGCGCGAGCAAGAACGCGATGGCGGCCGTCGAGGGGACGAGCATCAAGAAGTCGTTGTGGAAGCCGCCGACCGCGTAGAGCAGGTAGATGGGGTTGGCGGCCACGAACAGCAAGGGGAAGCGCGGGTCGCGGTCCAGCAGCCGCGCGCATTTGTAGACGAGCGCAAGAAAGCCGAGGCTGAGCACTACGGCGAGCACCTTCAGCACCCAGTAGGCGACCGGGATGGGCAGCAGCGCGATCGGATACGTGATCGCGGTGAACAGATAGCCGTAGGGGCTGTGCAGGTGATGCCACGTGGTGAAGCGGAACACCGGGTCGTGGAGGATCGTGGCGATCCCGTGCTGGTAGGGGTTGAGGTGGTGCACCGCGCCCAGACGCGCGTAGCCGAGGTAGTTGAACAGGTCGGTCAGTTGGAGCGGCGGGCTCATGAGCAGGATCACGTGCATGGCCACGATCCAGATCACGATCGTCTTCATCGACAGGGTTCGGACGGCGGCGACGGCGGCCACGTAGGCCACGAGCATCAGCACCACGACGACGCTGAGGCCGCCGTTGATCGCGTCCCACTTGTTCGGCAGGTGCCCGAGCAACCCGTGCAGCGGTCCCGCCTCCCAGTTCGGGAAGCTGATGCCGCTGTGCGGCACCAGCGCGGAGTGCTGCGAGGTGGAGAAAAGGACTACGAGGAAGGCGCCTAGCGTCAGCGTCCCGAGCGCGATGCGTCCCGCAACCGGGCCGAGCACCAGCTCGCGGGGGCGACGCTCGCCGCGCGTGCGCCGCGGCGCAAGCCGCGGAAGCAGCAGCGAGCCATCGGCCTCCCCGGCCCCGGCGCCGGCCGGCGCGGGAGTTGCGGAGGCCGTCGCAAACGCGACAGAGCCCTCTGCGTGGGTCGAGTCCTGTCGCATCTCCTAGAAATAGTGCCCGCTGCGAATTGGGGGCGAGGCGGGCGCGAGTTGGAATCTTGTTAAGGCGCTTATGCGCTTTAGCATTCCCGCCCGTGAGCGTCGGCACGCTAACCCGTGAGGCGCGCCGACCGGTTCTGCGCAGCGGTGTGGCGGGCGCGGCGCGCTCTCCGGTCGCGCTCGCGGTGGTTGGGCTGACCGTCCTGGCCGGGGTCCTGCGCTTCACCCGGATCGGGCATCAGGGCTTCTGGTTCGACGAGGGCAACACGGCCCTGCTCCTCCAATTTTCGCCGGGCAAGCTGTTCTCGCTGATCCGGCACACCGAGTCGACGCCACCGCTGTACTACTACCTGGCGTGGGTCTGGGTGCGCGTGTTCGGCCACGGCGAGGCCGGCCTGCGCTCGCTCTCGGCCGTCGTCGGAGTGGCGGTGGTGCCCGTCGCCTACGGGGTCGGCGCCAAACTCGTCTCGCGCCGGGCTGGCGTGATCGTCGCCGCGCTGGCCGCGTGCAATCCGCTTTTGATCTGGTACTCGCAAGAGGGCCGGGCGTACTCGCTGCTGGTGTTCCTGACCGCTTGTTCGCTGCTCGCGTTCGCGTTCGCGCTGGAATCGCCGACCCGGCGCGCCCTGGCCGCGTGGGTGATCGCCTGCGCCCTGGCGCTGGCGACCCACTACTACGCCGTGGTGGCGGTGGTTCCGCAGGCGGTCTGGCTGCTGTTCGTGCACCGCCGCCGGCGGGAGGTGATGGTCGCCGTGGCGATCGTCGGCCTGTGCGGGCTGGCGCTGATCCCGCTGGCGGTCTCGCAGAACTCGACCGGGCACGACAGCTGGATCAGGCACGCGCCGTTCGGGCCCCGACTGCGGCAGATCCTGCCCCAGTTGTTGATCGGGACGAACGCCCCGGCGCGGGTGGCGCTGAAGTTCGTCGCGTTCGGGGCGGCGCTGGTGGCGCTGGTCATGCTGTTCGCGTTCCGGCGTGGTGGCGTGGGTCGTGAAGGCTCGCGCGCCGATGGCGCCGGCGCGCTTCTCGCCGGCGCTCTCGCCCTGGCCGGGTTCGCGCTCGCCCTCGCCTTCGTGGTCGCCGGCTCGGACTCGCTCATTACCCGCAACATCATCGCCCTGTGGCTGCCCGCGGCGGTCGCGTTGGCCGGCGGGCTGGCGCTGGCGCCACGCGGCGGGTGGCGGGTGCTGGCCGGCGCGGTGGCGGTGGCGGTGTGCGTGATCGGGGTGGTGGCGAGCGTCGGGATCGCATTCGACCGCTCGATGCAGCGACCGGATTGGCGCTACGTGGCACGCGCCCTGGGGCCGTCGCCGTCCACGGCGGGCGTCCCGCGCGCGGGCCGGCCGGTGGCGGGGCGGGCGATCCTGATCCAGCACTACAAGACGCTGCTGCCGCTTTCCCTGTACATGCCCGGGCTGCACTACGTCACCCGTCGCAACATTCCGGTCGTCCGCGAGCTCGATGTGATCTCGATGACCTCGCCGCAGCAGCCGCTCTGCTGGTGGGGCGCCGCTTGCAACCTGATCCCGTCGCAGATGCAGGCGCGCTACGACATCCCGGGCTTCCGGGAGGTCTCGCGCCGGCGCGCCCTGCAGTGGACGATCCTGCGGCTCGTGTCCGACCGGCCGGTCCGGCTCACGCCGGCGCTCGTGTCACGGTCGCTTCACACGACGACGCTGCGGCGCGATGAGCTCCTCGTGCAGGGCTAGCGCGCGACCCGGGCCGGGGGGCGTGCATATCGGCCCAAATCGACATCCACGACGAGGACTGGGCCGAAATGCACCACAGGCGTGCATTCCGGACCGATGTGCGTGTCACGGGGACGATTGGGCCGAAATGCACGCGTTGTGGGGCCGGGCTGCTTGGTGGCGTGTCGGCGCCCGACGCGGCCCTAGCGGCCGCGGGCAGCGCCGGCGAGCGCGTCGACCTCGGCGGCGCTCAGGCGCCGGCTCTCCCCCGGCCCCAGCGATCCGAGCTCGAGCGGCCCGAAGCGAATCCGCTCGAGCCGATGGACCGGATGCCCGACGGCCTCGCACATGCGGCGGACCTGCCGCTTACGGCCCTCGTGGATCGTGATCTCGAGCGTGTCCGGGCGGACGCGGTGCACGCGCGCCGGCGATGTGCGCCCGTCCTCGAGCTCGATGCCGGCGCGGAGGCGGCGCAGCGCGGCGTCACGGACCGGCGGATTAGCGACCACGGCGCGATAGGTCTTGTCGACCTCGAAGCGCGGATGCGTCAGCCGGTTCGCCAGCTCGCCGTCGTTGGTCAGGAGGATCAGTCCGGTGGTGTCGATGTCGAGCCGCCCGACCGGGTACAGGCGCAGATCGCTCTCGACGAGCGACACGACCGTGCGGCGGCGTTGCGGGTCGCTGGCCGTCGAGACGACCCCGGCCGGCTTGTTGACGGCGTAGACCACCCTCTCCGACTCAACCTCCACTGGCTGGCCAGCCAGACAGACAGCGTCGGCGGGGGGCGTGACGTCGCGGGCGGGGTCGCGCACCACTTCTCCGTTGACCGACACGCGACCATCGCGGATCAGCCCCTCGGCGGCGCGGCGCGAGGCGACGCCGGCGGAGGCGAGGTACTTGGCCAGGCGCATCGGGCTGCCACCATAGACAGCCGTGAATCTCGATCTGGTCGAGCAGAAGCTGACCGAGCTGGGCGAACCCGCGTACCGCGCGCGGCAGATCTGGCGCTGGAGCGCCCAGGGCGCATCCGATTTCGATGCCATGACCGATCTGCCCGCGCGTCTGCGGACGCGACTCGCCGACGAGATGCCGTTCAGCACCCTCAATCTGGTGCAGGAGGCACACGCGCGGGACGGGACGATCAAGGCGCTGTTCCAGACCGAGGACGGACGGCCGGTCGAGGCCGTGCTGATGGTCTACCGCGACGGCCGGCGCTCCCTCTGCCTCTCCTCGCAATCCGGCTGCCCGCTCACCTGCACGTTCTGCGCCACCGGCCAGATGCGCTTCGGCCGCAACCTGACCGCGTGGGAGATAGTGGACCAGGCGCTGCACTTCCGCCGGCTGGGACGCGTCGACCACGCCGTGTTCATGGGCATGGGCGAGCCGATGATGAACCTCGACGCTGTGCTCGCGGCCTGCCGCCGGCTGCCCGACATCGGCATCACCCACCGACGCACGGCTATCTCGACCGTGGGCTGGATCCCGGGCATCAGACAGCTGACCGATGACCCGATGCCGGTCCGGCTCGCCCTATCGCTGCACGCCGCCGACGACGCCCTGCGCACCGAGCTCATGCCGGTCAACGACCGCTACCCGCTGGCGGATGTCGTGACGGCATGCGAAGCCTTTTATGCGCGAAAGCACCGGATGGTGTTCGTCGAGTACGTGATGCTGGCCGGCGTCAACGACGGATACGTGCAGGCGGCGCAGCTGGCGGCCGCGCTCGACCCCAAGGTGTTCAAGGTCAACCTGATCCCCTACAACCCGACTGGATCGGCGTACGAGGGTTCGAGTCCGAAGGCGATCGCCGCGTTCAAAGACGAGCTCGAGCGCCGCGGGCTGAATGCCACCGTGCGGCTCACCCGGGGACGGGACATCGACGCGGCGTGCGGGCAACTGGCGGCCAAGACGGCGGCCGCCGCGAGCGCCGGGTAAGCCGGACGGATCCCCGGTCAGGCGGTGGCGCGCGCCTCGCCGGCCTGGAGCAGGCGTTCGCGCAGCTGCTCTTCGAGCTCGGGCGACGGATCGAACGCGCTGATCTCCGGCAGCTCGTCGAGCGACTCGAGCCCGAATAGGCGCAGGAACAGGTCGGTCGTGCGGTAGAGCACGGCGCCGAACTGGGAGCGGCCGCTCTCCTCGATGATCCCCCGCTCGAGCAGGGTGCCCGCCGCCGACTCGGCGTTGACGCCGCGGATGCGGGCGATCTCCGGGCGCGAGACGGGCTGCAGGTAGGCCACGATGGCCAACGTCTCCGCCTGGGCCGGCGTGAGTGGTGGGGTCCGCGGCCGGGCCAGCAGGCGCCGCGCCGCCGTCTCGGCGTCGGGGTGCGTGGAGAGGACCCAGCCGCCGGCGAGCTGGCGCAACGTCAGGCCGCGGCGCTCGAACTCGTAGTACTCGCGCAGCCGCTCGAGCGCTGTGGCGACCTCGTGCAGCTCGGCCTCGGTTGCGTCAGCCAGCGCCTCGGGTGTGACCGGATCTGGGGAGAGAAACAGCAGCGCCTCGACGATCCGCTCCAGCTCGAGGCTCACGACGCCAGCTCCGCGGTGGGTCGGGAGGCCCGCACGGCATCGATCTGGATTTCCCCAAACGGCCGCTCCTGGATCCAGGTCGCCTCGCCCTGCTTGTAGAGCTCTAGCAGCGCGAACAGCGTGACCGCCACCGTGACCCGATCGGCCGACGCGACCGCGTCGTCGAAGCTGAAGCTGCCCTGGCGCAGGAGTGAGCGGAGATGGGCCAAGCGCTCGGCCACGCTGACTTTGGGCGAGCCGATGTGCCGGACGTCGAGCGGCTCGGGAAGGCGCAGCATGTCGCCGATGGCCGCGGCCAGACGATCCGGCTTGTAGACCGCGACGGCGTCGGTCAGGGTGGCTCGCCGCAGCGACGGCGGCAGTGGCGCCGAGCGGAAGCGGAATCCGACCTGGCCGGCCAAACGGTCGCGCAAATGGTTGGCGGCCGCCCGGTAGCGCTGCGCGTCGAGCAGGCGCGCGAGCAGCTCCTCGGCCGCCTCGCCGGGATCGAGCTCGATCAGCTCCTGCTCCTCGCCGGGCAGCATGAGACGCGATTTCAACTCCAACAGGGCGGCGATAAGGACGAGGAACTCAGTCGCCGTCTCGAGCTCCAGCTCACCGCGCTGCTCCAGGTGGTCGATGTAGGAGATGACGATCTCGGCCAGGTCGACCTCGAGCAGATCCACCTCCTCCTTGAGGATCAGCGTCAGCAGCAGGTCGAACGGGCCGGCGAATACGTCGAGGTCGAGCTCGAGGTCGATCAGCCTCACGACGTCGAACGTTAGCGGCGCTACCGGACTGGCCCGACGCCCATTGCCTGGCGGACGTCGTGCAGCGTCCCGGAGGCGATCGCCCGGGCCTTCTCGGCGCCGCTGGCCAGCGTCGCCTCCAGGCTTGGCTCATCGGCCCGGAGCTGCTCGTAGCGCCCGCGGACCGGCGCCAGGTACTCGACCACGGCGTCGGCCACGGCCTGCTTGAAGGCGCCGTAACCAGAGCCGTCGAACTCGCTTTCCACCTGCTCAGGAGCGATTTCTCGCACCGCAGCGAGGATCTCGATCAGGTTCGTGATGCCGGCCTTGTCTGGGGCACGGCGAACCTCCGAGCCCGAGTCGGTGACGGCCGAGCGGACCTTCTTGGTCACGGTGGCCGGGTCGTCGAGGACGAGCACGGTGCCCTGGGGGCTACCGCCGGTGGTCGACATCTTGCGGTCGGGGAACTGGAGGTCCATGATCCGCGCTCCGACCTCGGGAATCCGGGCCTCGGGGACGACCAAGGTCTCGCCGAAGCGGGCATTGAAGCGCTCGGCCGCGTCGCGCATCAACTCGACGTGCTGGCGCTGATCCTCGCCGACCGGCACCTCATTGGCGCGGTAGGCGAGCACGTCGGCGGCCATCAGCACGGGATAGAAGAACAGGCCGGCCGATACGAGGTCGCGCTGTGCGCCGGCCTTGTCCTTGAACTGCGTCATGCGGTTCAGCTCGCCGAACGAGGTCACGCTCGAGAGCAGCCAGGTCAGCTCAGGGTGCTCGGTGACGTCGCTCTGGCGGAAGAAGATGCAGCGGTCCGGGTCGAGCCCGGCCGCGAGCAGCGTGGCCGCCGTGTCGTAGACCGACGCGCGGAGCACCTCCGGCTCGTAGGAGACCGTGAGGGCGTGCAGGTCGACGACGCAGTAGATCGCCTCGCCGCGGTCCTGGTCGGCCACCCACTGGGTGATCGCGCCGATGAAGTTGCCGAGGTGCTTACGACCTGTCGGCTGAATGCCGGAGAAAACGCGGGGCATGCTCGATCGGTGAGGCTACTGAGACAGCGCGTGGTCGAGCGGGCCGCCCGCGGGAGCGGCGGCCGGAGTTCTCGGCCGCGCCAGCAGCCACGCCGCGATCACGCCGGCCACGGCCCCGCAGGCGTGGGCCTGCCAGGACACGCCGTAGTGCGGCACTAGGCTGGTCAGGAGCGCGCCACCCCAGATCACGCCGACGACCACGCCGACGAGCAGCTCGAGCGCGCTGCGGTTGAACAGGCCGCGCGTGAGCAGATAGGTGGCGTATCCGAAGACGACGCCGCTGGCGCCGACCGTGACCGTGTGGGCGGGCGCGATCAGCCACGTGCCCAGACCACCGATGACGATCACGATCGCTGTCACCAAGGCCAGGCGGACCGCGCCCAGCAGGGCGATGATCAAGCCCATGAACACGAACGGGATCGTGTTGTCGATCAGGTGCTGGAAGCTGGCGTGCAGGAACGGCGCCGTGATGATCCCCCACAACCGCCCGAGGTTGCGCGGGTAGATCCCGTCGCTGTCCAGGCCGTTGGAGTCGAGCGAGTTGATGATCTCGATCAGCCACATGACCGCGACAATCGCGACCAGCAGCTGGATGCCCTGGCGCTGAAGCTGGCCCTTGCCGGACGGGGCCGGAGACGACGTTGGTGGCGTGGTCAGCGACATGTGGTCGATACAGGATCGCAGCTGGGTTTCGGCATTGGATAAGAATGGCCTGTGCTCATGCTGCCAGCACCTCGGTGACGAGCGCCAGCGCCACCTCGGCTCGCTCGCGCAGCGACGTGGTCAGCACGAACTCGCCCGGCGTGTGGGCGCCGCCGCCACGCGGCCCCAACCCGTCGATCGTGAGCGGGATGACGGGCGCGAAGTGACTGGCGTCGCTGGCGCCACCGCGCGGAACTCCGGTGATCTGGCGGCCGAGCGCGGTTGAGGCGCGCGAGAGGATCTGGGCCGTCGCCTGCGAGGAATCCATTCCTGGCCACAGGCGCTCCATCCGCGCCTCCAGGGCAACGCCGTTGAGCTCGGGCGTCACCGCCGCCGCCACGGCGTCGAATGCCTCCAGCCGGTCGGCGCGCATGTCGAAGATCAGCTCGCCGGATGGCGGGACGACGTTGAATGCCTCGCCGGCGCGGACGATCGTGGGGACGACGCTCAGCCGGTCGGCTCCGCCCGGGTCGTGGAGGCGGGCCAGCTGAATCGAGGTGTGGGCCAGCGCGAGCAATGCGCTTCGGCCGTGGTCTGGCGCGCTGCCGGAATGCGCGGCGCGCCCGGTGGCCAGGACGCGCAGGGTGCCGGCGGCCTTGCGGCGGACGACCACCCCCTCGCCGCCGTCACGCGTGCGCTCGCCGGCCTCGAAGCACAGGCAGGCGTCCCAGCCGGCGAAGCTCGGCCCGTGGACGAACTCCTGGGTGCGCCACTCCTCATCGGTCACGAGCAGCACGGCCAGCTGGTCGAAGCGCTCGGGATGCTCAGCCAGGATCCGGGCCACCCCGAGGGCGAGCACGACGCCGCCCTTCATGTCGGCTGTGCCGGGGCCGTACAGCCGGTCGCCGTCGCGGCGCGGCGGGCCGTGCGCGTCGTGGCTGATCACCGTGTCCACGTGGCCGACCAGCAGCAGCCGGCGCGAGCCCGTTCCCGCGATACGCGCCACCATGTCCGGCGCGCTTCCGGACGTCGAGCAGGCGGGCCTTTCGATCTGGGCCACCGGCGGCAGCAGCGCGGCGCACAGCGCGATCGCCTCTTCGGCCCCCTCGACGTCGCCGGAAGGCGAGGAAACGGCGACGAGCGCCTCGAGCTCGCGCGCGGCATGGGCGGCTATGTCGGCGGCGCCGGAGGAGATCAGCTCGTCCACGGGCCGGGAAGCTACAGCCCGCTCGGGCACGGCCGCCAAGTCAGTGCGCGCTCAGGGCGGCCTGCGCCTGGGCCAGCGTCGCCTCGAGCTCGCCTGTCTCGTAGAGCTGGAGCAGGGCCGCCACTGCGGTCGCGGTGAACTGCTCGCCCACCAGCTCGCGGCACTCCTCGAGCGCCTCCTGAACCTCCTTGGGCGAGCTGTAGGGCCGGCTGATCGTCATCACGTCCCAGGCGTCGGCAATGGCAAGGAGCGCCGCGCCTTCCGGGATCTCGTCGGCGACGAGGCCGTCCGGGTAACCGTCGCCGTTCGGGCGCTCGTGATGGGTGCGGATCCACTCGACCTGGTCGGGCGCGAGGACGCCTTCGACGATGCGCGCCGACAGCTCGGCGTGCTCGGCGACCTGCGAGTGCTCGTCCGGCGTGAGCGGTCCCGCCTTACGCAGGAGCTCGTCCGGCACGCCGATCTTGCCCACATCGTGGACGAGCGCCGCCTCGCTCAAGAGCAAGGTGCGCTCGGGCGACCAGTCGGCGGCCCCGGCCAGCTTGCCGACCAGCTCGGCGACGCGCTCGGAATGCTCGCGGGTGGCGGGATCCTTGGCGTCGATCGCCCGGGCCAGGGCGCGCAGCCCGAGCAGCGCCTGGGAGCGCTCGAGCCGCTCAGCCCGCTCCTGGGCGGAGAGCTCGGCCACCACCGTGGGGTCGTAGATCCAGCATTGGTCGCGGCCCCGAGCCTTGCTCCAGTAAAGGGCGCCGTCGGCCAGGCGGATCAGCTGGGCTGGGTCGGTCGTCGAGCTCGTGTCGCAGATCCCGGCCGACACCGTCACGCGATAGGGCTCCGGCACAGCGCGCTGGATGACCCGGCGCGCTCGCTCGACCGCGACCAGCGCCTGCTCGCGGGTCGTCTCAGGCAGGATCCAGGCGAACTCGTCGCCGCCGACGCGCCCGAGCGTGTCCTCGGAGCGGGCGAGCTTGGAGAGGCAGCGGGAGACGCGGACGAGCATCGCGTCGCCGGCGTCGTGACCGCCGCTGTCATTGATCTGCTTGAAGTGATCGATGTCGATCACGGCTACCGAGAGCGGCGTGTCGTGCCGCAGAGCGCGGGCCACCTCGGACGTCAGGCGCTGCTGCAGCGTGCGGTGGTTGGCAAGGCCGGTGAGCGGGTCGGTGGCCGCCTGGGCGGTGAGCTTGGCCCGGTCCTCGATGCTGGCGATCGCCGTCGAGAGCAGGTCGCCGAACTCCATCAGGCGCTCCTCGTCGCCGTGGGTCAGACCGGCCGGCGCGGCCGAGGTGACAGCGAGCACGCCCCAGGTGCGCTCGGCGACACGCACCGGCGCAACGATGCTCGACGTGTAGCCCAGACGCCCCACGGCGCTGTCCGGCGGATGGCCGAGGACCCGCACCGGGCTGTTGCGCTGGAGCGCCTGATCGACGTCGCTGCCGGGCAGGATGGGGACGATCGTGCCGGCGTCGTAGCGGCCGCCCTCGTGGTCGGCCCACGAGCCCATCACGACGGCACGTGCCGGGTTCTCCAGACGGAGGATCCCTGCCGCCCCGCCGTCGAGCAGCGCCGCCGCCTCGACCGCGACCAGCTCGTAGATGTGCTCCGTCGAGTCGCCACCGACGACCGCTGTAGCCACGCGGCGCAGCGATCCTTGCTCCGCGGCCAAGCGCTCGGCACGCGCGCGCAGCCGCCACATCAGTCGCTTGCCGGCGATGATCCCGCCGCCAAGCGCGAGGTAGGCGCCATCGGCGATGACCATCTGGGCGAGGAACTGATCGTGCGCGGCTCGGTTGTCGTAGAGCAGCGTGATGGCGTGGGTGAGCACGCAGCCGAACAGATACGCGACGGCGACGGGGCGGCGGTAGAAGTAGGCCGCGAACACGGCGATGAACACCAGGTAGATCCAGGCCGGCGAGGTGGCGCCCCCAGACGCCGCGACGGCAGCAGCCACAACGACGAACCCGAAGGCAGTCGAGACGTGGATCAGCCAGACGGGAGCTCGATTCCAGTCGATCAGCAGGATCGAGCTGGCGCCCCACAAGAACGCGCAGCCGGCCACGGCCAGCAGCGAGCCCGCGGAATCGTGAGTCACCCCCGGGAGGACGAGGAAGGAGGCGAGCGTCAGCCCGCCAATGACGTAGAGAAGACCGCTGACGAGACCCGCCAGCGATCGCTCTTCACGGTCAACGACGGCAAGCGTGGCGACACGTCGCCAGCGCGCTTTCGTTAGGGGTGCCCCCGAACCACTCGCCATCAGCAGATTTATCGGCCGGACACGGCCCGGGCGTTAGTAAGAATTCCGGGCTGGTTGCGGGATTTTCCCCTATCGTGACAATCGCTACAAAGCTTGGCGAACGACCGGCCGGCGGGCAGCCGCCGCCTCGTCGAGCCGCCGTACCGGCGTTGTATACGGGGCGTTGCGGGCGATCTCGGGATCCTCGCGCGCCTCGCGGAGGATCTCGGCCACGATCTCGGCGAACCGGTCAAGCGTTTCCTTGGTCTCGGTCTCGGTCGGCTCGATTAGCAGCGCCTCGTCGACGATCAGCGGGAAGTACACCGTCGGGGGGTGTACGCCGTGGTCCAGCAGGCGCTTGGCCAGGTCGAGCGTCTTGATGCCGAGCTCACGCTTCATCGGCGCGCCTGAGAGCACGAACTCGTGCATGCAGATCCGGTCGTAGGCGGCCGGCAGGTACTGAAGGACCCCCTCGCGCTTCAGCCGCGCGAGCAGGTAGTTGGCGTTCAGCACGGCGATCTCTGAGACCTCGCGCAGGCCGGCCGCGCCGAGCGAGCGGATGTAGGCGTAGGAGCGCACGAACACGCCGTAATTGCCCTGGAAACCGCGCAGGCGGCCGATCGACTTCGGGCGGTCGAAGTCGAGGTCGTAGCGGTGGGGGTTGGCCGCGGCGCCGTTGCCCGGGCTGTCCTCGCGCCGCACGACCTGGGGGCGCGGCAGGTATGGCTCGAGCCGCTCGGACACCGCGATCGGTCCCGCCCCGGGCCCGCCGCCGCCATGCGGCTGCGTGAACGACTTGTGCAGGTTGAAGTGGACGATGTCGAAGCCCATGTCCCCCGGACGCGAGATTCCCATGATCGCGTTCAGGTTGGCCCCGTCGTAGTACAGCGTCGCCCCCACGCCGTGCACGATCCGCTCGATCTCCTGGATCCCCGGCTCGAACAGCCCGAGTGTCGAGGGATTGGTCAGCATCAGGCAGGCGACACCGTCGTCCGCCTTGGCCCGCAGATCGTCGAGGTCGACGTTGCCGGCGGCATCGGTCGCCACCTTGACCAGCTCGTAGCCGGCCATCGTCACGGTGGCCGGATTCGTCCCGTGCGCGTTGTCGGGCGTGAGCACCTTGGTGCGCTGCTCGCCGTGATCCTCATGCAGGGCCCTGGTGAGGAGCACGCCGAGCAGCTCGCCGTGCGATCCGGCCGACGGCTGTAGCGAGACGTGCGGGAGCCCGGCTATCTCGCCCAGCGCGGTCTGCAGGCGCCACATCAGCTCGAGCGCACCTTGGGCGTGTGGCGGATCCTGCAGCGGGTGGAGCTTCGCGTGACCGGGCAGTGCGGCGACCCGCTCGTGCAGCTTGGGGTTGTGCTTCATCGTGCACGAGCCGAGCGGATAAAAGCCGGTGTCGAGATCGAAGTTGCGCTTCGACAGACGGTTGTAGTGACGGACGATCTCAGGCTCGGCGACCTCGGGCAGGCCCGGGGGATCGGTGCGGCGCAGGGCCGGCGGGAGGAGGTCGTCGAGCGGGCGCTCGGGGACGTCGAGCGTCGGCGGCACGAACGCGCGGCGCCCGGGCTTTGACCGCTCGTAGATCGTCAGCTCGTCGTCGGCGGCAGCGAGGAAGCTCACCCCTGCACCTCCTCGTAGGCTGGGCGCGCGGCGGCGACGCTGCGCTCCAGCGCTTCAACCAGCCGATCAATATCGGCGCGGGTACGGCGCTCGGTGATGGCGACGAGCAGTCCGTCGGCGTACTCGGGGTAATCGCGCCCGAGCGCGTAGCCGGGGTTCACGCCGTCGGCCCGGCAGCGCTTGATGACCTCCTCAACGGGAGCGTCGAGCCGGAGGGCGAACTCGCGCACGACGGGCTGGTCGTGCAGCGCTGAGACGCCGTCCAGTAACTGGAGCTGCTCGCGCGCGTAGGCGGTGCGCTGGAGCATCAGCTCGGCCAGCTCGACGATCCCGCGCCGTCCGAGCCAGCTCAGGTAGATGACGCCGGCGAGCGCGTTCAGCGCCTGGGCCGTGCAGATGTTGGAGGTCGCCTTCTCGCGCCGGATGTGCTGCTCGCGCGTCTGCAGCGTGAGCACGAAGCCGCGCTTGCCCTCGACGTCGCGTGTCTCGCCGGCGATCCGGCCGGGAATGCGCCGCATCAGCGCCTCGGTGGTGGCGAAGAAGCCGAACGACGGGCCACCGAAGTCGAGCCGGTTGCCGAGCGTCTGCCCTTCGCCGATGGCTATGTCGACGCCGCATTCGCCCGGGGTTTTGAGGAGCGCCAGCGGCAGCGGGTCGCAGCTGGCGATGAGCAGCGCGCCGGCGTCGTGGACGGCGGCCGCCAGTGCGGTGAGATCCTCGACGGCGCCGAGGAAATTCGGCTGCTGAACGATTACCGCGCTGACGTCATCGTCGAGGTCCGGGAGGCGGGTCGCCCCGGCGTGGAGCGCGACCTCTTCGACGTCCATGCGCCAGCCGTGGGCCATCGTGGCCAGGGTCTCGCGCGCGTGCGGGTGTACCCCACGGGAGACGACGAACCGCGTGCGGCCCGGCTTGGCGTGCTTGGCGATGTAGCCGGCGGCGGCCACGGCGCTCGGACCCTCGTATACCGATGCGTTCGACACCGGCAGGCCGGTCAGCTCGGAGATCGCCGTCTGATACTCGAACATCGCCTGTAGTCCGCCCTGCGAGATCTCCGGCTGATACGGCGTGTACGGAGTGAGGAACTCCGAGCGCTCGATGATCGACTCGATCAGCGCCGGGACGTAGTGGTCGTACATGCCGCCGCCGAGGAACGAGACCTCGTCCTCGGTCGACACGTTGCGGGCGGCCAAGGCCTTCAGCTCCTCGTAGACCTCCTGCTCTGAGCGCCCGCGCTCGAGCGCCAGCGGGCGGTTCAGCCGCAGCGCCTTGGGAATGTCGGCGAACAGATCCTCGATGGAGGCCACGCCGATGGCGGCGAGCATCTCCTCGCGCTCGGCGTCGGTTGCCGAGACGTAGCTACTCACGAAAGCGTCGCCTCGTAGGCCGCCGCGTCCATCAGCGCATCCGTCTCGGAGGAGTCGGCCAGTCTGATCTTGACCAGCCAACCCTCGCCGTAGGGGTCGTCGTTGACGACTTCTGGCTTTTCGGAGAGGGCCTCGTTGACCTGTGTGATCTCGCCGGACAATGGCGCTATCACGTCAGAGACCGCCTTGACCGACTCGACCTCGGCATAGGACTCGTCCTTGGTTATTTGAGTGCCGACCTCAGGTGGGTCGAAGAACACCAGCTCGCCGAGCGCATCCTGGGCAAACCAGGTGATCCCCAGCGTCGCGGTGTCGCCGTCGACGCGGGCCCAGTCGTGCTCGGGGTGGTACAGCAGGTCGGTGGGATAGCTGGCCTCGGCCATCGGATCAGGACCCCTTTCTGTACAGCGGCTTGCGCTCGATCACGGCGGGGCGGACGGTTCCGCGCACATCGATCTCGATCGGCGTCCCGGGCTCGGCACGCGAGGCGGAAACGTACGCCATCCCGATGCCGCGTTCGAGACACGGCGAGTACGTGCCGCTGGTCACGACGCCGCCATCGGCCACCGGGTTTCCCTGCCGGGCGATTCCTGGTCCGTCGATCACGAAGGGCACGAGGCGCTCCTTCGGGCCCTCCGCGCGGACCGCGGCGATCACCGCGGCGCCGATGAAGCCGGTGCGCTCCTGGCAGCACCAGCCAAGGCCGGCGCTGATCGGATCGCGCTCCTCGCTGAGATCGTTGCCGTAGAGGTGAAAGCAGACCTCGAGTCGCAGCGTGTCGCGCGCGCCGAGCCCGATCGGCGTGGCGCCGGCGTCGGTCAACGCGTCCCAGACCGTCGTGGCGTCGGCTGGGTCGAGCAGCAGCTCGACGCCGGCCTCGCCGGTATAGCCGGTCCCGCACACGAGCATCGCCGCGCCGGCCACACTCCGCTCGCAGCAGTGCATGCGGGGCGGCAGCCGGCCGTCGGTCAGCGAGCCGAGGAGTGTCCGCGCCTGGGGGCCCTGGACGGCGAGCATCGCGTAGCTGGCCTGGCAATCGATCACGTCGGCGTCGAACTGCTCGGCCTGGGCCTGGAACCACTGAAGATCCTTCTCGTGATTGGCCGCGTTGGTGACGGTCAGGAAGTGGCTGTCGGCCAGGCGATAGGTGAACAGATCGTCGAGCACACCGCCGTCCTCGCGGCACAGCACGCTGTACTGGGCGCCGCCTTCCGGGATTCGGCGCACGTCGTTTGAGAGCAGGCGCTGGAGCAGCTGGAGCGCCTCGGGGCCGCGCGTCTCGATCTCTCCCATGTGCGAGACATCGAACACGCCGGCGTGCTTGCGCACGGCCAGGTGCTCCTCGCGGATGCCGGCGTACTGCACCGGCATCTCCCACCCCGCGAACGGCACCAGCTTGGCCCCGGCGGCCCGGTGGCGGTCGTAGAGGGGCGTGCGCCGAAGCGTCGTTTCGGCCGAGGATGTCACTGCGCCTCAGGCTACAACGCGCGCGAGCGTCGTTTGCCGGCGCTCGGCCGTGGCGGCGCGATCTGCTGCGTGGCGTGGAAGCTGCCCGAGAGGACCTGGTAGGCCGGCTTGGTGGCGCCGAACATATCGATGACGCCTTTTTGCAGGAACGGAGCTGACGGCCATGGGTTGCCGCCGCTCCAGCCCGGCTTCACGGCGAAGTCCTGGAGCGGGAAGTAGATGACGCCGGATAGCCACGGTTTGGTGGCGAAGACGCTGAGATGGAAGGCCACCGCGTCGGCCTGGAACTCATATGTGCCGCGTTCCTCCACCGGCCCGTGCCGGTTGGCTTCGAAGCCGAACTCGCTCACGATCAGCGGCTTGGTCGGGTAACAGGCGTGGAGGCTGTCGAGCCATGGCCCGAGCGCGTCACGGTCGTCGGTCGTACCTCCGCCGGCGTCATACCAGCCGATGTACTCGTTGACACCGAGCACGTCGAGCGGCGCGTAGGCCGCCTGGCAGGCCACGCCTGGCCAGTTGCTGAGCGCCATCGTCACCGGACGGGTCGGGTCGAGCTGATGGGCCAGGCTGGCCGCCGCGGCGATGTAGCTGGCCTCCGCGCCGGGTGGCGGCGTCTCGAGCTCGTTGCCGATGCTCCACACCAGCACCGAGGGGTGGTTCTCGTTGGCGAGGATGTTGTTCTGGAGCGTGGCCAGGGCGGCGGAGCGCCACGCCCGCTGGCCCAGGTACTGGCTGCTGACCTGGTAGACCGGCACCTCTGAGAAGATCAGCAGGCCCAGGCGGTCGGCCAGCTCCTCGATCACCGGGCTGAGCGGGTAATGGGCGCGGATGATCGTCGCGCCGGTGCCGCGCGCCCACGTCACGAGCTGGCGCAGGTGGGCGGGATCGAGCGCGGCGCCCTGGCTTAGGGCCTGCTCGTGGATGTTGACTCCACGCAGGTTCAGCAGCCGGCCGTTGAGGGTCAGGCGACCGCCGGATGCGACGGCGATGCTGCGCACGCCGCTGTAGGTCACATAGCCGCCCAGCCGCTTGCCCTTCGCGTCCGAGAGGGTGAGCGCGGCGCGGTACAGGCTGGGGTGGTCGGGCGACCACAGGCTGGGGTGCTTCAGCTGCGCGGTCGCCTCGGCGGTCCAGGCGTCGCGGGGGTGCAGCAGCGTGCTTCCGAAGTTCAGCCTGGCGTTGCCGTAGTGCCCGATCAGCTTCACCACCTGGGCCTTGCCGGTCAGGTTGCGAACGGTGGCGGTGGCATGGATCGTGGCCGCGCAGGTCGGGCAGGGCAGTTGCGGTGAGACAGCGACCTGGCTCAGATCGTCGCGCCGGGCCGTGCGCAGATAGACCTCGCGCAGGATGCCGCCGAAGTTCCACCAGCCGCCGCTGGGACCGGGCGGCAGGTCGCTGCCCGAGCGGCGATCGTCGACGCGCACGATCAGGCGGTTGACCCCGGAGCGGACGCCCGTCAGGTCGAGCTCGAAGGGCAGATACGCGCCGGTATGGCTGCCGATCATCCGGCCGTTCAGCCACACGGTGGCGCGGTAGTTGACCGACTCGAAGCGGATCACCCAGTGCCTGTCTCGCCCGGCGACGTAGGAAGCGAACGCCTTGGGTGGGATCGTGAAGTCGCGGCGGTACCAGGCGACCGAGCCGCTCATGCTCGGGTTCGAGTAGTCGCCGGCGTTGTAGGAGTTGGGGATCGACGTCAGCGACCAGCCGTCCGTGGCGCTGACGTTGCGCCACCACCCCTGGGCTCTGCCCGCGTCGCCGGGGTCGGCGCGCGACAGCCAGCTGCCGCCGAGCAGGTAGCGACCGGTAGCGCCGTCCGTGGTCACCGGATGTGATGACGGTGGCGTCGGGACATAGGCCGGGCCCTGGGCCTGGGCGGTCGCGGTGGTAGCCGTCGTGGCGACGGCGAGCGCTGCAGCGATGAGCGCTGTCCTCAATGCTCGCTTCATCGCTTGGTCTTGCGCCGCTTGGGCTTGGGCTTGGGCTTCGGTTTCGGCTTGATCCGGATCGCCGTGGTCAACGTGCTGCGGTTCCCGGCCGCGTCGCGGACGATGACGGTCAGCGTGTAGCGCCCGGCGCGCTTGAACGTGTGATCGCTCCAGTGGGCGATGTGGAAGCGGCTGCCGTCGCCCCACTTGATCTCGACGGCGACCACGCCCGACGCGGCGCGGCGCGGCTCTGGCTTCGGCGCGTCCGTGTAGGTCACGTGTGCGCGGAGCCTCAGGCCGACCTGCTTGGTGCCGCTCAGCGCCAGCTTGATGACCGGCGAGACGGTGTCGACCCACTCAGTGGCCTCGCTGGTGGTGCGGGTCAGGCCGGACGGGTTGCTCGCCGTCACCGACCAGGTGTGGGGACCGTCGGGCAGTGCCACGGGCACCCGCAGCGCCGTGGCCGGGGTCTGCGCGATAGTCGCGCCGTCGAGCGCCACCGAGTACTGCACCGGCCCCCACTGGTCGCGGGCCGGTGACCAGAAAAGGACGGGCTGGCGGCTGCGCGCGTACCTCAGCGTGGCGCTCGGCGCGAACGGACCGGGCGGGACATAGAGGAGGCGGGTGGCGATGCGGGTGCTCGAGCCGCTGCCCTGGATCCACGCCGCGAGCGCGTTTCCTTGCGTGTCGCCGCTGGCCACCAGCCCGCGATCGGCGTCGGTGGCGCCGAGCGAGCCATCGGAGAGGACGAGCTCAGACCCGAGTCCGTTACCGCTCGGCGAGTAGCGCATGCGGATGTCCGGGAGTCCGCTGCCGCCGGGATCGTGCTGCCAGGCGACGAGCGTGGTGAACAGTCCGGCCAGCGCCGGCACGGCATCGGGCGCCGTCGAGTTCGGCAGGCTGTCGACCTGCGCCACTGGGCCCGACGCGTCGTTTGAACCCAGCGTCATCGCGAACACCTGGTTCGTGTCGTCACGGGCCGAGGTGACGAAGCCGCGTCCGTACTCCGTGACCGCCGCGTTCGGCTGGACCGCGCCGCTGGTTCCCGGTGTCACCAGGCCGTCGGGGCCGGTCAGGCCATCGAACTGCGAGCCGTGGAGCCGGCGCATGAACACCCGCGACTGTTGCTGGGCGCCGCTGCCCAGCGTTTCGTGGAACGCGACGGTGGCGTACGAGGAATCTCCGCCGGCGCCGATGTTCGGCTGATCGGCGGTGATGGCGTTCCAGCCATTCAGGTTCGGAACGTCGGCCTGCTCGAAGACGACGCTCGGCGAGGTGCCGCGCAGGCGCCGCGTGTAGACGTGTCCGGCCTCCCCCCAGGCGACGATCCCGATCCCGTCGCCGGCCGTCGTCACGTCCGAGCGACCAGCGCCCGTGCCGGCGTCGCCGTTCGGATCGGCGTCGAGCGGGCTCGGCTCGAGTCCCCAGGCGCCGTTCTCGTAGAACGCGGCCCGGACGTCGTGGCCGCCGGCGCCGGCCGTCGTGAACGACAGGTAGGCCTTGCCGAAGTTGCTCATCGAGATCGACGGGTTGCTGGCCGCGCCGGCGAGCGGGATCGGCCCGGTGGCGGGGCTGGTCGTGCTCGGGCGATCGACGACATAGAGCACACCGGCATTGATGAAGCCGGCGAGCACGACGCCGCCGTTTCCGGCCGCGATCACCGGCTGGGTGGATGGTCCGGGAAGGCCCGAGTCGAGCTGCTCGGGGGCCTGGAAGACGCCGTTCAAGAGCCGCGAGAGGAACGCGTGCTGCACGCCGAGGACCTTCTTCAGATAGACGGTGCCGCCGGTTCCGTCGCGAGCGATCGAGAGGCCGTTCAGGGCAACGATGTCGGGGCTGGGGCCGTCGATGGTCACCGGGGCGGCGGGCTCAGGGGTCTGGGCGTTCGCCGGCGCGGGGCTGAGTGCTGTCGCTGTGAGGGCCACCGCGATTGACAGCGCGAACGCCCAGGCGGCGCGGACAGCGGCGATCGCCGCCGGTGCCCTACACACCGGACGCTCCACGCACGCACCCTGACTGCTGTCGGCCGTGGGTCTGACGAACGTAGAACAGATCAGGCGCCCGGAGGTTGCGGCGCCGTGGGTCGGCTAGCGGTCTTTAAGGAACGACGGGATGTCGATCTCGTCGTCGCGGATTTCGAGCGACGAGCGCTGGGAGTCGTCGAACGTCACGTCCCGGTCGCGGCGCGCCCGGCGAGTCGTCTCGCGCGCGGTGGTCGGGCTCGCGTGACCGTGGTCGAAGCCGGTGGCGATCACCGTCACGCGGACGTCCTCGCCCATCGAATCGTCGATCACGGCGCCGAAGATGATGTTCGAGTTGGAGTCGGAGGCGCTCTGCACGATCTCCGCGGCCTCGTTGACCTCGAACAGGCCGAGATTGTGCCCACCGGTGATGTTGAGCAGGATGCCGGTGGCGCCCTCGACCGACTCCTCGAGCAGCGGTGAGGAGATGGCGATCTTGGCCGCCTCGGAGGCGCGGTTCTCTCCGCCCGCGCTGCCGATGCCCATCAGGGCACTACCGGCGTCGTGCATGATCGTGCGGACGTCGGCGAAGTCGAGGTTGATCAGGCCGGGGATCGTGATCAGGTCGGTGATGCCCTGCACGCCCTGGCGGAGCACGTTGTCGGCCTCGCGGAAGGCGTCGAGGATCGTCGTTCGGCGCTCGACGATGGCGAGCAGCTTCTCGTTGGGAATGACGATCAGCGTGTCGACGTGCTCGCGGAGCTTCTGTATGCCTTCCTCCGCCTGCCGCGCACGCTGGGTGCCCTCGAACGAGAACGGCCGTGTGACCACCCCGACGGTCAGGGCGCCGATCTCGTTCTTGGCGATCTCCGCGATGACAGGCGCCGCGCCTGTACCGGTGCCGCCGCCTTCGCCGGCTGTGACGAACACCATGTCGGCGCCCTTGAGCGCCTCCTTGATCTCGTCGCGCGACTCGGCCGCGGCGCCGTGGCCGACGTCCGGGTTGGCGCCGGCGCCGAGGCCCTTGGTCAGCTCGTGACCGATGTTCAGCTTGATGTCGGCGTCACACATGGCGAGCGCCTGCGCGTCGGTGTTCGTGGCGATGAATTCGACGCCACGAAGCCCCGCGTCGACCATTCGGTTGACCGCGTTAGTTCCGCCGCCGCCGACGCCGACGACTTTGATGACTGCCAGGTAACTGCCGCTTTCCATGTTGACCGTCCGACCCTCGAGGTAGCGTTGAGTGTTTTCCACTCTTCGGCTCGTTAGCGGGAGTTTCGCACGTTACGGCTTGAAGATGCGCGAAGTCAACGCGCAGCAACCTGACGCAACGTTCGTTGCAGATCGCGCAAGTCTCGATCCGAGGCAGAGAGTTGAAGAATTTCGACACTAAACCTCTGCTTGAGGTTTACCCTCCAGAAGGCGTCGTCGTGGAGGTGTCGGAGCCGGTCGCCGAGGAGGTGTCGGAGCCTGTCGCCGAGGAGGTGCCCGAGCCGGTCGCCGTGGAGCTTGCGGACGACGCGCCCGACGAGCCCGAGCTACCGGTGGATCCCGCCCCGGCCGCCGGCCGCCCCGGGTCGGTCACGTCGACATACACGGCGCCGGCCGATCCGGCGTCGGCCAGCACCGCCCCCACGGCGGCCCACTTGGCAGCCAGACGGCTGGCGTCTCCGAAGTACAGGCTCGGGCCGTTGCGCAGCTGCGCCACGAGGCCGTGGGCCGCGACGGTCGTCACCTGGCTGATGCGCGGCAGCAGCTGGGCCGGCGCGGACGCGAGCAGCGCGACGGCATGCAGCGCGTCGCGCTCGGTCAAGCGCGAGCCGCCCGGTGGCGCGCGTAGCGGGATCGCGGGCAGCGAGCCTGATGGAGTGACGTCATGGAGCAGGGTGCCGTCGCTGGCCACGGCGATCGTCCGCCCGCCGACGACCACGCCGGCGACCGGATCCTGCTCGATGACATGGATCCGCATCCCGTGCGGGAACTGCGTCGACACGCTCAGGTCCTTGACGACCGGATACGGCGAGATCGCGGTCCGGAGCTGGTCAATGCGCACGTCCAGCGTGGTCATGTTGCGCGCGGCGGCGACCAGCGCCTTGCGGATCCGCGCGCCATCCGGACCGGTGGCGCCGATAACGCTGACGCGCTTGACCGCGACGAGCGAGGAGTCGCGCAGCCACAGCCACCCGCCCCCCAGCACCAGCGCCAACGCAATCAGCGGGAGCAGGATCTTCGGCCGCAGCAGCGAGCGCGCCCGGCCGCGCATGCCGGTCCGCGGACGCCGTACCCGGCCGATCAGCTCCTCGGCGATCACGAGCGCCAATCGCTGGGGATCTCCACCGGGCCCAGGACCTGCACCTCCGGCTCGAGCTCGACGCCGAACTGCTCCTTGACCAGGCGCCGGCCTTCGGCCATGAGCGCGATCACGTCGGCCGTGCTCGCCTCGCCGTGGTTCTCGACGAAGTTCGCGTGCTTGCTGGAGAAGCCGGCGCCACCGATGCGCAGGCCGCGGGCGCCCGCCGCCTCGAGCAACTGACCGGCCGTGCGGCCGCCGGCGCGCGGGTCGGCGGGGTTCTTGAACGTGGAGCCGAACGTCTTGATCCCGGACGGCTGGGCCGCCTTGCGCTGGGAGCGCATCTGGGCAAGCGTCTGCTTGACCTCCTCGGTCCGCGCCGGCTCCAGCGCGAAGCAAGCTCGCGCGACTATCTCGCCCGGCCCGAGGTTCGACCTGCGATAGGCGAAGCCAAGGTCGTCGGGCCCCCGTCGCGCCGTTCCGCTCGGGCTGACCACGTCGACCCACTCGAGCACCCGCCCGAGCTCTCCGCCGTAGGCGTTGGCGTTCATCCGCACCGCGCCACCGACCGAACCGGGGATGTTCACGCCGAACTCGATCCCGGTCAGCCCAGCCTGCGCCGCCCGTGCTGAGACGGAGGGCAGCCGCGCCCCTCCCCCACAATTGATCCGGGTGCCCTCCAGTTCGATCTTGCTCAGCTCCTTGTCGAGTTTCACCACCAGGCCGCGAACTCCGGCATCCGCCACCAGGAGGTTCGACCCGGAGCCGACGACCCCTACATCGAGTCCCTCCCGGCCCGCCCATGCCATCAGCTGCTCCAGCTCGGCGAGCGTGGATACGCGCGCGAACAGCTCGGCCGATCCGCCGGTCCGGATAGTGGTAAATCGAGCAAGGGGGTGGTCGCGCTGGACGCCTGCAGGCAGTTCGGCCATCGTGGGCAGGGTAGTTGTCGCCTCGGCTGCCAGGCCGGGTCCGCGCCGTGGCGGCGGCGCCGGCGTTCCGTCAGCGTCGGCTGGTCCCGCCGCGCCGGCGTTCCCTCAGCGCCGGCTGGTCCCGCCGCGCCGGCGTT
>JBJMLD010000204.1:0-10033 GCA_045805545.1 Solirubrobacteraceae bacterium | reverse complement strand
GTGCGGGTCGGTCGGAGTGGTGCGCGGCTCGAGCACCGACTCGACCCGCTCGTAGTACGGGTCGAGACTCGTCCGGTCGATGCCGGCAGGCCAGCCTGTGTCGAACACCTCAGGGTTAGCGCGCAGCTGGACGTTGGCGTAGACGAGCGAGCCGCCGCCGACGCCTGCCGCTGTGATCACGACCACGTCCTTGAACAGGCGGAGGTCGAAGATGCCGCCGGGGTTGAGGAAATGGTGCCAAAGCAGCGTGGGTGCCTCGATCGGCTCGGAGATGAAGTCCTCAGGCGCGAAGCGCCGGCCACGCTCGAGCACGCAAACGCGCCAGCCCGCCTGGGCCAGCCGGCAGGCGGTGATACCCCCACCGAAACCGGATCCCACGACCACTGCGTCATATCTGTCGGCCATCTGTCAGCCCTCCCTCCGTCGGCAGGTCACTCGCGGAAGCGCGAGGCGGCGATTCCCACGCGTTTGCTGAAGGGGCAGTCGAACACCCCGGACGAGTTCAGTCGCTCGTGCACGGCCAGCCAGTCGCCAAATCGCGGATACATGGACGCGATCAGGTCGCGACTGCCGGTCAGGGTGTTCACCTGGCCCCAATGGGGGCGGCCGCCGAGCGCGTACAGCGCCTCCTCGTAGTCGGCCAGCAGCTCGAACCCGCCCTCGGTGTGCGTCAGCATGATCAGCTCGATCATCATCGTGTCGCGGCCGTGCATCATCGCCATCAGCGCATCTGACGCGTGCACGAAGCGCAGCGAGATGGGGGAGGACTGATAGGCGTTGCCGAGCTCGGCGTGACGGGCGGCGATCTCAATGATCCGCTCGACCGCCTGCACGTGCAGACCGCGCTCGTCGACAGGCACTCCGATCTCGGCCGAGTAGGCCGGCAGGTAGTTGGCGGCGCCGATGTTCAGCACGCGGTAGCTGACGTTCGTGTAGTCCGTGTTGGCCAGCGAGGTGAGCGCGTGATCGACCAGCCACGGCGAGAGCTTCGGCCACAAACCCTGAATCAGGTTCAAGAACCAGGGCGTAATCGGCAGCTTGGAGAACAGCTCGACGAGGAAGTTCCGAGCCCGATGGGAGTCGCGGTCGTACTGCTCTCGCGTGACCTGGTTGCGGGTGGTGATCAAGCAGTGGTGCTTGCCCTCGCGCGGGTACGGGTTGAAATACACCTCGCAGTGGCGGTTCTCGCGCAACAGCGAGCCGTCGATCAGCTGGGGGCGCACCTCGTCCCACGAGGCCATGGTGCGCACTTCGCGCAGGTAGAACTTTTCCTGCACGGCGAGCGTGACGGCGTAGATCACGCCGAGGCAGCCCATTCCGACGCGGGCCGCGTTGAATGTGTCGTCGTCCTGGACCAGCTTCCACTGCGCTCGCGCCGTCGTGAATGCGTCGGGATCGGTGATCCCGTCCGCAGGCTCGATCCTGTACAGGGCGCCTCCGGCCGCGACGACATCCAGCGAACGCGCGTCGTCGGCGATTGGGCCGAAGGAGAGCCCGGAGCCGTGCGTCGCTGTGGACATGACGCCGGCCACCGTCTGGGCGTCGTAGCCGCCCATGTTCGGCAGGGCCAGATCCAGCCGGTCGAGATGCGTATTCAACTCGTGGATCCGAATCCCGGCCTGTACGCGCACGAGAGGCTCATCCGCCCGACCTGGGCGCAGCAGCTCCTCCTCCAAATCGAGCGGCTGCGCGAGTCCCGTGGGAAGGATCAGGAACCCCCGCGTGAGCGCCACGTCGGACCAGGAATGGCCCGACCCGACGGCCCGCACCATGCAGCCGGCGCGCTCGGCCTCTTGGACCAGCTCGATGACCTGTTCGAGCGTGGTCGGGCGGACGATTCGGAGCGGGTCGATGCCCTGATTGCCCGTGTGGTTGCGCCACTTTCGGCGGAGGCTGAAGGTGAGGCGGCTCATGCCCAGCGGCGCGCGAGACGCAGGTCGTGGAGAATCGAGTGCAGCCGCGCGAGAAGCCGCCCGAGCGGGCCGAGCCCGCGCAGCGACGTCCGTACGACAGCGGTGCCGACGCCACTGCGGTCGACGATGCTCGTGCGGACCTCGTAGCTGCTGCCGGGATCGAGCTGGCGCGTGGTCACGATCCGGCCGCGCAGCGCATCGTCGACGCTGAAGGTGTAGGTCTGGGGTGGGCCCTGCTCATCGGGCGAGTTGACGGTCAGAACGAGCCGGTCGGAGCGATCGAGTCCGTCCACCGGAACGCTCACGTCGTAGTGGACGACGAGATTGCCGAGCCGGCGATGGACGTGAGCCTTGGGGGCGGGCGGTAGCGCCTGGGGTTCATGGCCGCGCGCCTTGGCGGCCAGCTTCTTCGGGTCCTGCCACTGCTCGTGCTGGGCGGGACCGACCGGGCTCCAGGAGTCGATGAACGGAATCCGCGGTTGCGTCGCTCCCCAGTGCCCGGGCCAGTCCAGCCAGCTCGGGGGAGCCTCGTCGAGCACGACCAGGCGCAGCGGCGGCGCCGGCCGCATCCCGTCGACGATGTCCCACCAGACGGCGGTGCGATGAAGCCCGGGCTCGAAGTAGGAGGCGTGCGTACCGCGGCCGGGATAAACGATCGGCGCCAGCCCCTCGCACTGCACCTGGTTGAACTCCCGCGCTTCGGAGTAGTCGTGCTGCGCATAGACGGCCAGATCGGGCTCGTCACCGGCCATGCGTAGCTGCACCATCTCCCAGTCGCCTTCGTGCAGGCCGATGTTGCCCGCAAAGCCCGCGTCGTTATAAAGGTAGAAGTACCAGTACTGCAGCCACAGCCGGTCCTCGGAGTCGTGCTGCGTATGGCCATAGACGACGTTGCGCAGCCCCGGCTGAGGATGTAGCTCGGCGGCCTGTTCGCGGTAGTCACGCCGCCTGGCGGCGAGGCGGTCGCTCGCCTGCACCATCTCGCCGTTCGGATAGCGCTCGGCGGCCAGGAACGTGGCGCTCGCCTGCCCAGTCTCGATTTTCGCCCCCGATTCCCGGGTCAGCTCGAAGGCGTCGTTGTCTCCGGCCATGAGCTCGACCGCATCGGCGAAGAACGCTTCATTGGAGTCGTACCGGAGCACAGGAACGAAACGCTCGAGCAGCTCCCGGCCCGAGCTCTGCCCACCTCTCGCCATCGCGCCGACTCTAATCCGCCACGGCACGGGTGGGCAGAAAGGTTCCTCCAGGTCAAGAGCGGTGGCCCCGGGACGATCACCGGGGAGATGGTTGGAGGCTCAAGTACCGATGTCGTGGACGGCCTGCCGGTGGTCGATGATGCGCGCTTTGCGCTTATCGCTCGCAGCGGGCTCGGCGACGGCTGGCGCGACGCTGACATCGACAGCTGGATCGAGGTGCTGCATGCCAATGCCGGGGCCACGCTGTCCGCGTTCTGCTTGGACGATCGCGAGCGGTGGCTGCTGGTCAGCATCTACACGGGTGACGGTCCGCGCACGCCGGTGGAGGTGGCCCGGAACGGATCGCTGGCCAAGTGTCTCGGTGGGCTCTGCCGCCCGGCCGTCGGCACAGCCACCCCCGCCTACCTCGAGGCTCCGGTGATCGTCGAAGGGCAGCGGCTCGGGCACGTCTGCATCCTGGCCGAGCCCGGACACAAGTGGACCACGGCGCAGGCCGGAGTCCTGGAGCGGATCGCGGCGGCCGTTTCGGCCAAGGTCGGGTTGTGCGTGGCCAACGTGCTGGTGGCGCGTGAGCGGGAGCTCGTGGCCTCGCACAACCGGGTACACGATCTGATCGCGCGTGCGGCTCCGCTTCCGGAGGTGCTTGAGGAAATCGCCGTCAGCATCGAGCGGCACGACCCTTCGCTGCTCGTCTCGCTGGTATTGCTCGACCGGCGCTCGAGCACTCTGCATCCGGGCGCCGGTCCGTCGCTGCCGCCGCATTACCTGGCCGCGATTGACGGGGTGGTGATCGGTCCCAACGTCGGCAGCTGCGGCTCTGCGGCCTGGTCGGGCGAGCTGACGCGCGCCGACGACATCGCGAGCGACCCGAAATGGGCCCCGATCCGGGAGTTCGCCAGCGCCGTCCAGCTGGCGCACTGCTGGTCGATGCCGATCAAGGCGTCCGACGGGGATGTTCTCGGCACGCTGGCCTTCTACGGCCGACGCCCACGGCAGCCGCTGCCTGAGCACATCGAGCTGTTGGACGAATGGGCGCGGGTGGCGGGAATCGCCATCGAGCGCCACCGGACACTCGAGCGACTGGTCCACGACGCGCGTCACGACGGGCTGACCGGTCTCCCGAACCGGACGGCAATCTTCGAGACGCTGGAGGAGGCGATCCTGCGCGCCGGCCCACGGCGACAGGTAGCCGTGCTGTTCGTCGACCTGGACGGACTGAAGGCGCTCAACGACACGCTCGGCCACGATCGTGCCGACGAAATGCTGCGCGAGATCGCCGACCGCCTGTCTGGCTCGATCCGCACAGGAGACATCGTCGGACGCTTCGGCGGCGATGAGTTCGTCGTTATAGCGGAGGACGTGGCCAGTCAAGATGCGGCCGGGCAGGTTGGCCTGCGGCTGCTCGACGTGATCTCGCAGCCGCTGCCCGGACTCGATCAGCACTCGGTCACGGCGAGCATCGGGATCGCGCTGCTCGACGGCACGGGAGTCGACGCACGCGAGGCGATCCGCCACGCCGACGGCGCGATGTACGCGGCCAAACGGGCGGGGCGCGACCGTTGCGTGTTCGTCGAAGGCAAGCAGCGCGTGCGGGCCGGGCGCCGGCTCGTGATCACGCGGGAGCTGCGCGGGGCGGAGATGCGCGCCGAGCTGCGCCTCGTGTACCAGCCCGTGATCAGCTTGGCGAGCCGGGACCTCGTGGCCGTGGAAACGCTTGTCCGGTGGGACAGCCCGCGACTCGGCCCGGTGCCGCCGCTCGAGTTCATCCCGATCGCCGAGGACACCGGCACGATCATTCCGATCGGAGCCTGGGTGCTGCGCGAGAGCTGCGAGGCGATGACGCGGATTGCCGGCGAGCACGGGCGCCAGCTCGAGCTGGCCGTCAATGTGTCAGCGCACCAGCTCTCCAACCCTGATTTCGCGCATTGGGTCGAGCAGACGATCGCGCACGCCGAGTTCCCGGCCGACTTCCTCACGCTGGAGATCACCGAGAGCGCGCTGATGCGCCCGACCGCGACCACGAGCCGGAACCTGCACGATCTGGCGGCGCTGGGGATCCGCATCGCCCTCGATGACTTCGGCACGGGCTTCTCGTCACTCTCCTGGCTCAAGCACCATCCGCTCGGCGCGATCAAGATCGACCGGAGCTTCATCACCGGTCTGCCCGGCGACGGCCGGGACATGGCGATCGTGGCCGCCATGATCGAGATGGCGCGCGCGCTCGGCTGTACGGTCACGGCCGAAGGGGTCGAGACTGAGGAGCAGCTGGCGGCGCTGGAGAAGCTGCGCTGCGAGCGGATCCAGGGTTTCCTCATCGCACGGCCGCTGCCGCTGGCCGATCTGCACGCTTTGCTCACCGAGTAGCCCCGGCGCCTGCTCCGCGCGCCGGCTGGCGCCGGGTCCACCGCGGCTACAGTGGAAGCGTGGCGAAAACCTGGGTTCTGCATACCGAGACGAAGGGCACCGGCGCACAAATGGTGCCGCTGGAAAGCGTGCAGCAGCGCTCATCGACGACCGAGCCGGTGTTCGTGCCCCGGCCGCGCCCGCCGGATGCCGGGCCGGCCGTCGAGCCTGCACCACGGCCTCCGCGGCGCTTCCGCATCGTCGACGTGATGACCCGCCAGGTGCTGGCCGACGACGTCTCGGTCCGCGCGGCCGTCGACGCGCTGGCGGACCTCCGCAGCGTCGTCGACGTGAATATCTACGTCTGGCAGGACGAGCCGGCGCGGTGGCGCCTGCTGACGCTCGGCGATCAGCGCGCGCTGCTCGAGCTGGCCCACTCGGCTTAGCGTGGGAGGGTGGCGATGTGTGTCCGAGCGCCAAAAACGCATGTCAGCGCCGGGCTTCCAGACCGCTTGCATGCGGTTTGGGTGAATAGCGCCTAAAACGCATGCAAGCGCCTCAGCGGGGCGTCGCTGACCTACGTTCTTGGCGTTGCGGCGGTGGGTGACCGATTCTCCGCCAGCACATCCCGCACGATCAGCGTCGCCGCGGCCGGCGCGCCCCGGACGAAGCCGAAGAACGGGCCGAAGTCGCGCGTGGCGGGGAAACCGGTGACGTAGAGACCGTCGAGCGTGGTCTGGAAGGCCTCGTCGAGCACGGGAAACCCGTCTGCCAGCTCGATCTCGGCGAGCACCCCGCTCAGGTACGGCACGCGGGCCAGATCGACTTTGTAGCCACAGGCGATCACGACGTAGTCGACAGACAGGTGATGCGAACTGGACAGCGTGAGTTCGACCGCGCCACCGAGCGCTTCGGGTTCGACCGAGACCACCTCGGTTCCGGGCCAGCGGTGAACGCGATCGGGCGGCAGCCGTGGCGTGAGCCAGTACTCCAGCGTGAGCCGGCCGCTCTCCCAGAAGCGCTGGTCGATCGCGTCCCGGTCTGCCTGCGGGAGGGTCCGCCAGTAGCCTGGCACGGTCGTCGTCCGTTCGACGTGCGGCTCGATGAACGTCCAGCTCACATGCTCGAAGCGCGGCACGTCATGGCGATGGACGACGTCTACTCGCTCGGCGCCCTGCTCGGCGATCAGGGCTGCCCATTCGTACGCGCTCTGGCGACCACCGATGATTGCCACGCGCGCGCCGGCAAGCCGTGACACGTCGACCAGATCGCACGTGTGGGCCCAGCGATCGGGCGGCAACTCGGCCGCCCAGGCCGGGACCTCGGTGAAGTGGCGGACTCCCGGTGCGGCAACGACGGCGCCGGCACGGATCACCTCACCGCTCTGAAGCCTCGCCTCGAACCGGCCGTCGGCCTTGCTCAGTCCGAGCACTAGGTCCTCTCGGACGGCAATGCCGTTGCGCTCCGTGAACCAGGCCGCGTAGTCGAGGAACACCCCGACCGGGATCGGGTCGACGTCCTCTGGCCGGATCTGCTGGTCCTCCAGGTACGCCCTAAGGGTGTCGACCCCGGCTGCGTCCATGTGCCAGTCCGCGCTGGAGCGCAAGAACATGCCGGCGGGCATGTGCTCGCGCCAGAACCCCATCGACCGCCCGACGACAGTCGTATCGATACCTTGCTCGCGGGCCAGGGCAGCGGTCGAGAGCGCGTATGGCCCGGCCCCGATAACCAACAGCTCCGTGTCCACCACCTCGCGCCCTCCAGTCTTCTCCCCCCGCCCACGGCCAACCTTACACTGAGGCTCGAAGGCGGTCCAAATGGCGCGCTCGGTCATCGTCTCAGCGGTCAGAACTCCGGTCGGGAAGTTCGGCTCGGCCCTGCGCGAGAGCTCAGCGGTAGAGCTGGGAGCGGTGGCGATCGCCGAGGCGGTGCAGCGAGCCAGAATCGAACCCGCCGAGATCGATCACGTCGTGATGGGGCACGTGCTCCAGGCCGGCGCGGGCCAGATCTCCTCGCGTCAGGCGGCCGTGGCGGCCGGCCTGCCGCAAGAGATCCCGGCGCTCACGCTCAACAACGTATGCCTGTCGAGCCTGACTGCGATCGCCTACGCGGACCAGCTGATCCGGCTCGATGAGATCGAGATCGCGGTGGCGGGCGGGATGGAGTCGATGACGCGGGCGCCGTACCTGCTCCCGGCCGCGCGGTGGGGCGGCCGCCTCGGCAACGCCCAGCTGGTCGACGCGATGATCCACGATGGCCTCTGGTCGACGTTCACCGGCCAGCACATGGGCGAGTCCTCCGACGAGGTCAACGTGGCGCTTCAGATTTCCCGAGAGGAGCAGGATGCCTGGGCGGCCCGTTCGCATCGGCGCGCCGCCGAAGCGCGGCGGACAGGGCGCTTCGCTGACGAGCTGACCAGCGTCGAGAGCCGGAACGGCAGCGGCCCTGTGGCCGAGGACGAGGGCATCCGCGCGGAGACCACGGCCGACTCGCTCGCCCAGCTCCCGCCGGCGTTCGGCGAGTCAGGCACGATCACGGCAGGAAACGCCTCACAGCTGTCCGATGGTGCAGCCGCCGTGCTCGTGATGAGCTCGGAGCGGGCGGCCCAGCTCGGCTTGGAGCCGCTCGCCGAGATAGTCGCCTGCGGCATGTGCGCGGAGCGCTTCGCCTACCTGCACACCGTCCCGGCGATCGCGCTGCGCAGAGCGCTTGACAAGGCGGGGCTCGAGGTCGAAGACCTCGGACTGGTCGAGATCAACGAAGCTTTTGCCTCCGTCGCGGTCCATGCGACGAGAATGCTCGGCTTGAGCCAGGACATCGTCAACGTCAACGGCAACTCGGTGGCGCTGGGGCACGCGCTGGGTTCGACCGGGGCCCGGATGGCCGTGACTCTCATCCACGAGATGCGCCGGCGCGGGGTCGAGTACGGGGCGGCCACGTTGTGCGGTGGCGGCGGCCAGGGTTATGCGTTGATCTTTCGACGACCAAGCACCAGTTAGGAGAGGCCATGTGCACACACAACCCACTTCACTGCATCCTCCCGCCGGGGATGCTTCACAAGCTGGCGCGGAACGGCAACGCTCAGGTACGCGGCGCCGCGCTCGCCACATTGGAGCTCGACCACAAGTTCCGCATGGCCCGCGCGGAGACGGCCGGCCGCCGCGGCGGACGCACGCAGCAGGCGGTGACGTTCGCGCGCGTCGGCGGCACGGCCATCCGGACCGTGTACGACCAGCGGCACTCGACCGTTCAGACCCCCGGCAAGGTATTGCGCCGGGAGGGACAGCGGCCGGTCAGCGACAAGGCGGCCAATCAGGCCTACGACGCTCTCGGCGCCACCTACAACTACTACTGGTCGACCTACGCCCGCGACTCGATCGATGGCCAGGGCCAGCCGCTGCTCGGGCTGATCCATTACGGAAGCAAATACGACAACGCCTTCTGGGACAACGCCGGGCACATGTTCTTTGGCGACGGCGACGGGACACTGCTCACCGAGACCACGGCCGGGATCGACGTGGTCGGCCACGAGTTGACCCACGGGGTCACGCAGCACGAGTCAAACCTCGTCTACTCGGGACAGTCGGGCGCGCTCAACGAGTCGATCTCCGACGTCTTCGGGATCCAGGTCAAGCAGCTGGCGCTCGGCCAGGACGTCAAGGCCTCCGACTGGCTGATCGGCGCCGACATCGTCGGCAAGCAACTCAAGCCGGCGCTTCGCTCGATGATCAAGCCGGGCACGGCCAATCCGCACGACGATCAGCCGCCGGACATGGACGGTTACATCGACGGCGGCGACGTGCACACGAACTCGGGCATCCCCAACCGGGCCTTCGCGGAGACGGCGATCGCGCTCGGCGGACACGCCTGGGACGCCGCCGGGCCGATCTGGTACGCCACGTGCACCGATCCGCAGCTCACCTCGACGGCGTCGTTCACCGACTTCGCGCGGCTGACCGTGGTTCACGCTGGTCGCAAGTACGGCACGACCAGCAAACAGGTCGACGCCGTGCGGGGCGGCTGGGACGCGGTCAAGGTCCCGTTGTAGGAGGCGGTCCGGGGCCGGCTGGGTGCGCGTTCAGATCAAGCGGCGCGGCGGGATTGCCGGGCTGACGCTCGGCGCTGAGCTCGACACCGAAAAGCTCGACCCGAATACCGCCGCGCAGGTCGAGCACGCGATCGAGAACGTCGTCGCTTCGCCGCCCGCGCCCGAGCCGGCCCAGCCGGATCGCTTCCATTACGAGATCACGCTGCCCGATCGCGGCAAGTCAGTGAGCGTGTCCGAGCGCCAACTGCCGGAGGACCTGGCCCCGCTCGTCGAGCAGCTGGCGGACAAGGGCGAGATAGAGCCGTCCTAGCCACAACTCTGCCGCCTGCGCGTCGCAGTTAGAGTGACGACAGGGGCCGCACCTACGATGCCGCGTGGGGACGGGAGCATCAATTCGAGTCGTGGTCATGCCACGGAGAGAGGAGTCGGTCATGAAGCGCAACAACGGGACGCGTGTCCTGGTAGCGGCGATCGCATCACTGAGTGTGCTGTTCGTCATCGTCGTAGGAAGTGCGAGCGCGAGAGTGGTGAAG
>JBJMLD010000203.1:0-17422 GCA_045805545.1 Solirubrobacteraceae bacterium | reverse complement strand
GCTGGAGGGCCAGGTACGGGTGACGATCGTCGAGGTGGCGCTCGTGCTGGGGCCCGGGCCAGCGCAGCACCGGCTCATAGCCGTTGCCGCCCACGCTCATCACCGCGAGTTCATAGGCGACGGTGGCCAGCTCGGTGTGCGCCGCCGGAGTCTGCGGCAGCTCGGAGAGCACCAGCTCGACGACCGCGGAGGCAACACGCCGGGCGGTCTCGTCGTGCGTGTCGATGCGCATCCCCTCGCGGCATGGCGTGGTGCAGGCGGGAATCGGTCCGGGCGCGCCCTCGGCTCCGACTAGGCACACGCGGCAGGCGCCGAACGGAGCCTGGCGCGGGTCGTAGCACAGCGTCGGCACGTCTTGTCCGAGCGAGTGGATCGCCTCGAGCACCGTGGTGCCCGGCTCGACGTCGATCGTGTGGTCGTCGAGTGTGACTTGCATCAGCTGAGCCTAAGTTCGTCGGGGAAATGGTTGATCAGGCTGCGGATCGGCGCCGGAATGCCGCCGCCGTGGGCGCACAGGCTGCCGAGCTCGAGCGCCTCGAGCAGCTCTTCGAGGTGCTGACGCGCCACCGGGCGATCAGCCTTGAACATCTCGTAGGCGCGCTGGAGCCCGATGCGGCAGGGGAAGCACTTGCCGCAGCTCTCGGCGGCGCCGAAGTGCAGCAGGTGAGTGGCCAGTGCGCGCATGTCGGTTCGATCGTCGAAGGCGACGATGCCGCCGTGGCCGAGCATGCAGCCCCGGTCGGCCAGCGCGTCGAAGTCGAACGCGGTGTCGAGCTCCCAGGCGGGGAGGATCCCGGCCAGGGGACCGCCGATCTGGAGTGCCTTGATCTCACGGCCGTCCTTCAGCCCGCCGGCGAGGTCCTCACACAGCTCGCGGATTGGGGTGCCGAAGCTCACCTCGTAGACGCCGGGACGGTTGAAGCGCTCGTTGAAGCAGACGAGCTTCGTGCCGGGCGACCCGTCGGGGCTGAGCTCACGGTAAGCCTCGGCACCGTGCTCGGCGATGAATGGGATGTTGGCCAGCGTCTCGGCGTTGTTGACCACCGTCGGCATCCCGTACAGGCCACGCACGGCTGGGAACGGCGGGCGCGCCGAGACCGTCCCGCGCCGGCCCTCGATGCAGGCCAGCAGCGCGGTCTCCTCGCCGACGACGTAGGACCCGGCGCCCTCCAAGATGGTCACGTCGAAGCTTTCGCCGAGCAACCCCTCGGCCCGCGCCCTCGCCGCGGCCTCCTCTAGCGCGGGCTTGGAGCGCGGATACTCCGAGCGCGTGAGCACGAAGCCATGGTCGGCCCCGACGGCGTAGCCGGCCAGAGCCATCCCCTCTAGCAGGAGGGCCGGAGCCTGCTCCATCAGGTACTTGTCGATGTAGGAGCCGGGGTCGCCCTCGTCCCCGTTGGCCACGATGAACTTCTCCTCGCCGGTGGCGTCGCGCGTGAACTGCCACTTCGTTCCCGCCGGGAAGCCGGCGCCGCCGCGGCCGCGCACGTTGGCTGTCTTGACCTCCTCGAGGAGCTGTTCCGGCGTGAGCTCGTCCAGCGCGCGGCGCAGGCCCGACCAGTCACCCGGTTGGGTGAGGACGGGTTGCTCGAGCGTGCTTCGCCACGGCGGCTCGGCCGCCGGTTGGGTCGCGCCCGCCAGCACGCGCTCGATCGCGCCGGGCCCGGCATCGATCTCGTCGCCGTCTCGCACAGCTGGCGAGGAGTGACAGAAGCCGAGACAGACGGTCTCGGCAAGCGAAACTGAGCCGTCGTCGCTGCGCTCTCCGAGCCCAAGTCCGAGCCCATCTCGCAGCTCGTCTAGGTGGGCATCGGCGGTGGCCGCGAAGCACGCCGTGCCCGTGCAGACGCGGATGTGGCGCTCGCCGCGCGGCTGGAGCAGATCGTCGTAGAACGTCGAGACGCCGTAGACGGCAGCCTCGGGCAGACCCGACGCCTCGGCCGCCGCCCGGCGGTCGTCGTCGGTGACTTCGTGGTGGTCCTCGACGGCCGCTTTCAGCACCTCGAGCGCGGTTGGCGCGTCGACGGCGTGATGGCGGCGGACGAGTTCTACGAGGTTGCGCGACACCTCAGCGCAGTATTACTTGACGTGGTGTTTTGTACAAGTTTGTCCGGAGTTGTTCGGACACCTGGGTGGGGTGCCCCGGGCCGGCCTCGCCGGTGCCGAGGAAAGCCGGTTCGACGCCCGCCAGCGAGCCGGTCAGGAACAGCTCCGAGGCCTGCGACAGCTCACTCAGGCGAACCGGTCTGACGAGCGTTCTCAGTCCGAGATTGGCGGCTCGTTGCAGGACGCGGGCGCGCGAGACGCCGGGGAGGATGCGCCCGTCGGCCGGCGGGGTGACGAGCACATGATCGGGGGTGACCATGAACAGGTTCGCGCGGGCCGTCTCGAGCACGAAGCCGTCGAGATCGCACAGCAGCGGTTCCACATTCCCGCCAGCGTGGGATGCCAGGGCGGCGAGCAGCCGGCGGTCGATCCACTTGTGCGGACCTATCCCGCCGGGCACGGTGACCGGCTCCAACTGTGTCGGAGGATTCCGGATGGGAACGGGCCCGAGCTCGACGTCGATGCTCAGGCCGGCGTCGGTCGGCCGAGCGTTCACGCGCATGCGCGCGGGATCGGTCTGGGCCTCCGCGGCCGTGGTCACGAGCTCGTCCTGGAGGGTCGCCGGCAGGTTCTGGCCGTAGAGGGCCCGGACGCTCTGGCCCAGGCGCGCCAGGTGCTGCTCGAGGTGCAGCGACTCCCCGGTGGCGACCATGAGCGTCTCGAACACGCCGGCGCGCGGGTCGGGGCGGGGGATGGGCCGGGGGCCGTGGCGCACTGGGCCTGGAACCGCGGCGGGGCCGGGGCGGACCGGGGCCGATGCGATGCGCGCCGCGCCGTGCGCGGCACCGTCGCTCGCGTCCGCCAGCCGCCCCCCGATCGCTCGCAGTAGCGGCGCCGCCTTGACCATGCATTCGGCCGCCTCGGCAGCCGGGTCTGAGTCGGCGACTATCCCGCCACCGACGCCCAGCCAGACGTCGTCGTCCTGGAATTCGAACGTGCGGATGGCCACGCTCAGCTCCAGGCCTGCCACCGGGCTGGCGAACCCGATCGCGCCCGTGTAGACGTTGCGCGCGGTGCTCTCGAGCTCGGCTATGACGTTCAGCGCCGCCACCTTCGGCGCGCCGGTGACCGAACCGGGCGGGAAGGCGGCGCGCACGAGCTCGGCGTTGCCGGTCCCCGCAGGCAGCCGGCCGGCGACCTCGGAGACGAGATGCCAGACGCCAGTGTGTGGGCGGATTTCATCGCGCGCGGCGACGTGGATCGAGCCGGGGATGCCGACGCGCCCCAAGTCGTTGCGGACGAGATCGACGATCATCACGTTCTCGGCTCGGTCCTTTTCGGATCGGGCCAGCTCGTCTCGCGTCTGCGCCGCGGCGTCTGGGTTGGCGGGACGGCTGCGGGTGCCCTTGATCGGCGCGCTGCGCACCGTGTCGTCGTGGCGGGCGAGGAACAGCTCGGGCGACAGGCTGGCCACGGCGCCCCATGGGCCGGAGAAGAACGCGGCGCGGTCGGGGCAAAGCTGCGCCACCGCCTTCGCGAACAGGTCGATCGGGTCACCATCGAAGGTTGAGTCGAGTCGCGCACAGATGTTGGCCTGGAACAGGTCGCCCTCGTGGATTCGGCGTCGGCAGGCCGCCACGGCGAGCTCGTGGCCGGCGCGCGCCGGCGTGGCGCGCCAGGGCGCGGTGGTGAACGGCCGCGGCCGCTTGACGGCGCCACCGCGCGCCCGGTGCCGGAATTCGCTGAGCCGGGCGTCCAGGGCATCCGCCCGGGCCTCGGTCCACAGCGCCTCGAACCACCAGCGGCCCTCGGCGTCCTGGCGCAGCACGTGGTCGTAGAACGCGAGATCGAACGCCGGCAGCCGAGCGCCTGTCGGTGGCGGCGGGCCGACCGGCTCGACCCGAGCGCCGAGCTCATAACCGAGGTAGCCAAACCACCCGCCGCCGACCACGCCATTAAATTGAACGTTCGTTTTAATGGGGTCAGCGACGAGGTGCGGCTGGTCGTCCGGGCGGTCGTGAGCGACGACGCGCGGCTGGTCGTCGGGGCCGCTGTCAGCGACGACGTGGGGCTGCTCGTCGAGTAGGGCGAACGGGTCGTCGTCCGGGCGGGCGATCGCCACCGGCTCGGAGCCGATGATCGCGCCACCGCCGGCCCATTGGCCGATCAACGCGAACGGTCTCTGGTCATCGCGGACGAGGAGTGCGACGGCCTCGGGGTCCAACGTCCAATCGAGGGCTGTACGGCGGAGGAGGGCCCGGGATTGGCTATTCACGTCCGAGGGGTGTTCCGGATTAGCCAATCCCATGTGACAAAGGATGGCGGCTTGACGTGCCGCCGGGGTGGAACGTACCATCGATCGTGCACATCAGGCAATAGCTTTGCGCTATGGGCAAAGCATGGCAGATCGCGACAACGAGAGGAGCCCCGACCATGGCGGACCAACTCCCGAAACAAGTCCCTGTGCTGGTGATTGGCGCCGGCGTGCACGGACTCTCGACGGCCTGGCATCTCGCCGCGGCCGGCGAGCGCGTGCTCGTGGTCGACAAGACGGGGGTGGCGGCCGGGGCGTCGGGGATCGCGTGCGGGGTGGTGCGAAACAACTACTTCCAGCCCGCCATGTGCGACCTGATGGCCGCCTGCGTCGAGGTGTGGGAGTCGGATCCCGAGACGTTCCACTACCACGGCAGCGGCTACTTCGCGCTCGGGCCGCCCGCCCAGGAGAGCGACCTGACTGAGGTGTTCGAGCGACAGCAGCAGATCGGCTACCCGTCCGAGCTGCATGTCGGCGAGGAGGCGGTCACGACGCACATGCGGGAGCTGTATCCCGACTGGCGCGCCACCGGCATCACGGTCTGCCTGCACGAGCACGCGGGCGGCTACGCGTTCAACCGCGAGTCCATGTTCGGCCTGGCCGACAAGGCCCGCGCCGCCGGCGCGCAGATCGCAGCCGGGGTGGAGGTGACCGGGTTCGAGTTCGACGCAAGCCAAGCGGTCACAGCCGTGCAGACGAGCGAGGGCCGGATCGAGGTCGAGCAGGTGGTGGTGGCGGTGGGGCCGTGGGTCGCGTCGCTCTGGCAGATGCTGGGGCTGGCCGACCGGCTCGACGTGCGCCAACCCGACGGCAACGTGGTCAGGGATCAGCCGATGTGGACTTACTGGTACCTCCAGGAGGGCGAGGTGCTGGTCGACCCGGCGACATTCGTGACCGCCGACGGCCGCTCCTCAGGCGTCATCCACGTCGACTCAGATCAGCCGCTGCGCGACGACGACGGCCGCCTGATCACAGACAGGCCGTGGGGGATCTACTTCAAGCCGGACCGCTCGAGCGTCCAGGGCGGCGCGGCGCCGATCCGTCTGGGCCACGCGTTCGACGTCGACCCGTATCCAACCGGCACGGTCGATCCGGGCTTCCCGGACATGTGGTCGGCGGCGCTGAGCCATTGCCTGGAGCGATTCGCCGGCGCACGGAAGCTCTACCGGCAGGCCCGCTCGGGTGGCGTCGGGGCGTTCACGGTCGACAACTTCCCGGTGTTCGACTACATGCGCCCGAACGTGTTCGTGGCCGCGGACTCAAACCACGGATACAAGATGATCGCCGTCGGGCGCGAGATCGCCCGCGTGCTGGGCGGCGAGCACTCGACGCTGTTGCGCCCGTTCACGTTCGAGCGCTTCAGCACGGGCGAGCTTCACCCGGTGTCGAACAGCCCATACCCCTGGAGCTGACAAAGCTCAACCTGGGCCGCCGACGGCTCGGCTGATGGCCGCGGCCGCGCGGAGTAGCGCCGGCCGCACGTCGCGCCGGCGCGCCGCCGTGAGCCGCGAGGCCGGGCCCTGGAGCCCGAGGATCGCCAGCAGCTCCCCGCCGCGCCCGAGCACCGGCGCGGCCAGCGCGGCCAGATCCGGCTCGCGCTCGCCGACCGCCTCGGCGAAGCCATCCGCCCGCGCGAGCGAAACCTGCCGCGCCAGCTCGTTCACGTCGGTGATCGTTCGCGAGGTGAAAGCCTCCAGCTCGGCTGGCACAGCGCCCCCGCCACCGAAGGCCAGCATCACCTTTCCGGCTGCGGTGGCGTGGGCCACGCTCGGTCGTCCGAGCCGGGCCACGCTGGCGACGGCAGACGAAGACGCCACGAAGTCGATCGTCACCGCCGCGTGCTCACCGGGCACGGACAGCGTGGCCGTCTCGCCGGTGGCGGCGACCAGCGCCTCGAGCTCCGGGCGCGCGACGTCCCGCACATCGAGCCGGGCCAGCGCGCGATCGGCCAGTGTGACCAGCTTCAGCCCCAGGCGGTACGGGCCGCCGGCCGAGCGTTCGACGAACCCGGCGTGCTCGAGCGTGCCGAGCAGGCGCGAGGCGGTGCTGGCGTTGACCCCGATCCGTCGCGCCAGCTCGCTGACGCCCAACGGGGTGTCGCTGCCGGCGAGCTCGTCGAGCAGGGCCAGGGCCCGCGTGACGGAGCCCACCGGACGGCCGCGCGCCTCCGGCATTCGAGCAGCGCCGCGCGCCTCCGGCATTCGACCAGCGCTCAGCGGCGCGCGCCGCTACGCCGCGTCTCGCCCGAGCGCGTCCGCCGCCCGGAGTTGCCCGAGCCGGCGATCGGTGTCGGTGTGACCGGATCGAGCGAGCGCATCACATGCACATCGAGGGCGCCGGGGGAGAACAGGTCGCGCGAGTAGGCCACCGGGTTGCCGCCGGCGGCGTAGATAACTTCCTCGAGCTCGAGCGCGGCCGTCGTCCGCTGGATCTGGAGCGCCTTGCCGACCTGCTCGCGCGGCGTGACGAGGCACGGCATCACGCGAGTGCGCGCGAAGCCGATCGGCACCTGAAGGTCGATCAGGACGTCGAGGACCATCTTGCCCGCCTCGAGCTTGCGGGTCAGCGGCTTTAGGTCGGGCAGCTCGATCGAGGGGTGCACGATGTCGAACATCACGGCCGACGGCGTGCCACTGGCCACGAGAACGCGAAACACCGTCGTGACCAGCACAGTCGGCTCGAGCTCGAGCAGCTCACCCACTTCCGGCCCGACGGCCCGCTGCTCGATCCGCAGCTTGGTCGCGGCCAGGTTCACCCCGCGGCGCTTGGCCAGCGATGAATACGGCTCGAGTCGCTCGAGCCGCTCGTCGAGCTGCGTCGGCACCGCGACCCGCCCGACGAACGTGCCGCTGCCCTGACGGCGGACGATCTCGCCCGTGTCCTCCAGGCGCTGCAGTGCCGTGCGCAGCGTCCCACGCGAGATACCGAGCATCTCGGCCACGTCGTGCTCGGGCGGCAGGCGGTCGCCTGTGCGATAGCGCCCGGGCGCGAGCCAGTTGCGCAGCGCCTCCTCGGCGCTGTCGACCAGCGACTGCCGCTGCGCGCGCCCGTTATCGCGTCGCGCAGCTATGTCGTGCCCCCCGTCATCCCCAGTTCGCTCCTGTCATGGCTCGGGCATTCTCTCACCCAGACGCGAACCGCCCGCTCAGAACAACCCGACGGTCCTCCCGTCGGCATCGATGTCGACGTTGAGCGCGGCCGGGCTCTTGCCCAGACCCGGCATCTGCTGGATGTCGCCGCACAGCGGCACGAGCCAGCCGGCGCCGGTATACGCGCGCAGGTCGCGGACCTGGAGCGTGAAGTCCTCCGGCGCGTTCAGCAGTGCCGGATCGGCCGACAGCGACAGGTGCGTCTTGGCCATGCAGATCGGCAGCGAACCGAGCCCGTCTGACTCGAACTGGCGGATCCGCTGCTCGGCCGCCGGGTAGAAGAACACGTCCTTGGCCCGGTACACGCGCTTGGCCACGGCCTCGATCTTCTCTCGGATCGAGTCGCCGTCGTCGTACATGTAGTGAAACTCGTTCGGCTGCTCGCAGGCCTCGACGACGGCTTCGGCGAACGACGACGCGCCGGCGCCGCCCCGCTCGAAGCCCTCGTTGATCTCCGCGGCGAACGCGCCACCCTCCATGGCCAGCCGGCGTACGAGCTCGAGCTCCTCATCGGTGTCACCCGGCCGCCGGTTCACGGCCACGACGCAGGGGAGACCGAACTCGCGGACGATCCCCAGATGGCGGTGCATGTTGGCCGCGCCGGCCTCGATCGCCTGGAGCCCGGCCGTCCGCTCGACGCGCGGGTCGTCCTCGATGCCGCCATGGTGCTTGAGCGCGCGCACGGTGGCCACGAGCACGACCGCGCTGGGGCGCAGCTTGCCCACGCGACAGACGATGTCGAAGAACTTCTCCATGCCCATGTCGGAGCCGAAGCCGGATTCGGTGATGACGTAGTCGCCCAGCTTTAGGCCGATCAGGTCGGCGACCAGCGACGAGTTGCCGTGCGCGATGTTGGCGAACGGCCCGGCGTGCATCAGGCAGGGCTGGCGCTCGAGCGTCTGGATCAGGTTCGGCTTCAGAGCTTCCTTGAGCAGCACGGTCATCGCCCCCGCGGCGCCGAGGTCCTCGGCGGTGACGGGCTTGCCGCCGTCGAAGGAATAGGCGACCGTGATCGCGCCGAGGCGCCGGCGCAGGTCGTGCAGGTCGCGGGAGACGGCGAGGATCGCCATCACCTCGGAAGCCGCTGTGATGTCGAAGGCGGATTCGCGCGGGTAGCCATTGGGCCGCCCGCCGAGCCCGAGCACGATCTGGCGCAGCGCCCGATCGTTCATGTCCACGGCGCGCCGCCAGCCGATCCGCAGCGCGTCGATCTTGTGCGGGTTGCCGTGCAGGATCGAGGCGTCGAGAAGGGCGGCGAGCAGGTTGTTGGCCGCACCGATGGCATGGATGTCGCCGGTGAAGTGGAGGTTCAGGTCCTCCATCGGGACGACCTGGGTGAGCCCGCCACCGGCGGCGCCGCCCTTGATGCCGAACACAGGGCCGAGCGAAGGCTCACGCAGACACAGGACGGGCGACTTGCCGATCGTGCCGAGGCCTTGGGTGAGGCCGACGGCGGTCGTCGTCTTGCCCTCGCCGGCTTTGGTCGGAGTGATCCCGGACACGCACACGAGCTTGCCGTCGGCGACGCTCGACATCCGGTCGATCACGGACAGCGACACCTTGGCCTTGTAGCGCCCGTAGGGCTCCACCTCGTCGGCTTGGAGCCCGGAGCTCTCGGCGATCTGATCGATCAGCTGAAGCTCCGCTTCTTGCGCAATCTCGAGACTGCTCTTCATGTGTTCTCCCTCGTAGACGGGCGCGCCCCGCGCGGCGAGAGGAGTCTAGACAAATAGGTACAAGCGCTCAAGGGGCGCGGTGACGCCGGGGTCGCGCGGTGGCGCGTGCCTCGCGCGTCACGCGGCCGTGCGCGCCTGCTCCTCCCTTTGATCGATCAGCTCGAGCTTGGCCAACAGGTTCTCGGCCATGCGCAATGACGCCGCGTCTATCAGGCGGCCGTCGAGCGACACCGCGCCCTTGCCATCGCGGGCCGCCTCGCGCATGGCGGCGATGATCCGATGGGTCCGCTCGATCAGGTGCGGCTGCGGCGTGAACACCTCGTTGGCGAGCGCGATCTGCGACGGGTGGATGGCCCACTTGCCTTCGTAGCCGAGCACGGCGGCGCGCCGGGCGGCGGCGACGTAGCCGGCCGGATCGGTGAAGTCCCCGAAGGGTCCGTCGACCGGTCGCAGTCCGTGGGCGCGGGCGCACACGGCGATGCGGGAGAGCGGGTAGTGCCATTGGTCACCGAGATCGGGCCCGACCGAGTAGTTCGGGTCGATCCCGCCGATCGGTGTCGTGTGGCTTTGGATCGAGGCGGCGTAGTCGGCGACGCCGAACACCATCGCCTCCATCCGCTCGGGGACCGCGGCCGCGATCTCGTCGACATGAACCATGCCGATGGCCGTCTCGATCAGCACGGCGATCCCGATCGGTCGCGTCAGGCCGCATGCCGCCTCAATCTGAGAGAGCAGCGTGGCCACGAGGTGGACGTCGCCGGCGCACGACACCTTCGGGATAAGGATCGTGTCCACGTGTTCGCCCGCCTGCTCGACCACGTCGACGATGTCGCGGTAGCAGTAGTGGGTATCGAGCCCGTTGATGCGCACCGAGACCGAGCAGCGTGAGAAGTCCTGCTCGCAAAGCGCGTCGATCACGTTGCGCCGCGCCTGGTCCTTGTCGTCGGGCGCGACCGCGTCCTCCAGGTCGAGCATCGCGATGTCCGCTCCGAGGCGGGGTGCCTTTTCGAGCATGCGGACGTTGCTCCCGGGCACGGCGAGCTCGCTGCGGTGAAGACGCGGTGTGGTCATGGTCCGGCAATAAAGCGGCAGCCGAAGCACCGCGCAAGCATCCTTAGGCGAATCCTCATGCCACAACCAGCGACTTCAATACATAGAGCAACCACTATGCCAGCAGCGAAATTCTTAGCTTGTAGTCATGCGCGATCTAAGCCAAGCTCGCGGACATGCCCAGACAACACAGCCCGTTGGATCCACCCGCCCGCCTGCTCTGCGGGCCCGGCCCGAGCAATCCCGACGCCAGCGTGCTCGCCGCGATGCAGCGACCGATGCTCGGCCACCTCGACCTGGACATGCACGAGGTGCTCCATGAAGTCGTCGAACTACTGCGCGCGGCCTGGCGCGCGAGCGACGAGGACCTGGTGCTGGCGCTCTCGTCCACCGGCACGTCGGCGATGGAGGCCGGGATCGTCAACCTGGTGGCGCCGGGGGAGACCGTCATCGTCGGCAGCTGCGGCTTCTTCGGCCGGCGGCTGACCGAGATCGCACGCCGGCACGGTGCCAACGTCGTCGAGGTGCAGGCGGACTGGGGCCAGTCGGTCCCGAACGAGGCGCTCCTCGCCGCCCTCGACGAGCACCCCGAGGCGCGGATGATGGCGGTTGTCCATGCCGAGACGTCGACCGGGGTGGAGCACCCACTCGAGCAGCTCGGAGCCGCACTGAACGCACGCGCGACCGACATCCTGCTGATGGCCGACTGTGTCACGTCGCTGGCCGGGATCGAGCTCGACTTCGGCCGCTTCCGGCTCGACTTCGCGTACTCGTGCACGCAGAAGTGTCTGGCCGGTCCGCCCGGGATGGCGCCGGTGGCGCTCTCGCCCCGGGCCCAGGCGCGGCTGTCCGAGCGCACGCATCGGGTGCCGTTCTCGCTCGACCTGGCGCTGCTGCGCGACTACTGGGTGACGCGCCCGGCCAAGTACCACCACACCGCGCCGATCCTCAACATCTACGCGCTGCACGAAGGGCTACGCGGCGTCGCGCAGGAGGGGCTCGAGGCCCGCTGGCGCCGGCACCTGGCCGCCGGACGCTACCTCCAGCACGGGCTGACGTCGTTCGGGCTCGAGCTGCTGGCCGATCCGTGGCGCCAGCTCGCGCCGCTCACGGCGGTGCGCGTCCCGGACGGCGTCGACCGCATGACGGTGCAGAACGCTATGCGCGATGAGCACGGGATCGAGATCGGGGGAAGTCTCGGGCCGGACTCGCCGTCGATCTGGCGGATCGGGCTGATGGGGCCGAACGCCACCGAGGAGACGGCCGAGATCGTGCTCGGGGCGCTCGAGCAGGTGCTGGTGGCGCAGCGGCCCCTCGTCGCCGCCTAAATGCCGTCCGCCCGCAGGAGCTAGCCGGCGAGCGCCCGCCGCGCGGCCGCCGAGTGCACGAACTCGACGAAGCGATCCGCCGCCTCGTCGGCCGGCCCCTCGGCAGGCCGCACCACGAACCACGAGCGCTCAGGCAGGCCACCGCGGACGCGGATCAGCTCGAGCAGACCGTGCTCCAGCTCAAGCGCGACGGCGACGCGGGAGATCAGCGCCACACCGAGGCCCACCCGGGCCGCCTGCCTGATCGCGCCGTTCGAGCCGACTGTCAGGATCTCGGGAGCGAGCCCGTGGCCGGCCAGCCACTCCTCGCACATGGCGCGCGTGCCGGACCCGACCTCGCGCAGCAGCCAGGCGCGGCCGCCCAACTCCTCAGGCGCGACCCAGCGGCGACGACCCAGCGGATCATCAGCGGCCGTGACGAGCACGAGCTCGTTGTCGGCGAACGGTTCGCCGCGGAGCCGCCCACCCGCGGGCACGCGGCCCGAGATCGCGACATCGACGCGGCGATCGACCAGGCGCTGGAACACGGTGGCGCGGTTACCGACGTCGAGACTGACATCGAGCTCGGGGTGGTGCGCGCGGAAGGCCTGGATCAAGAGCGGTGCGAGATGCTCGCCGGCCGTCGTCACCGCGCTCACCCGGAGGCTGCGTCGCGAAGGACCGGCCGCCTCATGGGCGGCGCGCCGCCCGCGCTCGAGCAATCCGATGACGTCGGTGGCGTAAGGCAGGTAGGCCCGCCCGGCCGCGGTCGGCGTCAAAGTGCGTCCGGCGCGCTCGGTCAGCTGCACGCCGAGCTCTCGCTCGAGGGCGGCCAGTGCCGCCGACACCGACGGCTGCGTGACGACCAACTCGTCGGCCGCCGCTGTCACCGAGCCGCGCTTGACCACGGTCAGGAAGGCGATGAGCTGAGTTAGGGTAACCGCCATATGTTGCGGCGGAACTATAGAAATAAGGCTGAGTCATCGCCACTCGCCCGGCGAGCCTGAATGCCGGCATCCACGCCACCCGTGGCCTGGTCGATCCGCCCCTTCATCAGCTGGTAGAGGATGAGGAGCTGGACGAGCGCCAGTGAGTCCGACCGATACAGGTCGGTCCCTATCGTGAACTCGCCGAGCCGGCGCACACGCAGGTGGTTGGCGAAGCTCATCCGGCTCCACACGGCCTCCTCGAGCTCGGCGGCGTGGGAAGGCTCGATGTCCCCCGGCACGCGCATGACGAGGTCGTCGGCCCGGCGGACGAGCACCGGCCCGCGGTCAGGGTCGACAAGCGGAGACAGGTCGGGATGCGGGAGCGTGTCTCGCAACACCACGTCGACGTCGAGGTGCGCCGGGTCCGCCCCTACGTTGAAGCTGACCAGGATGTCGGCGTGATCGCGCTGGGGGCGGATGAATTCCTTGGCGTCGCGCTCGCGGCGGTCGAGCTCGGCCAGGACTTCGTCGGCCGTGTAGCCACGGCGCGTGCAGTCGCGCTTGAGCTTCCAGGCCCGGCGGAGCTCCTCGGGCGGGTCGAGGAACACCCGCACGTCGTGGGCCGAGCGCAGCGTCTCGGTATGGAAGTTGAGCAGGCCTTCGGCGACAACGAAGCGTTGCGCGCGCATGTACACCGGAGCGCGCAGCATCCCGGTGCGGTGGTCGTAGACGGGCTTCAGGACCGCGTCGCCGCTTCGTAGATGCAGCAGGTGCTGGGTGAGGATGTCGAGGTGGTTGCAGTCGGGGTGAAGCGGTGTGACGCCCAGTTCGGCGCGCTGGCGGCGGTCGTAGCGGTGATAGTCGTCGGCATTCAGGCGCGCCGCGTGCTCGTCGCCGAGGACGCGGATCAGGCCGCGCGTCAGCGTCGTCTTGCCCGCGCCCGAGTCACCCACGACTCCGAGCACGACCGGCCGGGCCACGGGTGCAGCGCCTCTAGACCCGAGCCGGCGACGAGGCCGTCGCCTCGACGAACCACTCGAACACCTTGAGGAAACGCGAGTCCACGCGCCACTCCTCCTGGAGCTCCCACTGCACGGCGAGCACAGGGCACCCGGGGATCTCGATCGCCTCGACCACTCCGTCGTCACTGACGGCGACGACGGCGAGCCCGTCGCCCGGCTCGGCCACGGCCTGGTGATGGAACGAGTTGACGTCGATCGCCGTCGTCCCGAGCGCTCCGGCCAGGATGCTGCCGGGCGTTATCTCGATCCGGTGGCGCGGGTGCGGCGGCAGGTCGAGACCTTCCAGCGAAGCCGCCTCGACCTCCTTCCAGCGCGACCAGCCTGGGTCGCGCGGATGGCGCTCGCTGAGCAGGCTGACGTCCTGGGCCAGCGTGCCGCCGAGCGCGACGTTGAGGATCTGGATGCCGCGGCACATGCCGAGGATCGGGACGTCGCGGTCGAGTGCCTCGCGCACCAAAGCCAGCTCGAAGGCGTCTCGCTGCGGCTCGGTGGCGTCCAGCAACGGGTGTGGCTCCTGGCCGTAGCGCGCCGGTTCCACGTCGCGTCCCGGCGCGAGCACAACGCCGTCGAGCTGGGCCAGCGCGGGGCCGATCGCCTCGGGCAGCTGGGGCAGCGTCAGCGGCACAGCGCCGGCCTGGAGCAGCGGCCGTTGCACGCCGATGCCGCCGTAATCCCCGAAGTCGTGCAGGCTGGCCGAGACGCCGATCAGCGGGCGCCGCGCTTCTCTAGACATAGCCGATCGGCTCCGGTAGAAATCGCTTGAACATATTTGTGCAGAGTACCCGTTGGCGGACCAAACACCGGAGGGAGCTTGATGTCGGACAAGACGTGGGGTGGAGAGCCCTTCTGGGGCCTGGGCTACGAGTGGGATCCCGAATGGGTGCTCACCGATCGCCAGCGCGAGCTGCGCGATCTGCTGATCGAGCTGTGCGAGAAGGAGATGCGCGCCAACGCCAAGGTCTCCGACGACGAGCTCAAGTTCCCGCGGCGCAACCTCGAGCTGCTCGGAGAACACGGCTTCCTCGCGCTGACCGTGCCCGAGGAGTACGGCGGCCTCGGCCAGGACCACGTCGGCTTCGTGATGACCTGCGAGACGATCGCGCGTTACGGGTGTGCGTCGACGGCGATGTGCTACGTGATGCACATCGGCGCGGTCAACACGATCATGTTGCGCCCGACGCCGGAACTGATCGACAAGTACATCCGCCCGCTGAACAGCGGCAAGATCGGCACGCTGTCCTACTCCGACCCGGAGACCGGCTCGCACTTCTGGTATCCGATCTCCTCCGGCGCCGAGCGCTCCAACGGCGGCTACAAGGTCAACAAGAAGGCATCGTGGACGACCTCGGGCGGGTTCGCCGACTTCTACGTCGTGCAGACCACGAGCCCGGACTTCAGCGGCTACGACGACCTGTCGGTGTTCGTGATCGACGGCGATAACGTCAAGTCGCAGCCTTCGACGTGGGATGCGCTCGGCCTGCGCGGCAACCAGTCGGGTCCGATCCAGGTCGACGACATCGAGATTCCCGGCGAGCAGATCGTCGGGCCGGAAGGCGACGGCGCCGCTTCGAACGACGAGGCCGTCGACCCGTGGTTCCTGCTCGGCTCCTCCTCGGTGTGGAACGGCCTGGCCATGGGCGCGATCGACATCGGCAAGCGCCAGACGACGCGCAAGCGCCACGTCGACGTCGGCCTGCGCGTGGCCGACTACCCGACGATCCAGGACTACGTCGGCGAGGCGGTCATGGACACGAATGCGTGTCGTCTGTTCGCCTTCTCGGTGGCGCAGGCGATGGACAACGCGACGAGTCACAACACGGTGCAGCCGCCGCCCGGTGAATTTGCCCGCGCCAACTTCCTGCACTGGGCGTGGCAGATCAAGTTCGAAGCGGCCAAGAACACGGCCCATGTCGTCGACAAGATGCTCCACGCCTGCGGCGGCACCGGCTACAAGCGCGACATGGAGCTTGAGCGCTACCTGCGCGACGCCAAGGCCGGCTGGGTGATGGGCCCGACCAACGAGGTGCTGCGGCAGTTCGTCGGCAAGGCCGTGCTGCTCGGCTTCGAGAGCCTCGACTACTGGAACCAGCACTACAACCGCCGCGCGGTCGAGAACGAGGTCAAGAAGCTCGATGCCGACGGCAAGCGCAAGCTGGCCGAGGAATTGCTGGCCCAGGTCGAGAAGTCCTCGGCGCCGGCCTAGCGCGCATGGCGGCGGTGCTCGTAGACGGGCTCCTGACGGTTGACCCGGCGCGCGAGACCTATCGCGTGCCGGGCGGTGCAGTGACCGAGATCCGGCTCGCCGGCGATGATCGCCTACGCATAGTCGACCGTCACGGAGGCCAGGTGGCCGAGGTGCGCGGCGGCCTGGAGGCCGTCGGCCTCAGCAAAGATCCGCGCGCCGACAGCGCCAGGCTGTTCGGCCCGGAGTCCGCCCCCGGAACCGAGGTCGAATTGACGGCCGACCGGGACACGCGGCTGCTCGTCGGTGCGCCGGGCGGCCGCGTCATCGACGGTGAGCTGCCGGCGAGCGAGCTGTTGATCGAGATCCGCCGGGCCGCGCCGCGTCCGCGTGAGGAGGTCGAGCTGCCGGCGCCGCTGGCCGAGCCGCGGCTCGACTTCCGCATCGACGCGGCCACGGCACGGAGCTACGAGGTCAAAGCCGGCGAGTTCATCCAGATCCTCGACGTGAAGGGAAAGCAGTGCTCGGACTTCCTCGCCTTCCACTCCGACAAGCTCCAGGCGGGGGTCGAGCGCGGCCTCGACGCCACGGTCACGCGCACGCTGATGGGCAGCGCCTACCCGCAACCGGGCCTGTACGGGAAGTTCTACGACCTCGACATGGTGCCGCTGGTCGAAGTCGTGCGCGACACGGTCGGCCGCCACGACACGTTCGCGCTGGCCTGCCAGGCCAAGTACTACGAGGATCTCGGCTACCCCGGCCACATCAACTGCACGGACAACTTCAACGGGGCGCTCAGCCGCTTTGAGATCGCGCCGCGCAAGGGGTGGGAGGCGCTCAACTTCTTCTACAACACCGCGTTCGACTGCGACATGCAGTTGGTCAGCGATGAGCCGTGGTCGCGATCCGGCGACTATGTGATGCTGCGCGCGCTGAACGATCTGGTGTGCGCGTCGTCGGCCTGCCCCGACGACATCGATCCCTCGAACGCCTGGGAGGTGACAGATGTCCACGTGCGCGTTTACTCGCCGCAGAACCGCTTCTCGGTGGCCATCGCCCGGCGCGTGACCGCCGACGCGCCCGCCGTACTCACGAAGGAGACGGCGTTCCACTCAAGGACGTCAGCTCTGACCAAGAGCTTCGTCGAGTACCGCGGCTATTGGCTGCCGCACTGCTTCAACAACGAAGGCGCGATCGCCGAGTACTGGGCGTGCCGCGAGAAGCTGGCCGTGATGGACCTGAGCCCGCTGCGCAAGTGGGAGGTCCTCGGTCCTGATGCCGAGACGCTGATGCAGCGGATCGTCACCCGTGACATTCGCAAGCTCGCCGTGGGGCAGGTCGTCTACACGGCGCTGTGCAACGAGACCGGCGGGATGATCGACGACGCCACCGTGTTCCGGCTCGGGCAGGACAACTTCCGGTTCGTCGGCGGAGACGAATACGACGGTGTGTGGATGACCGACGTGGCCGAGCGCGAGGGTCTCCGCGCCTGGATCAAGCCGTCGACCGATCAGCTCCACAACCTGGCCGTACAAGGACCTTTGAGCCGGGAGGCGCTGGAGTCGTTCGTGTGGACGCCACCGACGCAGCCGAGCCTGACCGAACTCAAGTGGTTCCGCTTCCTGATCGGCCGAATCGGCGGCTTCGACGGAATCCCGATCATCGTCTCGCGCACCGGCTACACCGGGGAGCTGGGCTATGAGATCTGGTGTCATCCCTCCGACGGCGAGGCGGTGTGGGACGCCGT
>JBJMLD010000202.1:0-46412 GCA_045805545.1 Solirubrobacteraceae bacterium | reverse complement strand
GGTCGCCGAGCAGGAGTTCGCCCTCCCCGAGCCGCGCATCCTCAAGCGCTCGAGCCCCGAGCAGGCGCGCCCCGACACCGCCGGCCAGGAGCAGACCGCGTCCCGGCTCACCGAGGCGCTCGGCCACCTCGGCGTCCAGGCGCAGGTCATCGGCGCCGTCGCCGGCCCGCACATCACGCGCTACGAGCTGCAGCTCGCGCCCGGGGTGAAGATGGCCAAGGTCTCCAACCTCAGGAACGACCTCGCCTACGCGCTGGCCGCGACGGAGATCCGCATCCTGGCCCCGATCCCGGGCAAGCGCGCGGTCGGGGTCGAGGTCCCCAATCGCCACCGCCGGGTCGTCACGCTGGGCGACGTCTTCTCCGAGCCGCCGCGCGACTTCTCGCCTCTGACCGTCTGGCTCGGCAAGGACGTGTCGGGCAAGGCGATCCCGGCCGACCTCTCCAAGATGCCCCACCTCCTGGTGGCGGGCACCACCGGCGCGGGCAAGTCGGGCGCCATCAACGCGATGCTGTCCTCCATCCTGCTGCGCGCGACGCCCGACGAGGTCCGCCTCGTGCTCGTCGACCCCAAGCAGGTCGAGCTAAACCACTACGACTCGATCCCGCACCTGCTCACGCCGGTCATCACCAGCCCGCGCATGGCGGCGAACGCGCTGCAGAACCTGGTCAAGGAGATGGAGCAGCGCTACGGGACCATGTCGCTGGCCCGGACCCGCTCGCTCCCCGAGCTCAACCGGGCGCGTGAGAAGCGCGGCGAGCCGGCCCTCCCTTACATCCTCTGCGTCATAGACGAGCTGGCCGACCTGATGATGGTCGCCCCGGCCGACGTCGAGGACTCGATCATCCGCCTGGCCCAGAAGGCGCGCGCCGTCGGAATCCACCTCGTGCTGGCCACGCAGTCGCCGCGGGTCGACGTGATCACGGGCATGATCAAGGCCAACGTCCCGTCGCGGATCGCGTTCGCGGTGTCGAGTCAGACCGATTCCCGCGTGATCCTCGACCAGAACGGCGCCGAGTCCCTGCTCGGCCAGGGCGACATGCTGTTCTCGCCAGTCGGGTCCTCCAAGGTCCAGCGCATTCAGGGCGCCTACATCGATGAGGAGCAGATCCTGGAGCTGACGGACTCCTGGCGCCGGCAGGGTGAGCCGGAGTTCCGCGAGGAGCTTCTCAACGAGGTCGAGTCCGCGGACGACGGCGGATCGGGCTCAGAGGACGCCGAGTTTCACCCCGACGAGGACCCTCTGCTCGACGAGGCGATCGCGCTGGTGGCGCAGATGGGCACTGCCTCGACCTCGATGCTCCAGCGCCGTCTTCGCCTCGGCTACACGCGCGCCGGCCGGCTGATCGACATGCTCGAGCGCCGGGGAATCATCTCCGGCTACGAGGGCTCGAAGCCGCGTCAGGTGCTGATCACTGAGGCTGACGTGCCACGCATCCTGTCGCACCTGGCCGAGGCGGATGGCGGTGGCCAGGCCCCCGTCCGCGTTCCGGATCACGGAGCCGGGGAATAAGCGCCGCAAGCGGGATTTCGCGCACGTTTCGTTCAGCCAACCGTCGCTAGCCTGTCGAGACGATGGCGGATATCGGCTCGACTCTGCGGGAGGCGCGGATGCGCGCGCGGATCGACATCAGCGAGGTCGAAACCCGCACGAAGATCCGCGCCAAGTACCTGCGCGCAATCGAGAACGAGGAGTGGGACCTGCTCCCTGGGCCGGTCTACGTCAAGAGCTTCCTGCGCACGTACGGCGACTTCCTCGGACTGGACAGCCGCCTGCTCATCGATGAGTACAAACGCCGCTATGAGCGGCCGTCCGATCACGAGATGCGGCCGATCGCCGCGATCACGCATGAACGCGAACGGGCCGCCCGCGGGCCGCTGGTCCCGGCGTGGGCGATCATCGGGGTCGTTCTCATCGGCGTCGTCGTCGCGCTCTACCTGATCGGCACGGCCGGTGGGGGCAAGAGCAAGAACGGCACGCCGGCCGGCGTGTCGGCCGGGACCTCGAAGCAGCATCGCCCGCGCCACCGCACGCACCATGCGGCAGCGCCGCGCCCGACTACGGCGAAGCTCCAGCTGGTCCCGACCGGGACCGTGTACGTCTGCCTCGTCGACGGCACCGGCAAGAAGCTGATCCCAGGCAAGATCTTCAACTCGGGCCAGACGATCCCGACCGAGACGGCTCCAAAGATGCTCCTCACGCTCGGCAATGCATCGGTGCAGATGAAGGTGAACGGGTCAAGCGTGCACGTCTCGCCGTCGCCCAACTCGATCGGGTTCCTCGTCGGGCCCACCGGCAGCCGCCCGCTGCCCACGGCCAAGCAGCCGCGCTGCGCATGAGCGACGCGCCGCGCCATGCCCCGAGGGCCGGGATTCTCATCACCGGCACCGAGGTGCTGACCGGCATCATCTCCGACCGCAACGGCCCCTGGCTGTCCGAGCAGCTGCGCGAGCTCGGCGTCGATGCGGCCACGATCCAGATCATCGGCGATCGTCCCGACGACCTGCTGGGCGCGCTCGAATCGATGGCTCAGGCCGGCATGGCGCTGATCGTGACGAGCGGCGGCCTCGGCCCGACCGCGGACGATCTCACGGCCGAGGTGGTCGGGCGCTTCTGCGGCCGCGAGATGGTGCTCGATGAGGCACTCGAGGAGCGGATCGCCGAGATCCTGCGCCCGCTGATGTCGCGCTGGCCCGGCCTCGACGCCGAAGCCATCCGGCTCTCGAATCGCAAGCAGGCGGTCATCCCGGCCGGCGCCACCGTGCTCGATCCGATCGGCACTGCGCCCGGACTGGTCGTCCCGCCGGCCGAAGGGCGGGGTGGCCCTACCGTGGTCGTCCTGCCCGGTCCGCCGCGCGAGCTGCAGCCGATGTGGACGCGGGCCGTCCAGACGGACGCGTTCCGTGCCGCGACAGCGAGCGCGACCACCTACCTGATCGGCGTCCTGCGCCTGTTCGGAATCCCCGAGTCCGAGATCGCCAGCACGCTGCGGGCAGCCGAGGACGAGGGGCTCTCGCTCGAGCCGCTCGAGATCACGACCTGTTTGCGGCGGGGCGAGATCGAGGTGGCGACGCGCTACGAGCCTGCCTCGGAGACCGACTACGAGCGGCTGGTGTCGTTCATCGCCGCACGGCACAGCGACACGCTGTTCTCGTTCGATGGCTCGACGATCGACGAGCAGGTGGCGGAGCTCCTTCTTGACGGTGGGCACGTCGTCGCCGTTGCGGAGTCGTGCACCGGTGGGCTCATGGCGGCGCGGCTGACCGACCGCGGCGGCTCCTCGGCGTACTTCGCAGGTGGGGTCGTGGCGTATTCCAACGCCGCCAAGTCTGACCTGGTCGGGGTCGACCCGGAATTGATCGAACGCTTCGGCGCCGTGTCCGTGGAGGTGGCCGAGGCGCTGGCGGACGGCGCGATCGCACGCTTTGCCGCCGACATCGGGATTGGCATCACCGGCGTGGCCGGACCAGGGGGAGGGACGCCGGAGAAGCCGGTCGGGCTGGTCTGCTTCTCGGTCGCGGCACGCGACGGCGCGCGCATCACACGAAGCACGCAACTCCCGGGCAACCGGGCGGACATCCGAGATCGCTCGACCACGGTCACCATGCACCTGCTCCGGCGGCTGCTGCGCGGGGACACCGACGCCGTGCGACTGCCCGGCGAGGCGGCGGAGGCCGAGCACACGTCGTGAGCGAGGGCGAGCGCGCCCGTTTGTTCGTCGCGCTCGAGCTTCCGGCGCCGACGCGGCGGGCGCTCGTTCGCTGGCGCGACGATCTGATCGCCTCCTCCGGGCTCGGCGTGCGCGCCGTGCCCGCCGAGTCGCTGCACGTGACGTTGTGCTTCCTCGGCTGGTGCGCGGTCGACGAGATGACCGCGATCGCGAACGCCTGTGGCGTCGTGACCGCATGGCCGGCGGTCTCACTGTCGGTCGGCCCGGCGAAGTGGCTGCCCCCGCGTCGCCCGCGTGTGCTGGCCGTCGAGCTCTCCGATCTCGACGGTCGCCTGGCTCGAGTCCAAGCCGCGCTGTCGGACGTGCTGTCGGCGGGCGGATGGTACGTCCCGGAACAACGGCCGTTCTACGCCCACGTGACAGTCGCCCGCGTGCCGAAGGGAGCGCGTATGCGGCGAGCTGAGCTGCCGGCGACGGATCGCGCCTCGTTCAGCGGCGATGTCGTGACGCTGTACTGCTCACGACTCGGGCGAGGCGGTGCGGTGTACGAGCCGCTGGCGTCGGTTCACCTGGGCTCCGCCAGCTCGCGCGCGAGCAACGCCACATTCGGTGAGCCGAGGCCGGAGACGTAGTTCCAGCCGGTAGTCACGCTGAAGCGCCGGTTGCCGCCGCGGAGCGCCTTGTGAAATGCGTTGGCCGTGCGCGGTTTCGCCGCCAGCCGGTACAGCGCCGGGGCGATGAACCCGGGGTCGGCGGCGCGGTGGCGCTGCGCGTAGTCGCGCAGCAGGAGCAGCGTGGCGGCCCAGAACGGGGCGGCCGCGCTCGTGCCCCCGATCTGGTGATAACCACCGCGTGAGAACACGACCATGCCGCTGTCGGGGTCTGCCGGACCGGCGACGTCGGGCAGCTGTCGGTGTCCGTCGGAGAACTGGTTCTGCACGCCGGGCCCGGTCTGCCAGGTCGGCCGCTGCGTCACCGAGGCCAGCCCGCCGCCGCCGCCGTCGCCCTTGAGCACGTCCTCCCATCCGTACTCGGCCAGGTAGCTGCCGTCCTGCCTGACCGCCAATCGTGTCCCGCCGACCGCGACCACGTTCGCGCTCGCCGCCGGCCAGTCGACCGACGCCCGCTGATCGGAGAGGTCCTCGGCCTGGCAGTCGTAGGCACCGTTGTCGCCGCTGGCCGCGAACACGGTGATCCCGGCCGCTCGGGCGGCGGCCAACGCGTTCTCATCCGCGATCCGTGTGGCGTCGGGGACGAGGAGATCGCAGCGGCCCCACGACGTGCTGATCACGCGGGCGCGATGGTCGGCCACGATCTGGTTGATCACGTCGGCCATCGTGACCACGCCCTGGTGGGCCTCGTAATCGAGGATCAGGGCGCCCGGCGCGATGGCCCGGATCGTGTCGATGTCGAGGTTTACCTCCTGTTGACTGCTCCCGGGCAACGTGCCGCCGCTCACGCGGACGTGCTGGACCGGCGGCCCCTTGATGCCAAAGTGGCTCTCGTAGCTCGACAGGTCGCCGTCGGCGAAGCTGTCGAACGACACGACGGCGATCGTCTGACCGCTGCCGGCGATCCCCTGGGCGCGAAGTGGGGCGAAGTCGTAGGCCCGGCCGAGCGTCCGGGGGTCGAGTCCGCCGGCGGGAACGTCGGCGGCACGCAGGACAGGACGCGTGCTGAGGCCGGTCACGGCATTGACGTAGCCGTGCAGCCAGCCGGGGATCGTTGGCGAGCTGACCGGCGCGTAGTAGTGCCTGCCGGCGCTGTCGACGTGATTGACGAGCTTCGTCGAGAAGAGCTGCTCCAGCTCGCCGACCGTCCCGGTGATCTGCATCGCGGTGCGCTGCGGGAACGTGCGCCTCACCGTGAGCCGGCGCTTGGAGAGCTGCTGCGTCAGCTGGCCGATCCGCGCGCTGGACAAGCCGAAGCGCCGTCCGAAGTCCCGGGGCCGGATGGTGTGCTGGTAGGTATTTGCGCCCGGAGTCGACGTTGACTCGAGGTAGCGCGTCAACGCGGCCTGGCCTGGGACACGCAGGATCAGCGACACCGCGATTCGTTTCGACGCGTCGGTGGGGCCGACGGTTCGGTCGCGTGCAACCGCTGGATGGTGGGTGGTGCCGGCGGCGGCGACAAGCATCAGCGCACCGATGGCAACGGCGACCGTTATCGCGGCTGTTAAGGCGGTTGTCCTCCTCATGCCTGCCCCGGCCACGTGACGCTGTTGATCACCGAATCCGCCAGGCCATAGATCTGCCGGCGCAGCGAAGCCCGCGTCTCGGTCGTGAGCGTGGTGACCACGATCCCGACCTGGCTTGTACTGGCGGCTGTGACAGTCAGGAGCGCCTGATCCTGCACGCCCTGCGGACTGTCGATCGCGCCGGTGTAGGCGCCACCGGCGCCGTACCGGTAACCGACGGCCGGGCCGAGGATCCGGTTCGCCGCAACGGGGTCCGAGGTGAGCCCGAGCACGTTCCCGCGAAGGTCGGACACCTGGGCGCCGACCAGCGCCGGCGGCGACCCTGGCGCGGTACCCCGGATGACCAGGTCGACCGGCGCGACACGACTGGTCAGCTCCAAGCCGGCCGAGCCCTCACGGCTCACGCGCCACTGGGCCGGCGAGTACTCGAGCTGAAAGCCGAACGCGGTGCTCCGCCACACGGTCTCGTTGCGCAGCGGGGCCGCCAATTGTGGTGGCTGCCCGCACTGTGCCAGGCCCGCGCACCGTGGCTGGGCCTTGGCCGGCGCGATGGTCCTGATCACCACGGCGGCGAGCGCCAACGCGGCGATGAACGCGGCGAAGCCGAGTACGCGACTGCGCATGACCAGCCGGGTCGGGCTCGGGTGCGGCGCCGCGGGGGTGCGCGGTTCGCCGCGCCGTTTCGGTAGCGCCCGGAGCGCCACCCCGCAATTCGCGCAGAACGTGTGCTGCGGGGTTTGCCGGCCACAGTTCGGGCAGGTGACCTCGGGGCCGATTGGTCGCTCGACGCTCTCCTCGCGCAGCCCGAGCTGGAGCATCAGGCGCAGCCACACGAGGGCGAGCGCGTCGAGCACGAGCAACGTCGCGAACCAGGCGCCGACAGGCAACCACCGCTGCCCGGCCGCGGCGGCGACGAGCAGTCCGGCGCGGAGCAGCAGCGCCGGGATCGGGTGCCCGAGGGGACCGAGGGCGTTTCGGTCGCGCTCCGGGGCCCGGTAGCGCAGCCACAGCGCCCCGCAGGCCGCGCCGGTGGCGGCCATGGCCAGGATCGGAAGCGCGAGCCGGATCGTCAGCAGCCGCCAGATCCACGGCACCACGGCCCCGCCGGGCGCCAGGCCGTGCTCGAACAGCTTGTAGCCGCTGACTATCACCTCGGTGGCGCTCAGCGCCGCCGCGCTCGCGGCCCCGAAGGTGACGCCGTCGAGCACGTCGTTGAAGCGACGATGGGGGAGGAGCACGAGCACCGGGCCCGCCATCGCGAGTACCAGCTCGAGCACGGGCAGCAGCAGCACGGTTATGAGCGGGCTGGCCCGGTGCCCGCTGGCGATCTGGTCGATGCCGGTCGGCGCCAGCACGTGCGCCAGCAAGGCGATCACGACGCCCGACGCGGCGCCCCAGGCGAGCGTGAATGCGATCACGAGCGTCGGCTCGTCCTCGTAGATGTCGACGTCGTGCAGGTAGAGCGCCGCTACGAGTGGCACGAGGATCGCCGCGCCGGCCAGCGCCAGTGGGAACAGGCCCGCGATACCGAGGCCGATCACGATCACGGTCCCGACGCCCATCGCCACGCGGTAGTGCCGCATGTCCGTGCGCGGTAGGTGGGGGAAGAGCGTCGAGGCGATCGCCGGCAGGAGGCGATGCTCGTGCGGCGCGGCCGTGAAACGGTCCTTCGGTTGCGCGCTGTCTCGTGGTGCCTCGTCAGCCAGGCGATGCCCGCAACGCACGCAGAACGTTTGCGCCGGCGTCTGAAGCCCGCAGTTCGGACAACTGATCACGGCTCAGCCCGTAGCCAGCAGGGCCACCGCCACCACGAAGATCAGCGTGCCCGAACCTGTGGCCAAGATCACCTCGACCAGCGTGAAGTGATTGCCTTGTCCTGCTCTTTGCGTGCCTCGTCGTCGAAGTTCTTGATCCCCTCGCTGAATTCGAACGTCGCGTCGTGGTTGCGCTGCTCGTTCTTCAGAGCAGCAAACGCGCCGACAACCGCCGTCAGCCCCAGCAGCACCGTGATGATCAGCTCGAGCCGCCCCGTCCACCGCGCCCTGGTACGCGTCGTGCCGGGGGCGCCACCGCCACCGTGGCCGCCGTCACCGCCATCACCGCCGGTGTCGCCGCCGTCACCGGCGCCGTGTTCGTCGTCTTCAGCGTGCGTATGCCCCGGCCCGTGCCCGGCGCCATGGAGATGGACCTTGCTCATGGCAGGGCCAACCCTATCCGGACGCGAGGCGGATGGGCCAGGCTGGGCAAGTTGACGGGGCCATGCCGTGTCGGGTTTGATAGCCCCTTCACGCAGTACGTTCGGGGATGACGTCATGCTCGACGGCCACCGGTGGTGCCGTCGACGATCGCGGAGGTCGGGGTGTGTTGAGGACAGCTTTGCGGTGCCAGAGACGTGCGTTGGCGATGCTCGCGGCTGGGGCCTTGCTGCTCCTCGGGAGCACCGCAGCCGCCTCGGCCCAGGTTGGGCCGACTTCGGGAGAGATCGAGGAATTCGACTACACGCTGACCAACGTCAACCCACCACTCGCGTCCCCGGGACTGCTGTTCGCCACTGGTGTGAGCGCCAGCGCGGGCGGCAGCGTCTTGGTGCAGTCTGGTTCACTTGAGAACGCGGAATTCCTGGCTAACTCGTGGGGCATCGTTCCCAGCGGCACGGACACGGTGAACGCTCAGGTCACGGACTGGCGGATCGTGACCGCGTCCACGATCACCGGGACCGCCAACGTTCCCCCGGGGGCGACGCTGACGGTGCAACCGGCGGCTACCGGGCGGACCATACGTATTACGAACGGCCAATTCTCGATTCCCACCGGGCTGTTTGGCCTAGGCGCGAAACCGCCGAAAAGCGGCAATCAGGTCGTGAGATGCCGCGGCAGCGCGCACTCATGCAGCGCGCGCGTCGGCCTGGCAGGCGGCGCGAAGGACCGCGAGATCGTGATCCGACTCCCCAGCCGCCACCTCGCGCTGCAATCCGTCAAGGCACCCCCGAGGAGCCGGCACGCCGCCTACATCCTCGCCGGCGGGCATTTCGCCCGCGGCGGCTCAGAGTACGTGGTGACGCTCAACGCCGCTCGATCGAGTCCGCGGGGATCGCACCTGACCTTGACGTTCGCAGGGAGACGATGACGCCGGTGCCCGCCGGCGCGCCGCGATAGCCACATCCTGTGGGCCCCCGGCGGGCGCGCCGCGATAGTCGGCTCGTCCGGGCTCGCGGCGCCACCGTCCGCGGCCCGCCACACAATTGGCACAGATTTGTTCCAGTTCCGTTGCGTCTGCGTCTTGTTTCGTTACAGGTCGGCGCTCTAGCTTGTCGGTTCCGTCCGCCACCAGCCCTACCGTGGGGTGTTCAGAGCGCATGAGCGAAGGAGCCGAACGAAGATGAGCGAGAACGACAAGAACGGCGCCAAGTCCATCGGTGCCGGCAAGGCCGGCGCGGGCGGCGACCCCAAGGCGGACGCGAAGCGTCAGGCCGCACTTCAGGGTGCGCTCAGCCAGATCGAGCGTCAGTTCGGGAAGGGGACGATCATGCGGATGGGCGATCCCGGCGCGCGCGTCGCCGTGGACGCGATCCCCACGGGTGCGCTCTCGCTCGACATTGCGCTCGGCATCGGTGGCGTGCCGCGCGGCCGCATCATCGAGATCTTCGGTCCCGAGTCATCGGGTAAGACGACGCTCGTCTACCACATTCTTGCCGAGGCGCAGAAGCTCGGCGGCGTATGCGCATTCGTCGACGCCGAGCACGCGATGGACCCGCTGTACGCGCGCCGGATCGGTGTCGACATCGACGAGCTGCTCGTCTCCCAGCCGGATCACGGCGAGCAGGCGCTCGAGATCGTCGACATGCTTATCCGCTCCGGAGCGGTTGACGTGATCGCAGTCGACTCGGTGGCGGCCTTGACGCCACGCGCCGAGCTGGAGGGTCAGATGGGCGATCAGAGCGTCGGCGTCCAGGCGCGCATGATGAGCCAGGCCATGCGCAAGCTGACCGGCAACCTCAACCGCACTCAGACCCTGTGTGTGTTCACCAACCAGATCCGCGAGAAGGTGGGCGTGATGTTCGGCTCGCCGGAGACGACCAGCGGCGGCCGGGCGCTGAAGTTCTATTCCTCGCAGCGGCTCGACATCCGGCGGATCGAGACGCTGAAGGACGGAACCGAGGCCGTCGGCAACCGCGTGCGCGTCAAGGTCGTCAAGAACAAGGTGGCGGCGCCGTTCAAGCAGGCCGAGTTCGACATCGAGTTCGGCACGGGCATCTCGACTGCCGGCTGCCTGATCGACTACGGAATCGAGCACAACATCATCACCAAGTCGGGCTCGTTCTTCTCCTACGGGGAGGAGCGCCTCGGACAGGGCCGCGGGAACGCCAAGGCATTCCTCGACGAGCATCCTGAGATGGCCAAGGAGATCGAGGAGAAGATCTACGCCGTCCTCGGGATCGGCCGTGACCTGGTCAAGCCGATCGAGTCGGGCAACGATCGCGACCCAGCCGACGCCGACGCCGAGGCACCGCCGGTCGCGGCAGTTGGGACGCGCGCGGCGTAGCGGCTCGAGCGAGGGCGCGACGTGACTGACGGACCCGGCCCCGTACCCGGCCCTCACGCAGGCGAGCAGCTCCAGCGTGCCCTCGAGCTCGGCTACCGCTACCTCAACCGGCGTGAGCGCACCGAGGCCGAGGTACGCCAGCGACTCGAGCGGGGCGAGTTCACAATGCCCGTGATCGAGGAGACGATCGCGACGCTTGTCGAGCACGGCGTGCTGAACGACAGCCGGTTTGCTCGCCTGTTCGTCGAGGACAAACGAACGCTCGAGCGTTGGGGCAACGACCGGATCACTCGGGCGCTGATCCAGCGCGGCGTCGACCGCGAGCTGATCGCCGACGCGCTCGCCGACGACTCGACGCAGGACGAGCTCGAACGCGCCCTGGAGCTCCTACGCGACCGTTTTCCCACCCCGCCGCAGGACAGGCGAGAGCGAGATCGGGCTCTCGGCGTGATGTTGCGCAAGGGATACGACTCCGAGCTGGCGGTGGACGCGCTCGCGGTCTTCGCCCGCGGCGCCACGCTCGACTGACCACCTCGCCGACCTGACGACCGCGCCGACCTGACGACGTCGCGGACCTGACGACCGCGCCGACCTGACGACTCCGCCGACGCCCGGCCCTCGAACGTGCGCTAATTTCCCCCGCCGTCCGTAAAGCAGACCGTCCAACGTGCCGCTCACCGGGGGGAGGAGCAGCCATGATCAACCTCCGAACAGCGCCAGCCTGCGCGCGTGTGGCAGTAGGGGTGGCGCTATCCGCTGCGCTGAGCGCGGCTGCCGTCGGGTTGATCGCGGCGCCCCCAACCTCGGCGTCCAGCAGCTCCTCGACCACCAGCACGACGACAACTACGACTACAACTACGTCGACCACGACCACGACTACGGCGACGGCGCCGTCTCTCGTACTCAAAGGAGAGACCTCGCAGCGACGCCCGATCTCGTTCCGCCTCTCGTTCGCCTCGATCGAGCACCTCCATTACCGGATCGTCGACCGTTGCCCCCACGGCCGGCACCTGTTCGTGCACTCGTGGGGGTTCCCGCCGCTGGCGATCGCGAACTCACATTTCGGAGGCAAGTTCGTGGCCAAGCCACCTGCTGCCGCCACGACAACGATCACGGGCAAGATCGACGGCACGCGTGTGACTGGCTCGCTGTCCGATCGCACGCGGCCCGCCAAAGCGCGGAGGTTCTGCGCCGGCACGGCGACGTTCAGTCTCGCGATGCGGCCGGCCGAACGCAAGCCGGCGCCGCAGCCTGGCCCGAGCCCGCATCGCCGCTCGCACTCGTAACGCTGGGCGAACGCTTGTGCGGTTTGCGCCAAGGCCTCGCCAGTATTACGATGCCTTCAGCGAACGAACGGCCCTCGAGGGCCGAAAAACACCAGCAAATTTCGTAGATCGTGGATACCGGAACAGCTTTGACGGCAACTTTGCACGGGTCGCAAGACCAACCCAAACACCCTCACTGCAACCGCCAGCTAGCCGCCGACTGATCGGCGGCGCAACCGTCGCCGCCACCGGCATCCGTTCGTGCGCCTCGCACGGGCCGCTCGGTCGCTCCCGAAAATCGAAGCAGGCACCGGTCCCGCCTCGGCTGGGCCGTCAGGAGAGGAACGACCATGGAAGTCATTGCCGCCGCAGCGCTGATCGCGGTGGGGATCGTGGCCGCGGCAGTCGCGTACGCGAAGGCCAGCGGGCGGGTGCATGAGGCGCCGGCAACCCCACGTCAATCGCTGGTACCGGCCGTCACAGCGCCCCCGCCGCCGGCGCCGGCGGTGCGCCAGAATCCAGCCGCGCTGGGCGATCTTCCCAAGCGGGCCGCCGATCTGGCCCGCCGGGAGGAGAGCATCGCGCGTCGCGAGTCCGAGCTGGAGAGCGAGCGCGAAGCGCTGGCCGCCGGCCGTCAGGAGCTGGCGCGCGAGCTCGAGCGCGTCTCCGGACTGTCCGCGGCGCGAGCCAAGCAGATGCTGCTCAAGGAAATCGAGGATCAGGCCAGGCACGACGCCGCCCGCAAGATCCGCCAGATCGAGGAGGAGACCAAGCGCGAGGCCGAGCGACGGGTGCGCAACATCCTCTCGGTATGCATGCAGCGTCTGGCCGCCGGCCACGCGGCCGAGACGACGGTCTCCGTCGTGCAGCTGAGCGCGGATGACATGAAGGGCCGGATCATCGGCCGGGAGGGCCGCAACATCCGTGCGCTGGAGAACCTCACCGGCGTCGACTTCATCATCGACGACACGCCGGGCGCGGTCGTGCTCTCCGGCTTCGACGGCGTCCGGCGGGAGATCGCCCGGCTGACCCTGGAGAAGCTGCTCCAGGACGGGCGGATCCACCCCGCGCGGATCGAGGAGACCTACTACCAGGCCAAGTCCGAGCTCGAGAGTCACATCGTCGAGCTGGGCGAGCAGGGAGTATTCGAGGCCGGCGTGCAGGGTCTGAACCCTGAGCTCATCCGGCTGCTGGGGCGTCTCAAGTTCCGCACCAGCTACGGCCAGAACGTGCTCGCGCACTCCATCGAGGTATCGCACCTCGCCGCGATGATGGCCGAGGAGCTCGGGGCCAGCCCCAAGACCGCGCGGCGCGCCGCCTTGCTGCACGACATCGGCAAGGCGGTCACACATGAGATCGAAGGGCCGCACGCGCTCGTCGGCGGCGACCTGGCGCGCAAGTACGGCGAGCCCGAGGCCGTGGCCCACGCCATGGAGGCCCACCACAACGAGGTCGAGCCGCAGACGATCGAGGCCGTCATCGTCCAGGCGGCGGATGCGTTGTCCGGAGCCCGTCCCGGGGCCCGCGGCGAGTCGCTCGAGCAATACGTCAAGCGGCTGCGCGACCTGGAGCAGATCGCCACTCGGCACAAGGGCGTCGACAAGGTCTACGCCATGCAGGCCGGCCGCGAGATCCGGGTCATGGTGGCCCCGACGGCGATCGACGACGATGCCGCGACGTTGCTGTCCTACGAGATCGCCCGCGAGATCGAGAAAGAGCTCGAATACCCGGGCCAGATCAAGGTGACGGTGATCCGCGAGTCACGCGCCGTGGAGTACGCCCGGTAGGGCGCCCTCGCTCAGTGCTCGTGGGCAAAGCCGACATGTGAGCTCCAGGCGGAGAATCCGGGACCAGGACGATCGCCAACACGCCTCCTGCCACCATCGCCGGCCGACACGTTGAAGCCATTCTGAGGCTGCGATGAGAATGCTCTTCACCAGCAAATCGCTGCAAGCGAGGCTCATATGATCGCCGGAGTGCCCGACGCGCCATCCGGCCCAGCGCCGCCGATCTGATCATGCCCGATCGCATCCTCGTCATCGAGGACGAGCCCGGGATCGTCGACTTCCTCGAACGCGGCCTCACGGCGCAAGGGTTCGAGGTCGCCTCGGCTACCGACGGCACGACAGGTGCGGAGAAGGCGCTGCACGAGCCGGTAGATCTGGTCGTACTCGACCTCATGCTGCCTGGGCGAAGCGGTCTCGAGGTCTTGACCGCTCTCCACGAGGCCAAGCCGATGCTGCCGGTGATAGTTCTCACCGCCCGCGACCAGGTCGAGGACCGGATCACCGGGCTCGACGCCGGCGCCGTCGACTACTTGACCAAGCCGTTCTCGCTGGGCGAGCTGGCGGCGCGGATTCGAGCTCAGCTGCGGGCGACCGCCCATACGCCAACCACCTGGCTCCGGGGCGGCGACATCGACGTCAACCTGATCACACGCGAGGTACGCCGGGGTGGGGAGATCGTGCGCCTGTCGACGACGGAGTTCGAGCTGCTCGTCTATCTGATGCGCAACGGCGGACGTGTGCTCTCCCGAGAACAGATCCTCCGCGTTGTGTGGGGCTACGACTACGACCCGGGCACGAACGTCGTGGACGTGTACGTCGGTTATCTGCGACGCAAGCTCGGCCGAGCGGGGTTCGAGGTCCCGATCGTCACGGTCCGATCGGTCGGCTACCGGTTCGATGCCCGCGACTAGCCGCCCGCGGCTGCCGTCGGGGCTGCGTTGGCGCCTGACCGCCTGGGTCGCCGGCGTCATGGTCCTCGCGGCAGGAGTTGTGTTCGTCGTCGTGTACCTGAGCGCAGGGAGTCAGCTCGAGAGTCAGATCGATCGCGACATCGGCAGCGACAACGCGCAGCTGGCGCAGGTCGTGAGGCCGCTTGCCGGACAGACTCCACGACAGATCGCCGCGGCCGCGGAGCGCTATCTCGGCGCTCAGCCGTTCCGCGCCACCTCGACGCTGATGTTCGTGCTCGTCCCGGGCACGCAAACGGTGAGCAACCATCCTGAGGTCTTCGGCGCCCGCACGCCCGAGGCGGGCGAGACCCCGTCCGAACAGACGCGCGAGAACCAAGCGGCTGCCGCGCTGCGCCAACCGCACATCGGATACTCGGTGCGGCGGGTTGCCGATGTTGGGCGGGTGCGAATCCTCGAGCAGGCCGTGAACGTCGGTGGCCTGCGTGTGATCGTCGGCGCCGGCGAGCCATTGGCGACGGTCGAGCGATCCCAGCATGGTGTGGCCAAGGCGTTCGTCCTCGCGGGCTTGATCACGCTCGTGCTGGCCCTGTTCGCGTCTTACCTGGCCGGCGCACGGGTGACGGCGCCGCTGCGCCGGATGGCCGCCGTGGCCGCCCGGGTGGACGCCGGAGATCTCGAGCCGCGGATGGCGCCCGCGCCCGGAAGCGGCGAAGAGGTCCGCGTGCTGGCGGAAACCTTCAACCACATGCTGGATCGGCTCTCCGAAGCGTTCGCGGCGCAGCGCGAGTTCGTCGCCGACGCATCGCACGAGCTGCGCACGCCGTTGACCGTGATCCGAGGCCAGCTCGAGGTGCTGGCGGCACAGGACAATCCGTCGGCCGAGGAGGTCCAGCGCGTGGAGCGCCTCGTGCAGTCCGAGATCACCCGCATCAGCCGCCTCGTCGACGATCTTCTGACGCTGGTCAAAGCCGAGCAGACCGATTTCCTGCGGCCCGAGGCGATCAACCTCGCCTCGTTCGTCGGCGAGCTCTGGGATGGCCTCAGCCTGACCGCCGAGCGCCGGTTCGAGCTCGGTCCGGTGCCCGACGGCACCCTGCAGGCCGATCCGGATCGGCTCGCCCAGGCGCTGCGCAATCTGGCCGGCAACGCGATCGAGCACACGACCCGGCCCGATGGGCTGGTTCGCATGGAAGTCGCGCCGACAAGCGCCGGTGGCGTCCGATTCACCGTCCTCGACGACGGCCCCGGCATCCCCGCCTCCGAGCGCGAGCGGATTTTCACCCGGTTTCACCGAACGGATCCAGCCCGCAGCCGCGCCGCGGGCGGCGCCGGCCTCGGCCTGGCGATCGTCCGCGCCATCGCCGAGGCGCATCGCGGGTCCGTGTGCGCACGCGATCCCCGCGCCGGCGATATCGAGGCCCACCGCGCAGGCGAAAGCGACCGCGGTGCCGCCGGCGCCCGAATCGAGCTCACCCTGCCCGGCTTTCGGCCGCGGTGAGCCGCGAGCTACCCTTGCCCAGCGAGATGAAGCTCTACCACCTCACAACGTTCGGATGTCAGATGAACGAGCACGACTCCGAGCGGATGAAGGGGATGCTCGAGTCGCTCGGCTACTCCGAGGCCGACTCCCAGGACCAAGCGGACCTCATCCTGTTCAACACGTGCTCGATCCGCGAGAAGGCCGATGACCGCTTCGTCGCGCACCTAGGCCATGCCAAGCGCCTGAAGTCCGAGGACCCGGCGCGCGTGGTTGGCGTCGGCGGTTGCTGGGCGCAATCCGTCAAGGAAGAGGTCTTCGCGCGGTTTCCCTTCGTCGACGTCGCCTTCGGTCCCGGCCAGGTGCACAAGCTGGCCGAGTTCCTGACCAGCGACTCGCTCACCGCGCAGGGGTTCTTCGAGTTCGAGGGCTTCACCGGCGACCTCCCCGCCAAGCGAGCACGCGAGTACCAGGGCTGGATGCAGATCAGCGTCGGTTGTAACTGTGTTTGTTCTTATTGCATAGTCCCTAGCACTCGCGGTCGAGAGGTGAGTCGTCCGTCGAGCGAGCTGATGGCGGAGGCCACCCGCCTCGCCGCCGACGGCGTCAAGGAGATCACCCTGCTCGGACAGAACGTGAACTCCTACGGCCGCGACCTGCCTCGGGAGGCTCGCATCACGTTCGCCGAGCTTCTCACGCAACTCGATGCGATCGACGGGCTCGAGCGCATCCGCTACACGAGCCCGCATCCGAAGGACATGCGCGAGGACGTGATCCGCGCCCACGCCGAACTTCCGTCGTTGTGCGAGCACATCCATCTGCCGCTCCAGTCTGGTTCCAGCGCCGTCCTGAAGCGCATGCGCCGCACGTACACGCGCGAGCGTTATCTCGATCGCGTGGCGCTGATCCGCGAGCACGTGCCCGATTGCGCGCTCACGACGGACGTCATCGTCGGCTTCCCCGGCGAGACCGAGGCCGACTTCGACCAGACGCTGTCGCTGGCCGAGGAAGTCGCCTACGACGGCGCGTTCACGTTCCTCTACTCGCCGCGGCGGGAGACCGAGGCGGCAACGCTGCCAGACCAGGTTCCGCACGAGGTCAAAGTCGAGCGGCTCGAGCGCCTGGTCGAGGTGATCCAGCGCCGCGCGCTCGAACGCGCTCAGCGCTTCGTCGGCCGCACACTCGAGGTGCTGGTCGAGGGACCGTCGCGTACCGACCCGACTCGGCTCCGCGGCCGCTCACGTCACAACAAGGTGGTCAACTTCACGGGTCTTGCCGCGCCGGGCGAGGTGGTCGAGGTTGATATCACCGGCGCCACCAGCCAGACGCTCTCCGGGCAGGAGTCGATCCTGGCCCGTGCGGCTCGCTGAAGCATCGCGTCGGGCAACGTGACACATCCGTCGAGGTCGGGGCCGGCGGTTCAACTCGGCCACGACGGTGCCGACACAGCCAGCGTGGGTGTCGGTCCAGACGACCCGATGGCGCTTCTCCGCCGAGAGCTCGACTTGAGTCCGGCAATCGCGTGGCTGAAGGATCTCGACGGCCGCTACATGCACATCAACCGGCACTACGCGAAGCAGCTCGGGACCAGCGACGAGCGGATGCGGGGCCGTCGCGACCGAGAGCTCGCGCCGCGCGAGACGATCGACGGACCACGCCTGGCGGGGTCAGGTGCCGCGATCGAGGAGCCGGTACAGCTGGAGTACACAGTCGGGCCATTCGAACGCCGCCCGCCCCTTGCCGTGCTGCGCTTCGTCGTTCACGACGAAGCCGAGGGTGCCGTCGGCGTCTGCGGCGTTGCGGCGCCGCTCGGCGATGCGCACTTGGCGCGCAGCGAATGTGCACGGCTGATGCGACTCGAGCGTACGTGGCAATCCGATCCAGGAACCGAGGCGACGCCGGGCAACGATGACGAAGAGGCCGCCGTCGTCATGACGTTGCCGGCGCCGCCGCGGCTTCGCCACGGCCGGCACTGGAGCCCGCACGCCCAGCGCGATCTCGCCGCCGTGCCGGCTACGGCGAACGACTGGCGGACCGGCCTGAGGGACGCGATCCGGATCCTCGGCGTCCACGGCAACTGGGATGCGGTCGCGGCCTGGGTGCCGAACGACCGTCAGTCGACGCTCCGCTGCCTGACGAACTGGACCGCCCGCGAGGACCTGCGGCGGTTCGAGACCCTGACCTGGCAGCGCCACCTCCCGATCGCCGGCACGCAGCTCGGACGCGCGCTGTTCTCCGATCACGCGACCGTCCTCACCGACCTCGCCGGCTCCGACGATCCCGGACTTCGCGTCGCCGCGGACGAAAACATGCGTTACGCGATGCTGGTGCCGATTCGCGACGGCCGCTCCGCCGTCGCCGTGCTCGAACTGCTGAGCAGCGTGGAGGAGCCGATCGACGACGAGCTGACGGTGTCGATCGAGGCGGTGGCGCTTCAGCTCGCGCACTTCCGCCACCTGCTGCGCATGGCGGCGCAGCCACGCTGGCGGCTCGGGCGCTTCTAGTTCCCACAATCTGAACGTCCGCCACGTGTGCGAACATACGTTCGGATGCGCTGGAGCAATCTCAGTCTGATCGACGAGGAGCGCTCCCGGCTCCCGGGTTACCGCGACGAGGCGGTAGTGCGGCATTTCGAGGCGCCCGGGGCCGTCAAGACTCGGTTCTACGAGGTCCGCGCCAAGTCGATCCTCAACAAGGTCCCGCCGCAATCACAGGTTCCCTTCCGGTGGACGATCAACCCGTATCGCGGCTGCACGCACGCCTGCGTTTATTGCTTTGCTCGCCCGACGCATACCTACCTGGACTTCAACGCGGGCGAGGACTTCGAGCGGGAGATCGTCGTCAAGGTCAACGCGCCGGAGGTTCTTCGGGTGGAGCTTGCACGACCATCCTGGAGTGGCGAGCACGTGGCGCTGGGCACGAACACCGATCCGTACCAGTGGGTCGAGGGCCGTTACAAGCTGATGCCAGGGATTTGGCAGGCGATGCGCGACGCACGCAACCCGTGCTCGATCCTCACGAAATCGCCGTTGCTGCTGCGCGATCTGCCGCTCATGCGGGAGATCAACGAGGTCGCCGAGTTCAGCGCCGCGCTGTCGATCCCAACCATCGATGAACGTGCCTGGCGCGCCACCGAGCCGCATACGCCGAATCCGAACGCCCGACTCGAGGCGGTCGGTGAGCTGACGCGCGCCGGGATCAGGACCGGCGTCCTGATCGCCCCGTTGATGCCCGGGATCAACGACTCGCCGGAGCATGTGGCCAACATCCTTGAGCGGGCCTCCGAGGCGGGCGCGTCGTACGTGACCGGGATCGCGCTGCACCTGCGCGGGGAGGTCCGAGGACTGTTCTTCGATTGGCTGCAGCAGCATCGTCCGGATCTCGTGCCGCGCTACCAGGCGCTGTACAGACGCGGGGCGTATGCGCCGCCTGCCGAGCGCCAGCGCCTGGCCGAACTCGTCAAGGGCCCAGATCTACCGCCTGGCGAACGCATGCGCGGTCGCATGGACAGGCCACCGCCGCGGCAACGTGCCGCGAGTGCAGGTGGGCGCCCTGTTGCAGGTGCCCGCACGGGGCACGCGCTGGAGGCCGGCGAGCGTGAACGGGTAGGACCAAACGGGAAAGAGGTGGAACAGACGCGACTGTTTTGAGCGGATCTTCATCTCTGGCCATGAAACTCGCGCGCCCGGCCGGTGGTACCTAAGAAACACCGCAATCCAGGACAGTCAGAAATCGGACTAAATGAAACGACGCATCAAATCAAGTAGAGACCTCCACCACGAGCGCATGTTCGAGACGCGTAGCGAGGCGTGGGAACGCGTCGGCTTGGCGGTCAACGTCAGCCAGCGGGCGCTGCGGCGCGCGCAGCGCGAGGCAATCGTGCTGGTACCGCTGCTGATCGGCGTCCTGGTCGCGTACGGGCTTCGCAAGGACCTGTTCGGCATCGGCGCGAACAGTCCGTGGGAGACACCGGTCCGGATCGGCACCGTTGTCGTGCTGCTGGCGCTTGGCTGGGCGATCGCGCGCGACATCGGTCGTGCCGCGGCGCCCACGTTCTTCCGGCGCATGGATCCCGGCACGGCAGGGACAGTCGGCTTCCTGATCCGGCTTGGAACGCTGGCCATCACGCTGTTGATCGCCTTGCGCGTGGCCGGCGCTCACCCGAGCACGATCGTGGCGGGAAGCGCCTTCACTGCCGTCGTCCTCGGTCTCGCCGCCCAGCAGACCCTGGGCAACCTGTTCGCCGGCATGGTCCTTCTGAGCGCCCGACCGTTCCGCGTGGGCGAGCGCGTCCGTCTTCAGGCCGGCGCCGTGGGCGGAACCGTCGAGGGCATCGTCAGCTCGCTCGGCCTGCTCTACACGACGCTCGCGCGCGGGGAGGACCGGATCCTGATCCCGAACAACGTCGTCCTCGCCGCGGCGGTCGTCCCTCTGAGGGAGCCCGACTCGGTCGACGTCAAAGTGCGGGTCCAGGCGGACATCCGCCCAAGCCACGTCCAGACCCTCCTTGATGACGAGATCTCGACTCCGACGCGCTCGGCCGCTCAGGTCCTGCTCGAGGAGATCGACGGCGACGAGCTCGTCATCCGAGTGCAGGCCACGCCGGAGCGTGCCAGCGACGGCGCAACGCTGGCCGACGAGATCATCGCCGCGCTTGGGCACGTGACCAAGGAGCACCAACTGGACCCGGATGCGAAGCGGCGCGACTCCGATACCGAGTCGGGCGAGCCAGCGGACGGGAACTACGGGCACCCGCACGATCCGGCCGAGGTCGCGCGGCGATACGGCTAAGCGCTCCGGAAGCCAGTCGCTAGCGCTTGTCGAGCTGACCCGCTGCGATCCGCGCGGCGAGCTGCTCGCTGCCCAGCCGGCGACTCATGCTCGAGGCCAGGCCCGGCGCCAGGCTGGCCAAGTTGGCGCCTACCCGCACGCCCATGGGCGCGACCTCGACCTCGGCCCGATCGCGCTCGATCGCGCGGAGCACCGCGTCCGCGACGTCCTCTGGCGACCGTGTGCCAACGTAGCGCGGCAGTGACGTCTTGGCGTCGGCGAACATGCCGGCATCGCGAATGAAGCCCGGGAGCACGACCGACACGCCGACGCCGTGCTGGCGCAGGTCCTCACGAACGCCGAGCGCAAATCCGCGCAGCCCGAACTTGGTGGCGGAATAGATCGATGAGGCTGGAGAGGCGCTCTTTCCGGCCAGCGAGGAAACGAACACCATGTGGCCGCTGCGGCGCTCCACCATCGCCGGCGCCAGCGCGTGGGCCAATGCGATTGGCGCGCGCAGGTTGACCTCCAGCATCCGGTCGATCTGCTCCTGATCGAGTTCGAGAAAATCGCCGCTGCCGGGGTGCGCCGCGTTGGCGACCAGCACGTCGACGGCACCGACCTCGGTCACAAGACGCTCCACGTCCGCGCGCTGCGAGAGATCGCAAGCGATTGCCCGTCCGCCCGTCTCCTGCGCCAGCGGCTCGAGCACATCGCTTCGCCGCCCGGTCAGGATCAGGCTCGCGCCGCGCGCGGCGAAGGCACGGGCGATCGCCTTGCCGATACCGCCGGTGGCGCCCGTCAAGAGCACCTTGCCGCTGAACAGGGTCATCGCGGCCGCGGAGTCTAGTGGGCTCGACCAGCCCGATCACGCACCGCTTCCCGCTCTCACCGCACGCGGTGCAGCACACCCGGCCGGACCTCGCTCCAGCTGCGCCTTCGACGGCGGATCCTCGGCCATCAGCTCGGGCAGGGTCACCGAGCGCATGTGGCGGCGGTGGAGCTCCGGCAGCAATGTCGTCAGAGCGCGAATCGTCTGGCCGCGGTTCTCGTGCATCAGGATGATCGAACCCGGACGCAAGCCGGCCTCAACGTTTTGGATGATTCCGGCGTAGTTGGCGCCGAGGGAATCGGCCGAGTCGATGTTCCAGATGATGTCGAGCAGCCCGAGCTGCTTGGCGACCTGATCGACTGTGGCATTGCGAGCGCCGTAGGGAGGACGGAACACCAACGGCTCGATCCCGGCATCGGCCTTGATCCGCTGGACGGTCCGCTGGAGCTCGGAGGTGACGCTCGCCGCCGACATCGAGCTCAGCACGGGGTGTGTGTAGCTGTGGTCGCCGATCGCGGCCAGTTTCAGCTCTCGCGGGATCCAGTGCGGGAAGGCGTCGATACTGCGCCCGACGACGAAGAACGTCGCGCGCTCGCCGGCCTGCCTCAGCTTGCGCAGGGCCAGGTACGTGTAAGGACCAGGCCCGTCGTCGAACGTGAAGGCCACCGCGTTGCCGTGCGGGCCGGCGCAGTAGACCGGCAGCCCGAGCTTTGCCAGCCGGCGAATCTCCGCCGCGCCGGCCGCGTCGAGGCGCTGTAGGCGTCCATTCGCGCCCGATCCGTGTCGCGCCTTGGCGCCCCTCCCGCCGGCACCCGCGCCGCCGCCCGCCGCTGCCGATGCCGATGCCGACCCCGAAGAGCCACGGTGAGCGTTGCTGGCGCCGCTCGTGGCCACGATCGCCACGATCAGTGCGGCGCACACAGCAGCCAGGCCACCGAGCGCCAGGAGCCGACGGCGACGGAGCTGGGCACGGCGCTCGGCGCGCCGGGCGCTCAGGTGGGGTGCGGGAGGGCCGGCCACGCGGCTGACAGGCTAATAGACCGCCCGGCAAGTCAAGTGCGCAGCGCGCGAGCAGCCGCTACCCCGGGATCACCGCTACCCCGCGACCCGCCGCTACCCCGCGACCCGCCGCTACCCTGCGAACACCGCCACCGTCGCGGTGAACCCGTGCAGGAAGCTTCGCCCACCGACCGGCCCGATCTCGCCGGCGGCGAAGAACCCGGCCGCCGGCGCGCCGCCCAGCTCGCGCGCCACGGCCAGCGCGTCGTGATCCGGGACCCCGAACATCGAACGGCCGCGCCCGTTGCACGAGAAGACGATCGCGCCCGCTGGGGGCTTGCCCGCCAGCGCCTCGACGCGCAAGCGCAGGGCGTGTCGCAAGTCCTCGTCAGCGGACTGGGCGTCGCGCGCATGCAGGCGTACGATCTGGCCCTCGTGGACGTGTGCGCCGACGACGAGGCTGCCGGAGTCGGGGTCGGCGCCGAGGACACCGCGGACGAGAAAGTCGCCCTGCTCGTACTCGGGCTTGCCGCTGTCGATGACGATCCCGATGAGCAGCCCGCCGGCGACCAGGGCACGCTCCCGCACGCTCAGCTCGCCGATGATCCGCTCCACCGTCTCCACCGCGGGGCGACCTGCCAGCTCGTGAATCACGTTGTCAGTGGCCGAGGTGATGGTCAGCTCACGCCCCACGGGCGCCGCGCCCTGGGAAACGCACGGCAGCAGCTCAACACCGCGTAGCGTCACGCCAACGGCGCCCTCGTCGTGCACCTCCTCGCCGAGGAACAGCGCGCCGGCGCCGGCATCGGTGCGTGCGCTGGCCAGGCCGCCGAGAACCGGAACCATCGGCGCCTGGGCGGCGAAGTGAGCCAGCGCGGCGTCGGTCGGAAACGAATACGGATCGCTCAGCATCAGTGCGCCGGTCGCCCCGTCGAGCACCGGCAGGCCATCGACGACGCTCTCGGACTCGTCCCCGATCAGGCTGGCGTGGAACGGCGTCGCCTCGCTGGCGCCGTCGAAGCTGGCCGCCCATACCGCCACCGCGGTTTCGTCCTCCAGCTCGCGCGTCCCGCTGAGCACGCCGCCCGCGCCGCAGCCAAGCAGGGCGCTTGGGGCCAATACACCGTGAACGCCTTCGAGCGTGGCCTCGGGCGCGGCGAGGTGGGTGCCGCTGGCGAACACCAGCGCGAGATCGACCTCGGAGTTGCCCAGTTCCGCAGCGGCTTGCTGTGCCGCGACGACGCCGGCCACGAGTGGGTCGGCATGCGTCGAAATCCCTGCGCCGGCGTTGACGGTCAACCCGCCACCTCCATGATCATGGCTTCACGATACTCCGTCACATGCCGCGCTCTGACGTCATCGCGCTGTTCGGGCCCACCGGCGTGGGCAAGACCGCGGTGGCCATCGCGCTGGCGGCCCGCCTGCGGAATCTCAGTGAGGAACCAGTTGCCGTGTCGGCCGATGCGCTCCAGGTGTACAGCGGCCTGGAGATCCTCACAGGTGCCGCCGGCCCGCGCGAGCGGGCTCAGCTGGAGCATCGTCTGATCGCATTCCTGCCGATCGACGCGCAGTTCAGCGCCGGCCAGTACGCCGAGCTCGCGCATGCGGAGATCGACGATCTGCTGGCAAGCGGCCAGCGGCCGATCGTGGTCGGCGGAACCGGTCTGTACCTCCGCGCTGCGCTGACGGAGCTGAGCCTAAAACCGCCGCCGCCCGAGGGTCTCAGAGAGCACTGGCAGGGCGAGCTCGAGCAACGCGGACCAGAGGCGCTGCACGCAGTCCTCACGCAGCGCGCGCCATGGGCGGCGGCCGAGATACAGCCGGGCGACCGCCAGCGCGTCGTCCGCGCCCTGGAGCTGCTCGATGCCGGCGAGCTGGAAGCGCCCGAGCGCGAGTCCGAGCTGTGGGCCGACACTGTGCGCCGACCGACCTTGCTGATCGGACTGGTGATGGAGCGCGATCAGCTGTATGCCCGGATCGACGCGCGTGTGGATGAGATGCTGCGCGCTGGAGCGCACGAGGAAGTTCGTCGCGCCAACGCGGCCGGGGCCTCCGGCACGGCGCGCAAGGCGCTCGGCTTCGAGGAGCTGCTGGCCGGTGACGTCGAGGCGATGAAGCGCCGCACCCGCAACTACGCCCGCCGCCAGCTGACGTGGATGCGCAAACTGGCTTCGGTCAATGTGATCGACACGACCGACCGCGCGGCCGGGGACGTGGCCGACGAGATCATTTCGCTATGGCTCAGGGAAGCGGCGTGAACGGATACATCACGATCGCGGCACCGATGACGACGACCCACCACAAGACGCGCAACCGGCGATAGCGCCGCGCGCGCCACACAACGTACGCCGCCCCGAGATAGATCCCCGGCATCACGACGACCATGTAGTACAGGTAGCTCGTGCGCTGGAAGGCCAGCGAGAGCACGACGAACGGCGCGAACGTGCCGATGAACCACGCCAGCGCCACGATCGGGACTTCGCCCGCCGTCGTATCGGCCGCATCCACATCCAGATCCGCGCGCCGCCTGTCTCGCCAACGCTGGAACAGCTCCCAGCCCACGAACACGAGCGCCGGCGTGCCCACGAGCAGCACGGCCGGGTTGATCATGCCCAGGAAATGGGCGGCCGGATGGATGTGGTAGAGCCCAGGCGCCGGGCGAGCCGGATTGATATTCAGATACGTGATCGGCTTGTAGTCGACGAGCCAGGTCCACGGGTACGACGCGATGCCCTCCGGACCGTGCGGGCTGGACTGACTCGCGCCGTAGCTCAGCATGTGCGCCAGGTGGCGAAACGGCGATGCGCCGAGCAGTTTGGCCTGCGACGGGTCGTAGGGTGGCGCAATTCGATCGAGGATCGCCAGCAGTCCGAAGAACGTGACCACGGCGCTCGCCACGCAACCACTCGCACGCGTCGCCACGGTCCGCAAGCTCGCGCGCGCCGCGGCGACACCCACGCCCCCGCACCCCATCCGCAGCAGCTCGAGGCAGACGATCACGAGCAGCGCATAGGGCGACACCAGCTTCATGCACGACGCGATGCCGATGAGCACCCCGGCGAGCAGTGGGCGCCCGCGCAAATACAGAACAACGCCCCAGAGCATCGGCGCCAGTGCCGGGACGTCGAGCGTCCCGATCCGCCCGTGCACAACGAGCAGGTTGTCCGCCGCCATGAGGCTCGCCGCGGTGAGCGCCATCCATCGCCCGCCACCGGCGGCCAATACCAGCGCGAACATCCCGAGAATCGCCACCGAGCCAAGCACGAGACTCGTGAGCCGCCAGGCCAACGGCCCATCGCCGAACAGCTCGATCGATCCGGCCATCAGCAGCTTGGCCAGCTGCGGGTGCTCGGCGTTCGGGTCATCGCCGAGCGGCGCGGTGGCGTACTTGTTGTTGGCGGGAGGCGTGATCCCGGCGATCACCCGGGCCGCGTTGACGTAGTAGGCCTCGTCGAACACCAGCAGATGGTCGGTGGATGTGCGGCAGTGCGAGCGGCACGGCTGGTTCAGCAGCGCGACGCGCGCACCAAATGAGAGCAGCGAGACCGCCGCGAGCAAGACGAGCGGCGATAAATGGGCTCGGAGGCGCCGGGCCATGGCGAGGCGACGGTACATAGACTGCGCCCGCGTGGACTTCGAGAAGTGGCACGCGCTGGGAAACGACTACGTCATCGTCGAGGAGCAGGCGCTTGCCTTCGAGCTCACGCCGGCACGGATTCGCGCCATCTGCGCGGCACACACCGGCGTGTTCGCCGACGGGATCCTGCTGCTGAAGCCCGCGGATGACGAGCGATTCGCGGCCGATCTGCGGATCTTCAATCCGGACGGCTCGGAGGCCGAGCTGTCGGGCAACGGAGCTCGCGAAGCGCTGCTCTACGCGCGACGCCACGGCTGGGCAAACGAGGACGAGTTCTCGCTGCACACACTGGCCGGAGAGATCCGCGCCACGATCACCTCGGCGACCACGTGCCGGGTGGACATGGGCACGGCCAACCTGCAAAGCCGCGACTACCCGGCTGGTGCGCCCGACGGGCGGGGCGAGCTCAAAGCAGGCGGCCGGACCTGGAGCTTTCAGCACGTACAGATCGGCAATCCGCAATGCGCGATCAGAATTGACGACGAGGCCGCACTGCAATCGCTCGACCTGCCGGCCATCGGGCCGGAGATCGAGCACCACGAGCTCTTCCCGAACCGCACCAACGTCTCGTGGTTCAGAGAAACCGGCCCCGGCCGCATCCGCGCGCGAATCTTCGAACGCGGCGTGGGGGAGACCTCGGCCAGCGGCACCGGCGCCGTCGGCGCCGCCGTGGCCTACGTGCGCGATGGCGGCTCATCGCCTGTGACCGTCAGCCTCGACGGGGGCGAGCTTGAGGTCGAGGTGAGTCCCGACCTGCACATCAACCTGACCGGCTGGGCGGTCCCGGTGTTCCGGGGCGCGCTGGCCGACGATTTCGTCAAGGAGCTGCATGCGACCGAGTAGCCGCCTGGAAAAGATCCCGCCGTATCTGTTCGCCGAGCTGGAGCGGAAGATCGCGGCCAAGCGAGCGGCGGGTGTCGACGTGATCAGTCTCGGGATCGGTGATCCGGACACGCCGACGTACCCGCCGATCGTCGCCGCCGCGCAGGAGGCGGTCGCCGATCCGAGCACGCACACGTATCCGTCGAACCGCGGGCGGGCCGAGTTTCGCGAAGGCGTGGCAGCGTTCTATGCGCGTCGTTTCGGCGTGACGCTCGACCCCGAGACCGAGGTGATGGCGGCGATCGGCGCCAAGGAGTGCATCTTCAACTTGAACCTGGCGTTCCTCGATCCGGGCGACGTCGCGCTCGCCGCCGACCCGGGCTACCCGGTCTACACCGGCGGACCGCTGCTGGCCGGCGCCGAATCGCACCTCATGCCGCTGCTGCCCGAGCGTGGATTCGCGCCGGACTTGGCCGCCATCCCGGACGACGTGCTCGCCCGTGCCCGGCTGCTGTTCTTCAACTACCCGAACAATCCGACCGGGGCGGTCGTCCCTGATGGGCTGTTCGAGGAGGTGGTCGAGCTGTGCCGGCGCCACTCGATCCTCGCCGTGCACGACAGCGCCTACAGCGAGACGACGTACGACGGCTACGTGGCTCCGTCGTTCCTATCGACGCCGGGGGCGAAGGACGTCGGCGTGGAGGTCTTCTCCCTTTCCAAGGGCTACAACATGACCGGCTGGCGGTGCGCGGCGATCGTCGGCAACGCCGAGGCGATCGCCCAGTACTGGCGACTGAAGTCGAACATCGACTCGGGCAACTTCGAGGCCGTGCAGCTGGCCGGCGCGGCAGCGCTCGCGCCGGAGCTCGACGCCGAGGTCAAGGCGATGAACGAGGTCTACAAGCGCCGGCGCGATCTCGTCTGCGCGGCGCTGGACGAGGCGGGCGTCGACGTCACGCCGCCGAAGGGCACGATCTACGTCTGGGCACCGATCCCACCTGGATTCGAGAGCTCGGCCGCCTATTGCGAGCACGTCCTCGAGGAGGCCGCCGTCGTGATCTCGCCGGGCGGCGCATATGGCCGCAGCGGCGAGGGCTTCTTCCGCATCTCGCTGACCACGCCGGATGATCGCCTGCTCGAGGCGGTCGAGCGCATCCGGCGGCTGTAGCGCCCCCCACGCATATCCGCCCGGAGCCCGGTGCAATCCGCCGCCGTACATGAGAGGGTTGGCAGCGGATCCGAATCGGAAATCAGGAGGTTGGTGTGAGAACCCATCGGTTGTGGCGGCGCCCGAGGGCCCTCATGGCTGTAGGCGTCGTCGCGTGCGGACTTGGCGTCAGCGCCTGCGGCGGCTTCGACTCGGCCGCGTCGGGCGAGGGCCTGATCAAGCAGTACGTGAAGAAGTTCGGGCAGGGGAAGGTCGACGTGAAGACGGCCAACTGTCCCGGCGGCGTCAAGCAGAAGGTCGGCGCCACCTACGAGTGCAAGGTGGTGCTCCATGACAAGGTGACGGGCCGCGACCATCCCGGCACGGTCACGATTCACATGATCTCCGGCGACAAGGTGGAGATCACCGGGGGACAGGACATCCACGTCACGTAGTCGGCTCCACTACGGCCGAGGCGTGGCGCCCCCCCGGTGCGCGGCTACCATGAAAACGTGCAGCGAAGCCGCCACGGACGCGCCGAGACGTCGGATGGTCAGCGGCCGCAGGGCCGTGCGCGTCAGCGTGCCTTTCTAATCGCGGCGCTCCCGGACGGTGACGAGCAAGCGCTGGCCGAGCTGCGCGAGCTGCTGCGTACGGCCGGCGTGGCCGGGGTCGGCGAGCTCGTCCAGCGACGCGACCATCCCCATCCGAACACCTATCTCGGCGCCGGCAAGCTCGAGGAGCTGAAGGTCGAGATCGGCCGCGCCGACGCCAATCTGGTCGCCTGTGACGACGAGCTCTCGCCCCGGCAGGAGCGAAATCTCGAGTCCGCGCTCGGCGTGCCGGTGATCGACCGCACCGCGATCATCCTGGACATCTTCGCCTCGCACGCGCACAGCGCCGAGGGCAAGCTCCAGGTCGAGCTGGCCCAGCTCGAGTACAACCTGGCCCGGATGCGAGGCCTGTGGTCGCATCTGGAACGCCTCGGGGCCGGCCGCATGGACGGCGGCATCGGTACGCGAGGACCGGGGGAGACGCAGATCGAGACTGACCGGCGCCTGGCCCGCGACCGCATCTCGGCCCTGAGGCGCAAGCTCGTCCAGGTGCGCTCCAGCCGCTCGGTCATGCGCGCCGAGCGTGAACGCGCCGATCTGCCGAACGTGGCCCTGGCCGGGTACACGAACGCAGGCAAGTCGACGCTGCTCAACGCGCTCACGGGCGCCACCGCCGGCGTGCGCGACAGCCTGTTCCACACGCTCGACCCGACGACTCGCGTGCTCCGGACCGGCGGCCGCGATTACCTGCTCACCGACACGGTCGGCTTCATCCGCAAGCTTCCGCACCAGCTTGTCGACGCCTTCGGAGCGACGCTCGAGGAGACGCGTCTGGCCGATCTCATCCTCCACATCGTCGACGCGTCGGCGCCCGAGGAGGAGATGCTCGAGATGATGCGAGCGGTCGAAGACGTGCTGCACGAGATCGGGGCCGACGAGGCGCCGCGCGTGCTCGTGCTCGGCAAAGCCGATCTGATCTCGGTCGAGCGGCGTGCAGAGCTGGCCAACCGGCATGCCGACGCCGTGCTCGTGTCGGCCGTGAGCGGCGAAGGGCTGACCGACCTGACGGCGCGGATCGAGGACGAGTTCGCGCGGACGCTGCGCACCGTCGAGCTCATGATCCCCTACGACGAGGGCGGCCGGCTCGCCGAGCTGCACCATCTGGCCGGCGACCTCGAACGCGAGGAGACGCCGCAGGGCGTGCGCGTGCTCGCGCGGCTGCCGGTCACCGTGGCGGAGCGCTACGAGCCGTTCGCGCTCAATGGGAGCCGATGAGCGGCGAGCCGCTGCGGGTCCGCCGGCTGGGCCCGCAAGCCAAGCTTCCGACACGCGCCTACCCCGGCGACGCCGGACTCGATCTGTACGCGCTCGAGACTGCGGTGCTCGAGCCGGGACAGCGGCTATCGGTGCCGACCGGGATCGCGGTGGAGATCCCGGACGGCCAGGCCGGGCTCGTCCTGCCGCGGTCCGGACTGGCCGCGCGGTTCGGGATCGCGCTGGTCAACGCGCCAGGGCTGATCGACGCCGGGTATCGCGGCGAGGTCCGCGTTCTGCTGCTGAACACCGACCGTGACAGCTCGGTCACGATCGACGCCGGGGATCGGATCGCCCAGCTGGTGCTGGTCCGGGTCGAGACGCCGGAAGTGCTCGAGGTCGAGGCGCTGGAGCTGTCGGAGCGCGGCGCCGGCGGGTTCGGGTCAAGCGGCTCCTGACCGCAGAAGCCCATGCGCCTGCAGGAATTGCTTGGCCACGGCGGTGGGGTCCTGGTGTGACACGTCGACGGCGGCGTTCAGCTGCCGCATCACGCGCGTCGTGAGCAGCGCGCTCACCCGATCGATTGTGGCGCCGAACGCGGGGCCTTCCGCGCTCATCACGCGCGCCGAGACGATCGGCACCACGTTGCCCCAGCCGAACGCGTGGCGGGAGTCGCGCAACAGTGAGTACTTGCCGGTAGTCAGCTCGCCATCCGTGCTCCCGGCATAGGCGGCTTGAACGACGCCCTGGTCGAGCGCCTGGTACTGGGCGCCGACCAACAGCGACTTGAACGCCGCCGGCACGAACCCGTACACCTGCTCCAGCAGCGGCAGGCCGGTTGGACTCTGCTGGAACTGGGGCGGCGCGCCTACGGTCAGCGACGCGGCGACGTTACGGAGGTCCTCCAGTCCGTGCAGCTCGTGCCCCAGGGCGTAGGCACGCGTCACGGCAATCGCGCCGGTGCTGCTGAAGCGGGTGAGGTCGAGCAGCTGGAGCCCGTGGGCGACCGCGTAGCCCTGTCCGGCCCGGTAGGCGGCGCGCGGGCTCCGGAAGCTCCGCTTGTAGCCCGCGACCGCGGTATCCCAGGTGCCCAGGTACTCGGGATACATCCCCAGCCGCCCGCTGGTCAAGGCCTGGATCGTGCCCTCGGTGGAGCCGATGTTGCGGTTGACCATGACAGTGAATCCCTGAGCCTGAAGCGCCTGGCTGTAGAGCTCGCCGAGCACGAACTGCTCGGTGAAGTTCTTGTCTCCGATCGTCACCGGCGGCCGGCCGCTACCCGGCAGGGAGGAGGTGGTCGTCGTGCTTGTCGAGGTCTGGGTCGCGCCGGAGGCGCCGGAGGAACCGCCGCACCCGCACAGCGCCAGGACCGGCGTAAGACCGCCGAGGAGCAGAGCGATCAGGGTGCTCGCGTTCTTCCGGGAGGCGACGGGCATGTGCCGCGGGGCATCGTAGAGATGCCGCGGCGGCGCCTACACTCCGGCCGCCTGTCGTGCGTCCCGGTGCGCTGCAGCCTCGAGCTCGTCGTCGAGCGGCGCCAGCCGATCTGGCAGCCGCAGCGCGGCGGTGATCAGCCAGTCGGCGAACCACGCGTTCTTGGGGAGCAGCGGACCGTGAAGGTAGGTGCCGATGACGTTGCCCGCGCGGACACCCTCGTAGCCATCACGCCCGTTGTTGCCGTGGCCGCGCAACACCTGTCCGAGCGGGTAAGCGTCACCGAGGTGCGTGCGACCGCCGTGGTTCTCGAAACCGGCCAGGACTCGGCGCTGACCAGGATCGAGCTCTACCTCGATGGCCACGTTACCGATGAGCCGCGGACCATCTGCGCGCACGGTGTGCAAGTCGACGAGGCCGACGCCGGGAAGCGTCTCCGCGCCGAGCTGATAGGAGTGGCCGAGCAACTGGTAGCCGCCACACACCGCGAGGATCACCTTGCCGGCGGCCGCCGCCTGATGCAGCGCGTCTCGCTTTACCTCGGCCAGATCGAGAGCGCACAGCTTCTGATCGCGGTCCTGGCCGCCCCCGATGTAGAACAGGTCGGCACTGTCGGGATCGAGCTGGTCGCCGATGTCGCTGGCCTTTACGTTGAATGAGATACCGCGCCAACCGCAGCGCTGCTCGAGCAGCAGCAGATTGCCCCGGTCGGCGTAGATGTTCATCAGCTCCGGATACAGCGCACACACGCGCAATTCAGGCACTGAACAGCACCACCGTGCTTCCGACGTATTCGTCAGTGGCCGGAATCTCGGCGCGTCCTGCCTCGCGCAGACCGACCACCGCCGCCTCGCTCTGGAGCTGGCGGGCGCCCAGTCGGTCGAGCTGAATCGCGTTGTGGCTGACCGACCGTTCGCCGCGCGCGCTGACCACCTCTCGCCGACGCTCGAGCACGTAGTCGGCTCCCGTTGCGCGGACCGCCGTCGGGTGGCTGGCGTAGACGACGCCGTCGATCTCACGCATGTCCGGCGTCGGCCCCGGCACGCCGTCGAGCACTTCGAACAGCTCCAGCGTGGGGGAAATGGCCACCGCGAGCACCCCGTGCGGTGCCAGGTGCGCGACCGCTCGGCCCAGGAACGCGAGGCGGCCGTCGCGGCCGCCGAGCAGCTGGATGGTCTGCATCGGCACGACGCACAGCGCGAAGCGTCGACCGGGGAGATCGAACTCGCGTGCGTCGGCCTGAACGGTCTCCACCGGCAGCCCATCGGCGCGCCGCCTGAGCTCGGCCAAGAGCTCGCCGTCTACGTCCAGCGCGGTCACGACGTGGCCCGCCCGTGCCAACTCGAGCGTGACGCGGCCCGTGCCGGCGCCGACGTCGAGCACCGGGTCCCCGTGCTCGTCAGCCAAGGTCCGCCACAACGGCAGATCCTCGACATAGCTGCCGCATTCCAGGTCGTGCCAGATCACGTTCACGCGCGCGCCGCCTCGGCTCGTTGCCAGAACTGGCCGACGTGGCCCCGGGCGGCCAGCTCTTCGCGCAACTCGAGCAGCGCCGTATACGTGGGAAGCGCGAACAAGCGTCCGTTCTGTGCCTCGGCCACTGCGGCGTCGAGTGCGACCGGCAGCTCGTAGATCACTTCGATCCGGTCGACCGGCACGCCGGCGTACTTCAGGCGGAGCGCGAGCTCGGCCGCACGCGTACCGGCACAGGTCACGTGGCGCAGCCGGGGCGCCAAGATCTCGAAGTCGGCATCCCAGACCCAGGAGACGTCACGGCCGTCCGCCGTGCGGTCGTTGAGGACACCCAGCACGTCGAGTTCTCCCTCCTCGAGCACCAGCGTGCGCAGGATCTCGTTCGCTCCTGCCGGGTTCTTGATCAGCAGAATCGAGAGCTCCAGCTCGCCGATCGCCACGGTCTCGGCCCGGCCGAAAGCCGCTCTGACTTGGTGAAGCCCGGCCACGACATCGTCTAGCCCAACGGCGAGCTCGAGGCACAACGCCGCTGCGCCGAGGGCGTTGTAGACGTTGTAGAGACCCGGGAGCGGCAGCTCGACGCGCCGCGAGCCAGCCGGCGTGCGGAGCGTGAAGCTGGCCGCACGCGTCCCCTGCAGCTCGATCTGCTCGGCCGCGATCGTCGGTGCTGGGCGCGCTTGCCCGCACGAGGGGCAGCGGTAATGCCCGAGGTGACCGAGATACACCGTCTCGTAGACATAGGCGGCGCCGCAGCGGCGGCAGTGCTTCGAGTCCGAGGCATGCTGCATCTCGGGCAGCGCCATCGCGTCATCCTCGACGCCGAAATAGCTGACGTGCGCCCGGTTGCGCCCCAAGTCGGCGATCAGCGGGTCGTCGGCGTTCAGCACCAGCCCCACCTCGGGCGCGGCGCTCGCGGCCACCGTGGCCCACCGATCCGCAATCGTGTCGAGCTCCCCGTAGCGGTCGAGCTGATCTCGGAAAAGGTTCGCGAGCAGGATCGCCTTCGGCTTCAACTCGGCCGTGACGCGATCGAGCCAGAACTCGTCCAGCTCAAAAAGGCCGAACTGCCCGGCGATGCGCCCGCCGGGGCGGCTTGCCGCGAGTAGCGTCGAGGCCACACCGCCGGCCATGTTGGCGCCGGCCCGGTTGTGCACCAGCGTCGTGCCTGCGCCCTCGAGGATCGATGCGGCCATGGCGGCTGTCGTCGTCTTGCCATTGGTGGCCGAGATGACAGCGCAGCCGCGCGGGAGCCGATCCGCCAGCTCGGCGATGGCGTGCGGCTCGAGGCGCATCAACACCTTCCCGGGCAGGCTCGTCCCGCCACCGCGGCCGGCCCGCCGGGCCAGCCCTCCGACGGCTCGCGCCGCCGCGATCTTGACCGCCAGGGCGCTCAACGCGGCACCATCACCTTCACGGCCGCGGGAAGTGCGCGCACAGTCACCGGGAGCTCGCCGATCGGATCGCCATCGGCATACATGGTGAACGGTCGGTCCGCGCTGACTTCGACCTCACGGGCCCGCAGTACCTGCACATTAGGGTCGTTGACGTGCTCGCCCTTGAAGACGGCCGGCAGCGAGCGCAGGAAGCGCAGCTTCGACGCGTCCGAGACGAGCACGATGTCGAGCAGCCCGTCACTGAGCGAGGCGTCGGGGGCCAACATCATGCCGCCGCCATAGGCGCCCGAGTTCGCTGCAGCCACCGTATAGCCGGTGATGACGTGGACGTGTTCGGCGCCGTCGAGGCGCACCTCGAACCGCGCCGGCTTCCAACCTGCGAGCGCCCGGAGCGCGCCGTAGGCGTAGACGAGGTTGCCACGCACGAGCCGTGTCTCGTTCGCCACGCGGTTCGCCTCGGAGTCGAAGCCGCAGCTGGCGATACCGATGAACGTGCTGTGGCCGACCTGGCCGAGATCGATCTGCTTGATCTGTCCGTCCTTCAGCACGGCGCAGGCGGCAAGCGGATCGAGCGGGATGCCGAGCACCCGGGCGAAGTCGTTGCCGCGGCCACCTGGGAGAACCCCGAGCGCGCCATCGGTGCTCCGAAGGGCGTCGGCCACCGCGCCGATCAGCCCATCGCCGCCGAAAGCGACAGCCAGCTCATTCTCGACCGCGGCTCGGACCGCCAGCTCGCGGGCGTGGGCGAGGCTGTCAGTCCGCTCCACATGGTGTTCGAGACCGCTGCTCGTGAGCCTGGCTTGCACCTCGGGTAGCGCGCGTCCGGCACGACCTCCGCCGGCGTGCGGGTTGACGATCAGCGAGAGCATCAGTCGTCCGCGATGAGGGCGTGCAAATCGTCGGCCACCGCTACCGGTTGCGGATCGGCGGCATCCTCCGCCTGTTCGGCGGTGGTCGCCCCGGTCAGGACGATCGCGGCGTCGAGACCGGCCGCGTCGGCACCCCCGAGGTCGGCGTCGAGCCGGTCACCGACGACCAGAGTCCGACCTGGGCCAAGCCGGTCGAGCGCGGTCATGAAGATCTGGGGGTCGGGCTTGCCGACGATCGTGGCCTTGCGGCCCGTGGCGTATTCCAGTGCGGCCACAACGGCTCCGGTGCCGGGGGAGAGTCCGTCCTCGGTCGGGTAGGTCGGGTCGCGCCCGGCGGCGATCATCACGGCTCCGCCCAGGACAGCCTGGATGGCAGGACGCAGATCGCTGAAGCGCAGCTCGTCGTGATCGGCGACAACGACGACCTCGGCGCTGGCGGCCCGGTCGGTGCCGTTGAGGATCCGTTGGCCGGAATCCGACACGTGGCGGAAGATCGCGGGCGAGCCGATGACGTACGTTGCGGCGCCGGTCCCGCGCTCGGCCAGAAAATGCTGGATCGCGCCTCCGACCGTCACGACCTCCTCGAGCGAGGCCTGGATGCCGAGACCCCATAGCTTGCGCACATACTCCTCGGGCGAGCGGCGCGCATCGTTGGTCAGGAACGCGAGCGATTTTTGCGCGGCGCGGAGCTGAGCAATCGCCTCGGGCGCTTTGCGCGTGGCCTGGTCACCGACCCAGACACAGCCGTCGAGATCGAGCACGACATGGTCGTAGGTGGAGAGCAGGGGGGAGAGGGGCATGTCTCGGAGGGCCTTTAGAAGAGGGCGCCCTGGGCGGCCGGCGCCGGCTCAGCCAGGCACTCCGGTCCGTCGTAGCGGGCGTCGTTCACGGCCGATCCGACGGGGCGCAGCGCGGTCCGCGTGGCTGGAAGGCCGGCGATGAGGTCCTGCAAGCGATGCGGCGGCGTCGACGAGTCAAGCCACTCGTGTTCGTGGTCTGCCGCCAGGATCACCGGCATCCGATCGTGTAGCGGCGCGATCGCCTCGTTCGCTGCCGTGGTCAGGATCGTGCAGGTACGGAGCTTGCTCCCGTCCGGCGCGTACCAGATGGACCACAGCCCGGCGAACGCGAACAGGTCCTCATCAGCGGGACGAATGTGGAACGCCCGCTTCGGCCCGCCGTCGGGAGTCGTGCGCCACTCGTAGAAGCCGTCAGCCGGAATAAGGCAGCGATAGCGCTCAAACGCGCGCTTGTAGGCCGGGCGGTCGGACACCGTCTCGACGCGCGCATTGATCATCTTCAGTCCCGTGTCTGGCCGCTTGGCCCACGACGGGACGAGGCCCCAGCGCAGAAGCTCGCCCCGCGCAGCGCCTTCACGGTCGGTCGTCACCGCGAGCACCTCATCGCTGGGGGCGACGTTGTAGCGCTGGCGCACGTCGACCGACTCGGCGATGTTGAAGCGGGCGCGGACCTCGGCTGGGTTCGGCGAGGCCAGCGTGTAGCGACCGCACACGAGGGCTGAGATTCCTACTTCGAGCGCGCGGCGATCTGGGCGGACCGCTCGGCCTGCGCGCGTTTCTGCCGGCGCCGGCCGTAGTACGCCAGGACGCCGACGACGACCGCCACGAGCAGGAGGCCGTAGAAGACCGCCAGATCCGTTCCCACGCCGCCGAACGGCAGCGAGATCAACTTGACGATCCCGAACCCGGCCGCCAACACGACGATGATCAGCACGATCACCAGGACGATCCCGCGGATCCGCGCCAGCATTCCGGCACTCGCCGGCGGCGCGACTAGGCCCATCAACCGCAGGCCGCGCAGCTGCCTGGTCGTTGGCGCCTCGACGCCCAGCCGCTCGGCCGCGCGCTTGAGGTCATCGGGTCGGCGCTCAGCGAGAGCCAGCGAGGCGTCGGCCATGCGCCGCAACTGCAACCGCTCCTGAGGCCTCGCCGCGGCCAGCGCCCGCTGGAAGTGGGCGCGTGCCGCCTTGGCGTCATAACGCTCGGCAGCTCTTGCGCCCAGAATCGCCTGTGCGGCGGCCTTGAACTTGGTCTCGGATTCGAGCTCCTCATCCGAGCGGCTTTCCATCTGCTGCATCGCAGCGAGCTGGCTGCGCTGCTCGATACGCATCGTCCGCTGCTGCTTGGCCATGGCTGGAGTCTAGCTGCGCCGGGTGGCGATTTTCTTTGCCTGCCGCGTCTTCAGCGGTGGCGCGGACGGATCACGTAGATCCGCTGCCGGGTCAGGTACTGACCGCCGCTGTTCGGGCTTGCCGGCGGCGAGCGGTAGACGTCGATGTGCCGGCCGCCGATCGCCCCGCCGGTGTCCTGCGCGACGAACCAGCCACCGTGGCCATCGTGGCGATAGGCAGGGACGTAGACGCGACTACCGAGTGCAATCACGCTCGGGTCGACCGCGATCGACTGGTAGAAGTGGATCGGCAGCGCCGAGCCGGCAGCGAACGTGACGCCGGGCAGTGGGACATACCGGCGGCCCGTGCCGCGGGCCCATCCGCCGGTCTGGAGCGGGAACGTCACTCCGCCCGAGCTGTTGCGCCAGAAGCCGCCGGCACGCCAATAGGGAGGACCCGCCGACCAACCGTCAGACGGCGACGTGCCGGCGCCGCCGAGCGTCACCCAGCCACCGCTCCCGAGCGCGTCGATGTGGTACATGCGCCCGTCGAGCCCAAATCCTTGGCCCTCCATCGAGACGCCGGTGGCCGAGTACAGCCAGTCGATCCGGTGCCTTGTCGGCAGTCCAGGCGTTGTCACCAGCGCACCTACGAACCAGCTCTCGGGTGCCGGCCAGTACTCGGTGACCGTCACGCCCGACACCCAGCTCCCGTGATCGTGCTTGCTCGGCGGGGGCGGGACGTTGGCACTGCGGCGCTTGCTCGGCGGCAGTCCGGCGACGGCCGCGCCTCCGCTTGACGCGAGCGACCGAGCGCTCGTGCCGCTTGCCGCGGCGGCCCTTCTCTCAGCCGCCACCAGTGCTCCGAGCGCGATCAATCCACATACGGCGAATCGGCTGCCCAAGCGAAAGCCACGAACCATCCGAATGCTGTTCTCCACCCGCGCCGGCCGACCTCCGAATGAGAGCTGGGTTGCGGCGCTGAATCGCGAGGTTTGCAGGCTATCCGCCGTAGGTCAGATGGTGGGGCGCGGCGACGTCAAGACGTCGGGATCCTCGCGGCCAGCGCCGGAGGCTTCGCCCTCACATTCGACTACGGCGATGAGCAGCTCCACGATCTCCGGGTCGAACTGAGAGCCGGCACAGCGTCGCAGCTCCGCGATCGCTTCCGTACGTGGCCGCGGCTGCTGGTAGGGACGCTCGGAGACCATTGCCGCGTACGCGTCCGCCACGCACACGATTCGCGCCTCGACCGGGATCGCGCCGCCGGCCAGCCGATCGGGATAGCCCGAGCCGTCGTAACGTTCGTGGTGGTGGCGCACGGCGCCGCACGCAAGCGCGAGCTCGGGAAAGTGCCGAAGCAGCTCGTCCCCGACCGCGGGATGGGTGCGAACGATCTCCCACTCGTCGTCCGTGAGCCTTCCGGGCTTGGTGAGGATGCCATCGGGAACCGCGATCTTGCCGATGTCGTGGAGCCAGCCGCCCAGCCGGGCTCGCAGCGCCTCGTCCTCGTCGAGATCGAGGCGCTCCGCGATCGCTCCCGACAGCGCCGCAACCTCGCGGCTGTGCTGGGAGGAGAGTCCCTCGCGCAAGTCGCCGGCGACCGCGAGCGCTTCAGCCACGCGCAGGCACTCGGGCTGCTCGGCGCGTAGGTCGCCGTGATCGAGTGCTGAGAACCGGCGCAGGATGTTGCGCCCACGGCGCTTGGCCGCATAGAGAGCCCGATCCGCGCAGTCGATCGCGTGTTCCGCAGAACCCTCACCGTCGTGCATGAGCGCCACACCGACCGAAACGGTCGTCGGCACGGCGATGCCCGGGCCGAGGGTCACGGCGCGCTCGGCAACTGCGACCCGCAAACGTTCACCGAGCTCTGCCGCCGCGGCCTCGCTCTCGATGTCAGGTGCGACGACGCAGAACTCCTCGCCACCGACACGCGCGACGGTGTCCCATGACCGTACGCCCGCCCTCAGCCGGCGCGCGACCTCGACCAACACCTCGTCTCCACCAGTGTGACCGTGGACGTCGTTGATCCGCTTGAAGAAGTCCACGTCGAACATCAGCACGCCGACAGCGCTGGCGGTCCTGCCTGTGCGCGCGAGCTCGTGCTCGATCGTTTCCATCGCGTGCCGTCGGTTGTAGAGCCCGGTCATCGTGTCCACCCGCGACATTCGCTCAGCCTCGGTGCGTGCCCGCCGTTCTGCCGCCAGCTGCACTGCCGCTCCCAGGCGCGCCCGCCGGAACCCGACGAAGGCCGCCACGAGCAGAAGCACGGCGAAGGCCGCCACCACGATGTTCTCGGGGGCAAGCGCAACTGACACGGCGGACGGCGCGCGCGCAGCAGCGACTACGACCCACGGGCCGCCGGCAACTGATGTCTCCGGGATCACGCGTGATGCCAGGCGCAGTCCCTTGGCGCGAACAACGCCCGGGCGGGTAGCGTCGCGGTAGGCGCGGAAGCGCAGTCGGCTGGCGACCAAGGAGGCCCCGGCGCGGTCGATGATCTGCACGCCAACTCCGGAGGGAATGTCGGACGCGAGTACGCGGCTTACGGCACTTAAGGCAAGTTCGATCTCGACGTAGGCACGGACGCGACCGTTGACCGACACCGTCGTTGTGACCGCGATGACCGGCACGTGGGCGCTCGGCGAGACGAATGGGACCGTCATCAGCGCGCTGCCCACGGGCGTGCTCATCCCCTGGCGAAACGACGGCCAGGACCGGACGTCGGTCAGCAGTCGCGGCGGCGTCTTGACGCCGCGCAGTACGCGCGCGCGCTCACGGCCTGAGACGTCGACATAGCCAACCTCCACGAACCGCTGCGGATACAAGTCGAACAGGTAGCTGAGCGCGTTGTTGATCTCGCGCGTCGGCCCGGCAACGGCTGCGATCTTCGCTGCCAGGGAGTCGCTGTTCGCGTACAGCTCCGAGAACGGCGGAATCCTCGCGGTCACCAGTGAGAGGGCGCGCACGCGTTCGAGCTCGGTGTCGACCAGCGCCGCCTTCTCTCCTGCGGTCGTGACGAGTTCTCGGTCAAGTCGCGAGCGCGCATCCGACAGTCGCGAGCTGACCAGCACCGCAGCCAGCACGACAAGCAGCACGCCAATCACGGCGCAGGCCAGAGAAACGCGAAGCGACACGCGATGCCCCATTACCTGGGCAGTCGGCTCAGTGGGTCGTTTCTTGAACGCCTGACGGGCGGCGCGATGTGGGGTTTCCCGGCCACCAAGGGCGGCCCGGGCGCGAGATCAACGCAGCGTGAACGACTGGTAGCTCAGGCTGTCGTCGGCGATCCCGCCCGTGATCTTGTCCTGTTCGCCGGCCGCGAGAACGAGGCCGATCGAGCGCGCCGAGCGCAGCGCGCTCCTCGCGCCCCCGAACAGCTTCAGGCGCTTGCTCGTACGGAAGCTGTTCGCCCGACTGTTGACCTTGTACTCGCCGAGCACTGGGTGGTCGGCAACCGCGCCCCGTGGCGAACTGGACTTGTCGCCGTTGACCATGAACGCGTATACGGCCACGCTCACGCGTCGTAGCGTGTCGCAGGACAGGTGCGTCTGGACGCCGCTCGAGAGGAGGTTGCCGATGCTGTGCGGGCGTTGAATAGTCAGGACGCATGGGATCGGGTCGTATACAGCCGCTGCGCTTGTCGAGCGCCCGAAGTCGTCCGTCCCGCGGACCTGGAGCCGATACAAGCGATGCTTGCGCGGCAAGTGGCCGACGCTGATCGTCCTGCTGGCGCCGGCGCGAGGGGCGACGCAGCTGCGGAATGCCGGGGCGGCTGACGCCGCAGTCCACGAACACGCGGCGGTGTCGACGTTGCCGCCGATGCTGTTGCTGTCGGTGATCTCGTAGCTGAACGTCGGTCGCAGCGGGTTGTCGTTTGCATCGCCGAGCGTCAGGACGCCGTGCGCGTTATCGAGGTGCGTGGTCGGCGGCGTTGTATCGACGTCGATGTTCAACCACACAGACGCCACCGGGCTGTCGGTGGCGTCCATAAGGTCGACCGCGAGGAAGTGCGCCGGCGTGAACTGGTTGGCGTCGTTGCCGAGCGATGTGGCGGGCTGAAACGAGCCACAGATCGACGCGCCACAGCTGCCCGGAGCGCTGCCGCAATCTTGGTCCACGTGCACGTCATCAAAGTGGCAGACGAGCCGCACGCCGCCCTCGGCCTTGATGGCGATCGTGGGCCTCGTATCGGCCGTCCGGAATGCCAGCGGCGCCTCCGTGTAGCCGGCCGGTCCTAGCGCGGTCTGATCGGCATATGCCTTGGCCCCGGGGGGAGCCACGAACGAGATCGACGGCGCCGCGACCGCGCTCGCCGGCGCCACCAACGCCATCGTGAATAGAAACACCAGTAGCCCTCTACGCATCCCAACCCCCCATCACTTTCGACGCACCGCCGACCGTTCGTGCGCGAATGCTACTCCGGAACCCGGTGCTGTGAGCGGCGAATCGCTCGAGTCACGGGCTCCCACGCTGCCCCCTTCAGGTAGCGTGACGCTCGGTCCGATCCATGGTACGGCTCAGATGATCACGCTGCGACTCGAGCTCCCGGCGCAGTTTCTCGACACTGTGGGACAGCGCGCCGGCTTCGTCCTGATGGCCATGTTCCTCGGAACGTTCTTGTTCATACGCACGAGCGCGCGGCTGATGCGCAGCCCCAAGGTGCCGTGGTGGCCGGGCAGCGTCACGACCAGCAGCGGGCTTCACCTGCACCATCTCGTGTGGGGGATCGTGCTGCTGATGTTCACGGGGTTCCTCAGTTTCGTCACGAGCCAGAGCAGCCCGAGAGCAGAGATCCTGGCCGGCTTCTTCGGGGTCGGGCTGGGCCTGACGTTGGACGAGTTCGCGCTGTGGATCCACCTGCGCGACGTCTACTGGGCCGAAGAGGGCCGCTCCTCATTCGATGCGGTCGTCGTCGCCACCGTGATCGGCGGACTGATCATCCTGGGTGCCACCCCGTTTGATCTACATAACGCCCCGGCGATCGAGACGCTGATCGGCGCCGTCGTGATCGTGATCGGCCTCGCCACCCTCGCCATCCTCAAGGGCAAGCGCTTCCTTGGCCTGATCGGGATCCTCGTGCCACTGATCTCGCTGGTCGCCGCGCTCCGCCTGGCCAGGCCCGACTCGGCCTGGGCGCGCCGCTTCTACAAGCCGAGCGGACGCAAGCTGGCCAAAGCGCAGGCCCGCTGGCGCCGGATCGCCGCACGTCGCCAGCGTGTGCGCAACGCGATTGCCGGCGCGCCCGAGCCGCCGGCCGGCGACGAGCAGGCCGCATCGCCCTAGCGCCGCTGGCTCAGGGGCTGACGAGCCGCGCGATCGGGTCCTCGGCGGCGGGCTTGAGGCCGGCGGGGTCGATCCGCCGGACGTGCGCGGCCGTGACGCCCTTGCGCTCGAGGTAGGAGATCGTCTTGGCCGCCTGAGAGGGCTTCAGATGGCCGAACGGCAGCAGCTTGCGGATCTGCCGGCCTATCGCGGCCTCGTTAGCCAGGTCGGCCTTGAACTCCTTCTCCAGCTTCCCGGCATGCTCCAGTTGCAGCTTCAGCGCCTGTTGGTTGTGCGCCCGCTTGGCGCCGGATGCTCGGTTGACCGTGGTCACGAGCGCGCCGTCCACGGCGGTGGTCTTACCGGCGGCGCGGATCAGCTTGGACACCAGCGACGCCAACTCGAGGCAGAACGAGTGCGCCTTGCCTGACACGCGGCCGCAGCCGGCTGAGACGTCCGCTGCCGTGCGGGCGCGCGCCGGGACCGCGAGCTGCCAGTAGTTCGGGTCGGGCGGGTCGGCGAACACTTTGTAGTCGTCAAGCAGCCGTCCGATTTTCGGGACGCACAGCGGCGCCGCGGCGGCGGCCATCACCTCGCCGGTGGCGATCAGCGCTCCGCCCGACGGGATCCCGCCGGGCACCGTTGCGCTGGTGCCGAGCCACACCGCGCCGGTCGCCTCGACGCCGATCCCCTCGGCCAGGTGCAGGCACGGCCCAGCCGCGTCCTTGAGGCCGGCGCGGAAGTCCTTCCTGGCGAGGTCTTTCAGCTCGGGCAGTGTGAGCGCCTTGCCGCCCGGCTGGCCGCCGGCATGGATCGGGCCCCCGCCCGGGCCATGCCCCGGCGAGCGGAACGTCAGCGTCGTGCTCAGGCTGGCGCGCCAGGAGAGCCCTTGCGAGGCGTTGTTGCCACTGCTGCTGCACGCCTCCTGGACGGTGAACAACTCGCCCGCGGGGAACGCGACCCAGTCCTGGCCAGCGTTCTTGTCCCAGCGGCAGCCCGCGCCGCCCAGATCTTGGGCCCACGGGCCGGAGTTCTCGCCGAAGTTAGTTTGGCTGGCGCACGGCGTTCCGGACGGGCCCGTGCCCGATAGGGGACTCTGGCCGGCGGGCAATGTGGTTCCCCATTGCGCGGGGGGCTGCGCGTCGACCGTCCAGTACTGGTCGAAGTCGCGCTGGGTGCTGCCGATCCCACCCGACGTGGCGGCCCAGTACGCCTCGCCGTGGACCACCTTGCCCGGGCCGGGCGAGAGCTGAGTCGAGCAGTCGGGGCCGGGAAACCCACCACCCGGCGGGCTGCCTGAGACCGAGAAGGACCCCTTGGCCCGGGTCAGCCGCCACACGTTGCCGTCCGGTTCCGAGCTCAGCTTGGCCTCCCAGCTCAGCGAGATCTTCTCGGTGGTGAAGCCGGTGGCGGGCGCCAGGTTCTTCAGGTAGACGGTCGCGTTCCAGTCGCCGGCGTATGTGGCGCTGCATTCCGGACAGGGGCCGCCGGCGAGGGCGTCCGAAGACCCGAGCGCCAGCGTCAGCGTCACGCTGGCTACAAGCAACAGAAGTAGGTGCTTTCTGCGCCCCAAGATTGTGCCCCGAAACCGCGACCACCGTACCACGTTGAGGTTTCAGTAACGACGGTGGGTTTCCCGGCCATTCGCACAGCCGCGAGACATCAGGCTGGCTGGGCAATCCAGATCTAAGTACACATAAGCCCGATTATCGAGCGTTGATTGTTGAGCAGGCGACCGTGCTCGAGGCCGGGATGAGCCGTCGTCGCATGCGGGACGCAGCATCCCACCTCCGGGGTGTTGGCAACGTCATACCTGGGGTGCCTAGCCGGACGCGCTTGCGCGACGGAAGATCGTTGCGCAAGTCAAGCCCAAGCCCCTGGAGACACCATGAGGAACAACGCAAAGATCCGTACCAGCATCGCCACACTGGCCGCCGCATTCGTGGCTGCCGTCTCGGTCGCCCCCGCGGCGCAGGCGGTGACTTCGACGACCGGCGCCGACCCCACGGGGAACGCCGGGACCCTGAACCCCGGCGGGCCGGTCGCTGTCCGCAACGACGGTCGATTCGGCGCGAGCCCCGAGGCGAGGGCGCTGGACGCTGCCTGCTCCAAACTGATGGACTGGGCGAACTACTGGGCGCAGCGTGCCCAGGACGCGTACAACAACGGCGACCAGCAGGGATACCAGGACGCGCTGAAGATGTACGCGTACAACGTCAACCAATACAACAAGACCTGCGCCGCATAGTCAGGCGATCGGCCGGGAGCACAGCGGCCCGCTCCACGCGACGCTGGTCGCCACGCCGGCGACCGCACATCGAGCCCGCGAATAAGCGCACAAACCGTGACGGGCCCCGCGAATCGGGTACCAAATTGCCCGTGGCGGGCAATTTGCGCACCGAGTCCTGAACGGTCGCGCGATCGGTCGCATTTTTCGCGGGTCCGAGCGACTCGCGCAGCGTGGCTCAGCTGGTTCACGTGCCCGCTGAACTCAAGGACTGGTTACTCCAGCCGGCTTCCGGACCGTCGCGTTTTATGACAACCAGGGGAATCCCCTGACGCTCGAGGCGCGCCGGACAATCGCGCTAGCAACCCGCTGACCCAGCCCGCTGACACAACCAGCTGACGCGACCCGCCAGCCCGCCCTCTACCGCCGCTCGAACACCGTGACGGATACGGGCACCCCGGACTTGTTCCAGTTGGTGTCGCTGAAGCCGATCCGCACGAATCGCGGGTTCTTCGTCAGGACGCCATCCCAGGCGATGCTGGCGTGATGGATCAGGCGCATCCATAGCGGCTGCTTGGCGTAGCGCGCCGGGACGACGAGCGCCACCCGTTGACCGGGCGCCACCGCGTTCAGCATCGGCGACAGCGTCCGGCGCACCGAGGAGTGACGGAAGCGCGTCAGCGCGTCACGCCAGTCGACGATGTGAGGGTCACGAATAACTCCCAGTGGCGTCCCGTAGCGCATCCCCGCCGGTAGGTAGTAGGCCAGTGTCGGGATCTGCTCGGGTTGGGTTGCGAGCACCAGCGAGCCCGCCGGCAGGTCGTGGCTCACCCGGGACACGACAGCGGCGACGTTGCTCTTGGCGTCGAGCGACGGCTTCTGCGGATCGAGGAGCCAGAAGCACGCGCATAGCGCGAGCGCGACCATCCCGAGCGACCCGGCCCGGGCGATCCCGAGGCCGAACAGCAGCAGGAGCGGCCCGACGATCACGGCCAGGTAGCGCGGCGCCCAGGCCGGCGTCGTTTTCGAGTAGAGGAACGCGATGAGCAGCGTTCCGGCGCCAAGCACGAGCAGGCTCAAGGCCGCGAGCCGGATCATCCCGGCGCGGTCGCCACCGCGGTTGCGCAGCGCGATCAGGCCGGCGCCACCTCCGAGCAAGAGCGCCACGGCCGCCCCACGCCCGCCGACCATCGTGTAGAGGCCTTGGGTCACCGACCACAGCACTGGCGGCAGATCCCAGGGCGCTCCGGTGTGCTTGGCCTGATAGACGACGGTCGGCACCCAGGGCGCGTAGAGCACCGCGACGCCGCCGAATCCGATCAGCCCGTCACGCCACAGCGCGCGGCGGTCGACTCGCTCCTCGTACACGCAGAATAGGAACGCCGCACCGCACATCAATCCCAGGAACAGCGCCCAGTTATGGGTGTAGAGCGCTGCCGCCAGCGACACTATGAACACGGGCAGATAGCCCCGCCGGCGGCGCACGTAGGCCTCGACGAACGAGCCGGCCACGATCAGCGCCAGCACAGCGAGTAGCGCATACATGCGGGTTTCCTGCGCGTACTGGGTCAGGTAGGTGACGCCGGCGGCCAGCGTCGCGGAGATCAGTCCCGTGCGACGATCGAACAGCGTGGCGCCGAACCAGTACGCCAGAGGAATCGTGGCCAGCGCGAAGATCAAGGACAGCGCATGCGTCGCCACCACGCCGTGACCGAACGCCGACATCCACACGTGCAGGAGCAGGTAGTAGAGGGG
>JBJMLD010000201.1:0-7367 GCA_045805545.1 Solirubrobacteraceae bacterium | reverse complement strand
GCTGTTCGCCGGCGTCACGGTGGTCATCGCATTGCTCGGAATGTTCGCGCTCGGCGTCAGCCTGCTCACCGGCGCCGCCGTCGCCGCCGCGATCGGCGTAGTGATAGTCCTGGCCGCGTCGCTGACGCTGCTCCCGGCCCTGCTGGCGATGCTTGGTCACCGGATCGGACGCGTCCGTACCCGACGCACCGCATCCGCGAGCTCAGACGCGAAGCCCGGCTTCTGGCTGCGCTGGGTAGGCCGCGTGCAGCGGCGGCCGGCGCTGACCGCCGTGGCGGCGACGGCGTTGATGCTCGCGCTTGCCGCACCGGCGGTCGGTCTCCGCCTGGCATCGAGCGACGCCGGCAACGACCCGGCCAGTCAGACCACCCGGCAGGCCTACGAGCTCCTGGCCAAGGGATTCGGACCGGGCTCGAACGGACCGCTTCAGCTCGCCGTCGCGCTCCCGCGCCCGCACGATGGCGCGGCGCTGAACCAGGTGGCTGACGCCGTGCGCGGCACGCCCGGCGTCGCCGCGGTCGCGACGCCGCGCCTGAACGGCGCCGGAACGGCAGCGGCGCTGATGGCGTACCCGACGACCTCACCGCAGAGCGCACAGACAGCGAGCCTCGTTACGCGGCTGCGTGAGAGTGTGCTTCCAGGGATCGAGCGAAGCAGCGGCGCGCGCGTGTACGTCGGCGGAGCCACGGCCTCGCAGGTCGACTTCTCGCACGTGCTCTCGAGCAAGCTGCCGCTGTTCATTGCCGTGGTCGTCGGCCTGGCGTCGCTGCTGCTGCTCGTGGTGTTCAGGTCGTTCGTGATCCCGGTGCAGGCAGCGCTGATGAACCTGCTCTCGATCGCGGCCTCGCTTGGCGTGGTCACTGCGGTGTTCGAGCGCGGCTGGCTGGGCGGCCTATTTGGCGTGCAGCCCGGCCCGATCGACGCGTTCATCCCGGTGTTCGCGTTCGCGATTGTGTTCGGTCTATCGATGGACTACGAGGTGTTCCTCGTCTCGCGCGTACACGAGGAATGGCAACGGCGGGGAGACGCCAGCGCCGCCGTCAGAGAAGGCCTGGCTCGTACGGGCCGCGTGATCACCGCTGCGGCCGCGGTCATGGTCGCGGTGTTTGGCGCCTTCGCGATCAGCGGTAGTCGCGTGCTCGAGATGTTCGGGCTCGCAATGGCGAGCGCCGTGCTCCTCGATGCGATCGTGGTGAGGATGCTCTTGCTGCCCGCCGTGCTTCAGCTGATGGGTCGCGCGACGTGGAAGCTCCCGCGCTGGGCTGAGCGGCGTCTCCCGCGCCTGGCCATCGAAGCCGAGCCCGAGTCACGGCGCCGTCAGGTGCTGGAGCCAGCATTCGACGCGCAGTCATAACGTTGCGGCACTCGGCGTCGGCGGGCCAGGAGAAGGCGAGCTCCCGGCCGAACCGGCGAGAGTGGCCGCGACGAGCGTGACGCCATTGACGATGCGGTCGGTTTCCTCGGCCAGCGGGGCCATCGCTCCAACCTGCGCGCTCAGCGCCTGCTGTGTCTGGCGGAGTGCTGGCAATGGTTCGGGCGGCCGGGCCTCGCGTGCCGCCCGGGCCAGCTCGGCGAGCGCAGTGTCGAGCTGGCCCGCGAGGACGCGGGTTTCCGCCGGGGCGGGGGCGGTGACGTCGTCGAGATACGCCTCCAGGCCGAGGCTGCCGTCCGCGAGGCGCCGAAGGCTCGACAGGACGCTCGCGGCCTTGGGAGCCGGGAGCCCCGGTCGTTTTCCCGCCGGCTCGTCGAGCGCACGCTGCACGGCGGCTTCGGTGTTCGTCCGGGCAACCCGGGCGTCCGCCCGGGCGCGGCGCACCTGTTCGCGATCCGCCGCTGCCGGATCGAGCCAGCACGCGAGTACCGCGCCCACGAACGCGCGGTCTGCCTCGATCAGTTCGGCCGTCGTGTCGGGCAGGGTGACGCGTTCCCACGTCGGCCACAGCGCGTAGAACACGAGGGTCAGGGTGGCTCCAATGACCGAGGCCAGCAGCCGGCGGAGCGCGGTGACGTATTCCGGCGCACCTCCGAAGCTCGACAGGAACACGATGAAGGCCGTCACCGATAGCGTGAACAGCGCGTAGTTGGCCAGGATGAACGCGAATATGCCGACGGCAAGAACGGTGACGAGCGCCGCCAGTGCGTACGGGCCGAGATGGAAGGCCGCGGCGAGCAAGGTCGCGAGCAGCACCCCCGCGGCGGTGCCGATGTAACGCTGCAGTCCGCGCGTGAATGTCGACTCGAAGTCGGGTCTGAGAATGAACAGCACGGTCAGTGGCACCCAATAGCCGTGCGGCAGATCGAGCAGGCGATACAGGGCCGCGCCGGCGGCTGCTGTGACGCCGAGGCGTACGGCGTGGCGGCACGCGCTGGAGCGAAGCGTCAGGTTGGCGCCCAGGATCGCCCGTGCGCCCCGGGTGAGCAGCTCGGGGCGGCGGGAGCGACGATGCTGGACGCGGTCCTCTGGCGGGGCTCCTTCCCCTTGCCACGAGACCGCCAAGTCGACGGCGGCGCGGAGCTCGGCGCGCACCGATGCGCCGCGCCTCAGCCAGGCCTCGAGCTCGCCCGCCATTGCCTCATCACCGGCGGCGCGGCGGCGCTGGGCCTCTTGCCGCAGTGCGTCAACCGCGGCATCGAGGCGAGCGCGCAGGGCGACGGCGTCGGCTCGCCATCGCCCGCTGTCGAGCGCGTCGGCGACGGCGGCCAGCACGTCCGCCGACGCCTCGCGGGCAAGCGCGAGCGGCGGGACCGCTGCGCGGTCTGCCGCGGCCAGCTCGGTGCGCGCGTTGCGCAGCGCGACCAGGTCGACGTATGCGCGATCGGCTTCGTCGACGAGCGTGCGGAAGGCCTCGCCGGCCGGGCTCGGAGCCGCCAGGTGCCCCTCGGTGAGAACGAGGGCCTGGCGTGAAGCGTCGAGCGCGACGAGTACCGCGACGCGGCCCGAATCGGCATCGGCGTCGCGGGTCCAGGCCGCCAAGGCACGGTAGAGCCGCGCGACCGCTGCGCGTTCGGGGCGGTGAGCATGGATCCGCCACAGCACGAGCACTAGCGCTATCTGGATGAGCCCGCCGACGAACACGAGCCCGGCCCGCTCTGCCGAGTGAAGCGCGTCCGCGGGGTATGCCGCGACGATCACCATTGACAGCGGCGCCATCAACGCGACGAAGTAAGTCGGCAGCCCGAGCGCGTAGAACATGCCGGCGCTAAAGCTCCACAACCCCAGCAGTACGACGGCGAGCACGTCGTAGGCACCGGTGACCTCGCCGACGAAGGTGGAAATGGCGGCCGCGAGCGACGCGATCAGCATCGCATGCAGGCGCCCCCGATACGGGATGCCGGAGTCCGTGAGGCCGATCAGCGAACTGCCGCCGGCCACGGCGATCCCCTCGATCGTGTGACCCGTGGCCACGCCTAGGAAGAGGGGGATCCCGACGCCCACTGCGTAGCGCACACCGCGCACTGGCTGGAAGCCCTGGTGCTCGAAGCGCGAGATTCCCGCGATGATGGGCCGAAGTGCCGCCGATCCTCGGCTCTGAACTGGGGTTAAGTCGGTCACAGTCAAATTCCCCGGGCAACGATCGGGGACGATACGATGACCGCTCCGGAGGCGTCCACACTTTGGGGTGATCGATATGGCCGACGATCAGACGGCGCAGAATGAGGCGACGGCTGCACCTGCACCCGCGCCGACCCCGGCGCCGAGCGCGGGTTCAGGCAACGGCGCCAAGGTCGGTGGATGGATCCTCGTCAGTCTCGGCGGCCTGCTGGTCATCGCGGGCATCGCGCTCGTGGTGATTCACCTGACCCAGCGCGAGAACGGCGGCTACTACACCTCATCCGCCGTCCAGGTCGGTGCGCCAGGCTACGCCGTCACCACGGAAGGGCTCGATATCGGCGATCTCCCGGGTCCGGTAACCGACGCCATCGGGCGCGTGCGGGTGAACGTCCGCAGCAACAACGGACAGGCGCTGTTCGTCGGCATCGGCCGTCGCTCCGACGTGAGCGCGTACCTGGGCAGCGTTCGTCGCAGCGAGGTCACGGACGTCAACGGCGACAACATCACGTACAAGCTGCATTCAGGCGGCCCGCCTGCCGGACCGCCGGCTGGTCAGAGCTTCTGGGAGGCGTCGAGTTCCGGCACCGGACAGATCACGGTGACCTGGAAGGTCAAGGGCGGGACCTGGGCGATCGTCTTGATGAACGCGAGCGGCGCCGCTCCGGTCAGCGCCACCGTCAGTGTGGGTGCGAACACGAACCTCGTCCTGTGGGTGGGCATCGGCTTGCTGGTGCTCGGTCTCATCCTCGGCGGGGCGGGTACGGGGCTGCTTCTCAGCAGTAGTCGCTCGGCGCGACCCGACGCGGCCTGAAGCTGACAAGGGTTCACCGCCGCGGGGCGGAATCATGCCCTGACGGTGCTGAGCGAGGCGACGATCCGGCCGCGCTACAGCCGGCGCAGGCGTCGGCTGCTGATTGCCGGCGTGACGCTCATCGTGCTGATCCTGATCGCGATCCTCCTCGGGAGCTGGTTTGGCTCCTCGGCGCTGATCAACCCGCACCACGACCTCGTCCACGACAATGTCGACACGCTCCGGAGCGGGCCGGGCATCGTGGTCCTCCAGCGCACGAGCGCGACACAGCGCACCGGCGTCTACGGGCTCGACTGGCATGGTGGACATGCGATCGTCGGCGACGTCATCGCGACGACCGGCTCGTCGGTCACCCGTCGACTCCTCTTATCAGCCGGCCGGTTGGGCGCGCACACCAAGGTCGGGATCGACCCGGACGTGTGGAGCGGTGATCCTCGCTCGGCGCTCGGCCTGCCGTATCGCTCAGTGAGCTTCCCCGACCGGCTGGGGCCGATGCCGGCGTGGCTCGTGCCGGGGCGCGGCTCGACCTGGGTGATCTTCGTGCACGGAATCGACGGGACGCGCGAGGGAGGCCTGCGTCCGCTCGGGACGCTGCACAGTCTTCGCCTGCCAACGCTGCTGATCGACTACCGCAACGATGCCGGCGCGCCGGCTAGTCCCGACGGTCACATTCATCTCGGCATGACCGAGTGGGAGGACCTCGATGCGGCGGCCGGCTGGGCAGTGGTGCATGGCGCGCACAACCTGATCCTGTACGGCGACTCGATGGGCGGCTCGATCGTCACCAGGTTCATGCGGGTCTCGTCGCTGGCGCAGCGGGTTGTCGCGCTCGTCCTCGACGCGCCCGTGCTCGACTGGGAGTCGGTGATCGACCACGTAGCCGGCAACCTGCACGTCGGGTTCATGGGGACCCCGGTGCGCTGGATGATCAGCCTCCGGATCGGCACCAACTGGGGGCAGCTGAACGAGATCGCGCACGCCGGGAGTTTCCACGTGCCGATCCTGCTCTTCCAGGGCGAGTCGGACAAGCTCGTGCCGCCCGCCGACAGCCGCGCCTTCGCGCTCGCGGCGCCGGGCCCGGTCACGTATGTCCCGGTCCCGGAAGCAGGCCACATCGAGAGCTGGAATCGGAACCCGACCGCCTACGACGAGCACCTGCGTGCCTTCCTCAAATCGTTTGCGGCGCGGGCGTCGTGACGAGGGCTCGGCTGCCGGCGGCCGGCCCTCGTCACTGGCTTTGATCAGCCGCCGTATGGGGCGCCGGCGGGCGGGGCGCCGGCGGGCGGGGTGCCCTGACCGGCTTGGCCTGCCGGCGGGCCACCATGGCCGCCCGGACCCTGCATGACGTTGAACGAGCTGTCGAGATGAACCTCGACCTTGCTGCCGCCTGTCTTCGTCACCGTGGTCTCGTAGCCCTTGCCGGTGAAGTCGGTCGTGACCGCTCCGGCAGTGCCACCACCGACGGCCTTGACCGCGGCGGCCTGCGCCTTGCTGGCCGCCGCGCCAGTCACCGGCTTCTCGGCATCCTCGTGCGCGGCGGTTCCGTGTGCGGGCCCGCTGAACGCCGGCCGCGCCTGCGAACCGGTGGACGAGCTACCGCTCGTGGTGGGCGGGCTACCGCTCGCGGTCGTGCTCTGCGATGTGGCGGCGCCGGCGATCGCCGATGCCCCGAGAGCGAGTGCGATCAGTGCCGCGACACCGGCCACCCCCTTCTTGAGGTGCCTAACCATGCGCATCAGTCCTTTCGGTCGTCCGGGTCTGCCCGGGTTCTCTGCGCACGGTGCCCGCGCGATGTAGGACGGCTGTTGCAAGACTCTAAGAATGAGGTGAGAAATGCGTATTGACCGACGGGAGCTGGGAGCGGTGTTCGTGGGCGGGTTCCTAGGCACCGTTGCGCGCGCAGAGGTGGCCGAGGCGCTGCCGTTTCATCCCGGGCGATGGCCGTGGGCGACGTTTGCCGTCAACATCGCCGGGGCCCTACTGCTCGGCTACGCGACGACGCGGCTGCAGGAACGGCTGCCGCTGTCCGCATACCGGCGGCCGTTCCTCGGTACGGGCATATGCGGCGGCCTGACGACGTTCTCGACCATGCAGCTCGAGCTCCTGCGGATGCTCGACGGCGGTCACGTGATCCTGGCAGTCCTGTACGCCACAGCGAGCGTGGCGCTCGGCTTCCTTGCCGTCGCCGCGGCCACGAACGCCGTGCGGCGAGCACGGGTGCGGGCCCCGGCATGAGTCTGATCGTCGTCCTCGCGGTCGGCGTCGTGGGCGGTGCCGGCGCGGTGGCACGTCTGCTGCTCGACGGGGCAGTGTCCGAACGATCGGCGAGCGGATTCCCCTACGGCACGCTGACGGTCAACGTGTTGGGCGCATTTGCGCTCGGCGTCCTGGCCGGCGCGGCGCTGGGACGCGATGCCTACCGGGTGGTCGGAACCGGGCTCATCGGCGCGTTTACGACGTTCAGCACGTGGGCGCTCGAGAGCCACCGTCTCGGGGAGGACGGCGAGCTGAGACTCGGCGTCGCGAACTTCGCGATGAGTCTTCTCGCCGGCCTCCTGGCGGCCTGGCTGGGTCGCCACCTGGGAGGCGCGTTATGAGCGATGAGTCGCTCAAGCTGACCGTCTACTTCGGCGAGCGCGATCGGGCGAACGGCGGGTTTCTCGCCGACGAGCTGATCGACATCTACGCCCGGCGCCAGCTTCAGAGCAGCCTGGTCATGCGCGGCGTCGAGGGCTTCGGCGTGCACCACCACCTCCGCACCGACCGGCTGCTCACCCTCTCGGAGGACCTGCCGATGGTGTCGGTGGCCGTCGACACGCGCGCCCGCATCGAGGCGGCGCTCGCCGACGTCGAGGCGCTGTCCTTCCACGGGCTCGTCACGCTCGAGCGAGCACGTCTGCTGGTGGGCGCCTTGCAGTCAGCCGAAATCCCGACGGAGCTCGGCGATGAGATCAAGCTGACCGCGTACGTCGTCCGTCAGGATCGGGTGGGCCGGACGCCCGC
>JBJMLD010000200.1:0-16034 GCA_045805545.1 Solirubrobacteraceae bacterium | reverse complement strand
CACGGTGAATCGTGACCCAGTCCTTCAGCCGCTCCGGGTCCATCACCGTCTCCCACACCTTCTCGATCGGGGCGTCGATCTCGATGTCAGTCTTGACCGTGCTCATTTGGGTCGGCAGACACTAACGCGCGGTGAGCGGCTCATGCGCCTCCCACTCGCGTAGCGCGTGCTCTATCGCGCTGTTCAAACTGTGCATGCGGCCGCCGAGTAGCTGGCTGGCCCGCTCGTCACGCGGTAGAAGGTCCGTCGTCAATCCCTCCATCAACGGCCCGATCAGCTCGTGGTCCTCGCCCGCGATCAACGAGGCAATGCGACTGGCGATCGGGGTCAGGGTGAGCCGCCGCAAGCCGATCGTCGGACGTCCGACCAACATGTGGTGGCGGATCCGGTCGATCAGCTCGGCGTAGGTCACTGTGTCGGGACCGCCGATGTCCAGCGACTCGCCGCACACGCCATCGGCGCTGGCGGCGCGCGCCAGGAATTCGATCATGTCGCGCTCGTCGACCGGGCGGGTCCGATTGTCCTTCCACGCCGGCACGGCGAGCACGGGGAGCCGCTCGACCAGCCGCACGAGGAAGCGGAACGAGCGCGATCCGGCGCCGATGACGATCGAGGCGCGAAAGGCAACCGAACATGGCGTGGCGCTCAGCAGCGTCTCCTCGACGGCCAGACGACTGGCCAGGTGCGTCGACGGCTGCCTGTCGGCCGGGACGAGTCCGCCCAGGTAGATGACCCGCCTGACGCCGGCGGCCTGTACGGCGCGGGCGAAGTTCTCGGCCGCCGCCAGTTCGCGCACCGGGAAGGCGCCGTTGGCACCAAGGGCGTGCTCCATCGAGTGGATCAGGTAGTAGGCCACGTCGATCCCGGCCAGTGCCTCGTCGAGGCCACGCCCGGTCACGGCATCGCCGGTGACGAGCTCAATCGGCAAGTCCGTGGTCCGCCGGCCGCGGGTCAGGCCGCGGACGTCATGACCGGCGCGGACGAGGCGCGGGGCCAGGCGTGAGCCGACGTATCCGGTGACTCCGGTGACGAGAACGTTCACGGCCCAGGGCCTACCCGGCCGGGGCGGACGAGAAAGCTCGGATCGAGGTCACTGGCCCGGATCGCGCCCGATAGCGCCAGTGCGGTCTCGAACTCCGCCACCAGAAGCTCGAGCACGCTACGCACGCCCGCCTCGCCGCCGACCGACAGGCCCCAGAGGACCGGGCGCCCGACGAGCACAGCCCGCGCGCCCAGGGCGAGCGCCTTGAGTACGTCGGTGCCGCGCCGGATGCCGCCGTCGACCAGGATCTCGAGGCGGTCGCCTGCCGCCTCGACGATCGCCCCCAGCGCATCAACGGCGGCGATCACGGTGTCCAGCTGGCGCCCGCCGTGGTTGGAGACGACCACGCCGCGCGCACCGTGCTCGGCGGCGAGGATCGCGTCCTCGGGAGCGAGGACCCCCTTGACCACGACCGGCAATGGCGTGTCTCCAGCGAACGCCTCGATGTCGGCCCACCTCAGGTCGGGGTCTGTCTGCTCGGCGATCTCCGCCGGCGTGAGCTCGCTCGTCCTCACCATCTGTGCGTGCTGGATCAGGTCAGCGTCGTGCTCCACCTCGACCGGCCAGCGGAGCTCGCGCTCCCGCACGCCGACGACGGGCAGGTCCACGGTGATGACCAGCGCCTCGAACCCGTGCGCGGCCGCCTGGGCCACGAGCTCGCGGCTGATCCCGCGATCCTTGAACACATAGAGCTGAAACCAGCGACCGGCTCCGGGCGCAGCCTCGGCCAGCACCGGGATCGACGTGTTGGCGAACGTGGAGATGCAGAAGACCGTCCCGGTCGCCGCCGCAGCCCGCGCCGTGGCGATCTCGGCCTCCGGGTGCGCGAGGCGCTGAAACGCCATCGGCGCGATCACCAGCGGGTGGGGTCGCGGTTGGCCGAGCAAAGTGACAGCCGGGTCGCAGCTTCCGGCGCCCAGCAGCACGCGGGGCCTGATCGCCAGCCGCCGCCACGCCGCCACGTTCTCGCTGAGCGTCAGCTCGTCGCCGGCGCCGCCCGCGTAGTAGGCATGCGCTCCGGGCTCGAGCACGCCCTCGGCCAGCCGCTCGTAATCGGCGACCGAGATGGGGGCGGGCGAGTCTGCCGGCATCGCGTTTGTGAAAGCTACGGAAAATGCGGCAGCTTCCTTGTCCATCAACGAAAAGTGCCGCTATTTGCAGGTAATACGCTCGTGAACGAAGTTTGCTGCGTTTTCCGGATTTCGTCATTGCGCGAGGGGGGTGCAATCCGCTTTGATGCCTCGCCGACGGCGGAAAGCTTCTATGACCAGAGGGGTGCAGTCACGAATGGCAAATGGGCGCGCAATGCAAGCAAAACCAACTTGCGACAGCTGCTTCTTTCACCAGAACCTGCTGTGTGCCGTGTCCGACACCGGCCCTTGCGCGACCTTCCGCCCAGCCCACCCCGACGGTCTGCGCCCGCCGAGCCAGATGCGCTTCGTCTTCCGGCAGGAGCGCCGGCTCCAGGTGGCCTGGGCATTCCCATCGGCCAGCGAGCAGGTGGCGCTGCATCAGTAGTCGGTCACGTGGTCGGCTCGCGCCGGCCGCTTGGCGGGTCCGCGCTTCGGTCGGCTCAGATATGGTTCGCACATGTACTGGCCTCTGATCGGCGGGTTCATCGCCTTCGTTCTGGTGGCGATCCTGCTGGGCTGGATCCTCGATCCGACGCGCCAGCGCGACCGCTGATAGGCCGCGGCCGCTCGTAGCGCCGGGCGATCCAGTCAACGCCCGCCGTATCGGTCAGCCCGTGGGCGATGATCGAGACGAACACGGTCAGCGCAGCCAGATTGAAGATGCGCGTTCCGTGCTTGATGTTCTCGCTGAGGACGAGCAGAGCGAACGTCATCGTGCCCACGCCCTTGGGCCCGAACCAGGCCATGAAGCCGCGGTCAGCCCGACTCGTGGCCGTCCCGACCAGGGCCACGAACACCGCGATCGGCCGGGCCAGGAGCAACGTCGCGGCGGCGATCGCCACCGCCGCCCAGCCGTCGGAGAACAGCCCGTGCAGGGTGAGCAGCGAGCCGAATACGAGGAAGATGCCGAGCTTGACGATCTCGAGGATGTCCTCGGCCTGATGCTCGAAGTAGCCGCGGATGTCCGGGCGGCGGATGCCGAGCGTGATGGCGGCCACGAACACGGCAATCAACCCGTTGCCGCGGGGCGGTATCACGGCCAGCCCGTAGGCGGCGAATGCCGTTCCCAGGGCATAGAGCGAGCGCTGGTGCGGCGGGATGCCCGGCTCCGTGGTGTCCTTGGCACGGGGCATGAGCCGCGCGGCCACGAACCCGACGAGCAGCCCGAACGCGAGTCCTACGAGGACGTCCTGCAGGACGAAGCGCCACCACACGAAATGCTGGCCGCTGACGGTCAGCGCCGAGGCCAGCGCGAGGACCGCCGGTAGGGCCAGCGCGTCGTTCAGCCCCGACTCGAGATTGAGCGAGTGCCGGATCGCCTGCGGTACGCGTGGGTTCGTGATCACAGCGGATGACAGCACCGGGTCGGTGGGGGAGAGCAAGGCTCCGAGGAGGAAGCACTCGGTCCAGGTCAGGTCGGTCAGCAACTTGGTCGCCGCGGCCACGATCAACGCCGTCAGCGGCATCGCGAGGACGAGCTTGCGCAGCGGCAGGGCCCAGTGTTGCTGGAGCGTCTCGGCGTCCACCTCGAGGCCGTCGCGGAACAGGATCACGATCAGCGCCACGATGGCCAGGTCGCCGACGAACGGCGAGCGCGCATCGAAGTGAAGTGCGCCGGTGACGCCCGGGCCGAGTACGAAGCCGATCAGTACGAAAACCGAGGTCAGCGACAGCACCGTGCGCCCGGCGATGCCCGACACGAGCGCTCCGGCCACCAGCACACAGCCGAGCACGAGCAGCGAGAGCTCGAAGTGCTTCGTATCGGCCGCCAGCAGCAACGGCATCTGCACGTGTGCCAGGGCCACCCGGTTAGAGTTGCAGAGTCACGAGAGAGGAGCGGTGTGCAGATCACCGTCTTGGGCAAGTCACCGGCCTGGCAGGATGCCGGCGGGGCGTGCAGCGGGTATTTGGTGCAGGAGGACGACTACACGTTGTTGCTCGATTGCGGCAACGGTGTGTTCTCCAAGCTGCGCGATCACCGCGACTACGTCGACGTCTCCGCCGTGCTCGTCACCCACCTGCACGCCGACCATTTCCTCGACCTGATCCCGTTCAGCTACGCGCTCACCTACGCCCCGCGCCAGCAGCCCGTCCCGGTGGCCGGCTGGCCTGGCACCGACAAGCCGGCGCGGCCTCACCTGTACGCGCCGCTTGGCGCCACCGAGGTGTTTCGCCACATCGTCGGGTGCTGGGGAGATGAGGAGCTGGTCGAGCGGGCGTTCGATCTGCACGAGTACGACGGTCAAGCCGAGCTGATGTTGGGTCCGTTCTCGGTCCGCTTCTGCGAGGTCCCGCACTACACGGTCACGTACGCGGTCGAACTGGCCGTGAACGGCGGCCGGCGCTTGACCTACAGCGCCGACTGCAGCCCCAACCACGAGCTGGCCGACTTCGCGCGGGACACCGACATGCTGCTGATCGAGGCGACGCTGCCGCGCCCGGAACGCACGGGCGAACGCGGGCATTTGACCCCGCGCGAGGCGGGCGAGCACGCGCGTCGCGCCCAGGCCCGCAAGGTGGTGCTGACCCACTTCTCCGACGAGCTCGATCCTGACTGGGCGCGCGCCGAAGCGGGCGAAGCGTTCGGCAACGAGGTCGAGCTCGCGCGCGAAGGAGCGGTGTACACGGTCTAGCCGTTCCGGCTCAGGATCGCTCCTCGGCCAGGCACTAACCTAGGCCTTCAATGCCTGAGCGAGACCTGTTCGCCAACTTCGACCGGATGCGTCGGGACATGGACGAGTTGTTCGGCGATGTCCTCGAGCGAACCGGGCTCTCGCGTCGCCGGCTCGGCTTCGTCCCCGCCGTCGACGTCGCCTACACCGCTGATCCACCGCGGGCCATCGTGACCGCGGACCTGGCCGGTGTCGATGCTGAGGGACTCGAACTCGAGGTCCAGGGGCGCAAGCTCATCCTGGCCGGCCGCCGTGAGGCACCGGCACCCGAGGGAGACGTGTACCAGCAGGTGGAGATCGAGCGCGGCGGCTTCCGGCGGGTGGTCGAGCTGGGCGCCGACGTGGTGGCCGAGGAGGCGAAGGCGCGCTACGAGGACGGCATGCTCCGCGTCGAGCTGCCCCTCTCCCGCAGCGAGTCCCGCGTGCGCTCGGTGCCGATCGAGAGCGAAAGACAGCGTCGCCCGTGATCGAGATCGGCGTTCCCCAGGGCGGCGCCCGGGAGGTGGCGGTCGACGGCTCGCGAAGCTTCCCCGAGCGCGTCGGCGTGCTGCCACTGCGCGACACAGTCACGTTCCCCGAGATGCTGATCCCGCTCAACGTCGGTCAGGAGCGGAGCATCGAGCTGATCAACGACACGCTGCGGGGCGACCGCTCGATCGCGATGGTGGCCAGCCGCAATCCAGAGGTCGAGTCGCCGGGGCCCGAGGACCTCTACGAGGTCGGCGTGATCGGCGTCGTTGCCCGGATGATCAGGGTGCCGGACGGCACGCTGCGCATCCTGATCCAGGGCGGCCAGCGGGTGCGGTTCGAGCGCTGGGTGTCCACCGAGCCTTATCTGATGGCCGACATCGTCGAGGTTCCCGACGTGGTCAAGCCGACGCCGGAGCTGACGGCGCTGATGCGCAACGTCCAGCAGACGTTCACGGACATCGTCAGCGATGTCCCGTACCTGCCGGAAGAGCTCCAGATCATGGTCGCCAACGTCGAGGACCCGAGCACGCTCACGCACCTGATCGCGGGTGCGCTACGTCTGAAGAGCGACGAGAAGCAGGAGCTGCTGGAGGAGGTCGACGTGGCCAAGCGGCTGCGGCGGCTCTCAGAGATCCTGGCCCGCGAGCTCGAGGTGGTGGCGATCGGATCGAAGATCCAGTCCCAGGTCCAGTCCGAGCTCGACAAGGGCCAGCGCGAATACTTCCTGCGCCAGCAGCTCAAAGCCATCCAGGAGGAGCTCGGGGAGGCCGACGAGGTGCAGGCCGAGGCGAACGAGCTGCGGGCGCAGCTTGAGGCGATCGAGCTGCCGGAGGAGGTGCGCAAGCAGGTCGACCGGGAGCTCGGCCGTCTGGAGCGACTGCAGCCGGCGATGGCCGAGTACGGGGTCGTCCGCGGTTACCTCGAGTGGATCGCCTCGCTGCCGTGGGACAAGTCGACCGAGGACAACCTCGACCTGGAACACGCGCGCGAGGTGCTCGACGAGGACCACTACGACATCGAGCAAGAGAAGGACAGGATCCTCGAGTTCCTCGCCGTGCGGTCGTTGAAGCCTGATGCTCGCGGTTCGATCCTGTGCTTCGTCGGCCCGCCGGGAGTGGGGAAGACGTCGCTCGGCCGCTCCATCGCCCGCGCGCTCGGCCGGGCGTTCGAGCGAATCAGCGTGGGCGGCGTTCGCGACGAGGCCGAGATTCGTGGCCATCGGCGGACGTACATCGGCGCGATGCCCGGCGTGATCATCCGCGCCATGCGCGACGCAGGCGCCAACAACCCGCTGCTGATGATCGACGAGATCGACAAGATGGGCGCGGACTTCCGCGGTGATCCCTCGAGCGCGATGCTCGAGGTGCTCGACCCCGAGCAGAACCACGCCTTCCGCGATCACTACCTCGATCTGCCCTTCTCGCTCGAGCACGTGATGTTCGTGACCACGGCCAACACGCTCGACACGATCCCCGGCCCGCTGCGCGACCGCATGGAGGTGATCCAGCTCGCCGGCTACACCGAGGCCGAGAAGCTTCAGATCGCCAAGCGCTACCTGGTGCCGCGCCAGATCGAGCGCAACGGGCTGACCCGCTCGCGCATCTCGTTCAGCGATGCCGCGCTGCGGGCGATCGTCTCTGATTACACGCGCGAGGCCGGCGTGCGCCAGCTCGAGCGCGAGATCGGCAGCGTGTGCCGGAAGGTCGCGCGCCAGGTGGCGGAGGGCTCGGTCAAACGCCGCGTCGCTGTCTCGGAGCCACGCGTGCGCGAGCTGCTCGGCAAGCGGCGGTTCTTCTCGGAGACCCGCCGGCGCACAGCTCGGCCTGGCGTGGCCACCGGGCTGGCCTGGACGCCGGTCGGCGGCGAGGTCCTGTTCATCGAGGCGACCGCGATGCCGGGCAAGGGCCGGCTGACGATCACCGGCCAGCTCGGCGAGGTGATGCAGGAGTCGGCTCAGGCCGCGCTGTCCTACGTGCGCTCCAACGCGTCCGAGCTGGTACCTGACTTGGCTGAAGACTGGTTCGCCGGGCATGACATCCACGTCCACGTGCCGGCAGGGGCAACGCCGAAGGACGGACCGAGCGCCGGCGTGGCCATGGTCACCGCGCTGGCCTCGCTGCTGACCGGACGTGCCGCCCGTTCGGACGTGGCGATGACGGGCGAGATCACGCTGACCGGTCAAGTCCTGCCGATCGGCGGTCTCAAGGAGAAGGCGCTCGCCGCTCAGCGCAACAAGATCCACTGCGTCATCGCGCCGGCCCTGAATGAGCAGGACGTGGACGAGATCCCCGAGCACCTACGCAAGGACCTCGACTTCAGGTTCGTCTCCACGGTTGACGAGGTCTTGGAGGCCGCGCTCGAGCGTCCGCCGGCACGCCGGCGAACCAGAATCGCGCGCGCTGCGTAATCCAACACATGACAGCGCGACCGGCAGCGGCATAAGGTCCGGCGAATGGGAGCCCGCGGACTGGCGCTCGGGCTGGTGGTTGGCGGGCTCGCGTTTGCGAGCGCCGGCACGAGCGCGGTTGCCGCTCCGGGGTTTCTGCCGCCTGAGAATCTGGCTGGAGCCGGCGGTGTCACGGGTTCTGTTCAGACGGCGATGGCACCGAACGGGTTCGCGATCGCGGGATGGGAAGAATCGCTTTCAGGTGGGCAGTCGGCGGTGCGGGTCGCGACGCGATCCCCGGGTGGCCATTGGTCGAGTCCGCAGCAGCTGGAGCTTGGAGCGACGCCGAAGTCGCCCCGCTTCCCGGTGTCGGTGGCGATCGATTCTGCCGGCGACGCCGCAATCGCTTGGGATGATCAGGCCTCGATGTCGAGCGACAACGCGCTCGTCTCGACTCGCGCGGCGGGCCAGCCGTTCGGGGCAGCGCAGACCTTGACGGGAGATGCGGACCCAGTCGTCGGTATCGACGCTTCCGGGAAGGTGACGATGATCGATGTCCTCCCAGGCGGGACGGCTCCCGAAGTCGCGCGGACGTGGCAGGCCGGCACTCCGGCGCCGAACCTTCCGGTCACGAATCTCGCCAACCAATGCGGCGGCATCTTCTCGGGCGACCTGGCCGTCGCACCTGGCGGCGACGCGATCGCGGGCATCGACTGTGGCAGCGCGATGACGGGCGGCACGACGTTCGTGCGACGTATCGGCAACGCCTGGCAGACGGCGGTGACGCTTGGACCAAACACCATCAACGGCGGCACGCAGACTTCGGGCAACGCAGTCGCGGTCGCGATCGACGGCAACGGTACGCCGGCGGGTTTGTTCGTGGAAGAGGTCAGCTCCGGGGCACCGCCGGTTACGACCAGCAACTACTCGCTCGACCTGGCCGTCCCAACAGCGACCGGAATGCAGCTCGTGACGCAGCCGGTGGACACGGCGACAGCCACGGGCTTCTTCGGTGGCTCTGAAATCAACTTCCCCGACATCGCCACCGCCGGCGGCTCGGAGCTCCTCGGATGGGCGGTCACCGGACTGGGCGCGACCGGGAACGCGCGGGTCCAGTCGTACAACGGGTCGACGCCGGTCGGGACCCCGCACACGCTTGGCTCCGCGCTCTTCGGCCCGGGCGTCGCGCTCAGCGCCGGTGGACCCGGCCTCGCTGTGTTCCAGAACGCGGACGGCAAGGAGGTCGATGCCGCCGTCCGCCCGTCCGGTGGCACGTTCTCGAGTGTGCCGCTCGCCACGAGCGCCTCACCGGGCTCGGTCGCACTCGACGACGCCGGCGACGGCGTGGCCGTGTTCGCGCCGACCGGCTCTGGCGCGACGGGCGCGATGGCGCGCGGGTTCGACGCCACCCCGCCGGGGATCCAGACCGCCTCGATCCCCGGGGCCGCGCGCATCGGCCAGGCGGCCTCCTTCACAGCGTCGGCCACCGACTTCTGGGGACCCGTTTCGTTCGCATGGAACTTCGGCGACGGCGGCAGGGCGGCCGGCGCCAACATATCCCACGGGTTCACTTCGCCCGGCTCGCGCTCGGTGACGCTCACCGCCACCGACGCGGTGGGCAACGCGGTCAGCCGGTCCGGCCGGGTCGTCGTCAGCGCGATCACGCCGGTCCTGTCGAAGGTGTCAGAGACCCACTCGAGTTTCCGCGTCGGCTCTTCGCCCACCGCGGTGAGCGGCCGCGCGCCGAAGCACAAGCGCAAGCCGCCGACCGGGACGACGTTCTCGTTCACGCTGAACGAGGCGGCCAGCGTGGCGTTTGCCTTCACGCACGGCGCTCCCGGCCGCCGCTCGGGCGGCCATTGTGTGAAACCGTCGAAACACCTGCGCTCGCACCGGCCATGTACCCGCGTCGTGAGCAACGGAACGATCAGGCGGCGCGCGGTGGCCGGCGCCAACCGACTGGCGTTTTCCGGCCGCATCGGCCGCAAGGCGCTGGCCCCCGGGTCCTACGCGGTAACGCTCACTCCCACCGTGTTCGGCGTCGCCGGCCGGCCGCACACGCTGAAGTTCAAGATCGTTCGCTAAGTCCCACAACGCCAATCGAGCCTGAATTCGCTGGTCGTGCCGGCGACATCGACGAGGGCACGCGCCGGCGAGGTTGTCGGTAGGCCGCGGTGGATACGCGTGTCTGGGGCGTCGAGGGTGGAGCTTCGGTGGGCGCGGATGCCGGGATGCCTTATTGCGTGAGGCGCGAGGACTGTGATCTCGACTGGCTCGCTTGGGTGCGGGGGCGGCGCGAGGCTCCAGAGCGCGAGCGAGAAGCCGGCGCTGAGGAAGGCGGGCACGCGGATGGCCAGCAGCGCTTCGGTCTCCCGTGTCAGCTCGCCCGGCGCGGCCGCGCTGTCGCTCGGCGATCGCCGCGATGCGCTGATTCCGCGTGCCAGAAATCGACACAAGATCCCTTTGTCCCAGCACCCGGACGAAGAAAGGTGTTGCGGGTTGCTCAGGGCCGCCCAAAGCACCGCGCTTCGATCGGGCGCCGACAGTTTGGTGTTCTGGGTGGTGGTCAAAGCCGGTCACGTAACGTCGGTCAGCGACAGCCTGCTGAGGAGCTCGCATGCGATCTTGGCGCTATGCACCCATAGTGGACGCAAGCGGCGTGGGAGGCCGGCGCTCGCATGCGTTGTTGGCGCCGGCCGGCCCGCCGGCCGGACCTGGTGCGCGATCTGGCGGCGATCGTCCCTAAACGCCCGCCGAGGTCGACGCTACGCATGAGTCTCGCTGGTCATGCTGCGGTTCGACGGCGGACCGGTTCTCACCCGGGCCCTCGCCGACGGTTTATTCTGAAATCCAACCCGCCCACGCACCCGAGGGAGATCAATGCCATCAAGACGTAAGAAGGCCAAGGCGGCGGTGCCTTTCAACCCCGCCGACGTGGCCAACATCGCCAGGTCCAACCCGTACATCCAGCGCCTGATCGAAGACGGCCATCTGCGTGACAACGTGCAGAAGGCGATCGAGTCGAGCAAGAGCGCGTACGGGCGCCTGAGCAACGGCAAGGCGCCGGCCAAGGCGATGCTCGAGGACAAGAAGCTGCAGAGAGACGTTCGCGAGGCGCTCGAGGCGGTTCGTGACGCATCGATCGCGTTGACCGAAGCCCCCAAGCGCAAGGCCCGCAAGAGCCGCCGCATGGGGCGCCGCATCTTGATCCTCACGCTCGCGGCCGGCCTCGCTCTGGTCAGCAGCGAGAAGCTCCGCTCGAAGGTGCTGGACACGCTGTTCGGGGCCGAGGAGGAGTTCGAGTACACGCCGCCGGCCCCCGCCGGCACAACGCCGCCGGCCACGCCGGTCAGCGCCGCGTAGTCGCTGCCGGCCATGGTTTCAGTCGTTCAGGGGCGCCCCGCGAGGGCGCCTCTGTCGTTTCCGGCCGCAGGCTGACCCATCGTTCATGCGCTGATCGACTAGCGCTCGTGTCCGCGCAAAGACTAGAATCGAGCGCATGGAGGCAGCTGCCACCCTCGGGCTAGCGCCATCGCGCGAGCTGCCGGGCGATAAGGCGGGGCGAATTGTCGAGGCGATGCGCGTCAGCGTGGCCGCCCGCGGCATCGCCGGCGCCACGTTCGACCACGTCGCGCGTGAGGCCGGCGTCTCCCGGGGCCTGCTCCACTACTACTTCGGCACCAAGGAGCGATTGCTCGTCGAGGTGGTCCGCCTGGAGTCGGACGTTCGCATTCAGCGCATCGAGGACGGGATCGCGGACGCCACGACGCCGGACGATGTGATCGCCGTCCTGGTTCAGACGTTCGAGGACTTCCTCGGCGAGGGTCCCGCCCCGGCCGTGATGTTCTTCGAGCTCTCGACGCTCGCCCAGCGCAACGCGGAGATCGCGGCCGAGCTGGCCGAGCTCGGCCGCCGCACGCGCGAGCACTTCGCCGACGCGCTCCGGGCCAAGAGCGATGCCGGCGTCCTCAGCCTCCGCGCCGATCCCGAAGAGATCACCACGTTCCTCTTCGCGCTGGCCGACGGGGTCACCGTGCGCCGGCTGGTCGAGCCGAACCTCGACATCGGGCCGGTCATCAAGCACTGCACGGCCGCCGCCCGCGCGCTCCTCAGCTAGTCCAGATCGAATGCCGTGGCGGGTGGGCGGTGCGCGGCCGCAGCAACACGCCGTAACGTTCCGCGATTGAATGCGCCGGATCGCTGCCCTAGCCATCCTCGGCGTTGTCGTGATCCTGCTCGTGGTGGCGCAGCTCGTCTTGCCGGGCGTCGCGGCGCAACGGTTGCGCGATCGGCTGGCCAAGAGCGGCCAGGTCCTGAGCGTTCACGTGAACGCGTTTCCGGCCATCAAGTTGCTTTGGCACCACGCTGACAAGGTGGTGATCCGCATGGCGAGCTATCGCTCGGCCTCGAGCCAACTCGGCGGACAGCTCGCCCAGGCCGGAGATGTCGGCACGCTCGACGCGTCCACCGCGGTGTTCACGAGTGGACTGCTCACCGTCCGCAACGCCTCACTGCACAAGCGCGGTGCCCAGCTCACCGGTACGGCAAACGTCGGCCTTCAGGACCTGCGCGCCGCGGTGCCGTTTCTCGACAATCTCCAGCCGGTCGCCTCGGGCGGGGGTCAGTTGACGCTGCGCGGGACCGCCACCCTGCTCGGCGTCACCGCCACCGTCGACGCGACCGTGTCCGCTCAGCAGGGGCGGCTGGTCGTCGTGCCGAATCTGCCATTCGGAGGGTTCGCCACCGTGACGCTGTTCGACAACCCGCATGTGACGGTCCAGGGCGTGAGCGCGAGCGCGGACGCGGGCGGCTTCACCGTCACCGCGACGGGTCGGCTTCACTAGAGCGCCCACGGATTCCCAGGTAACGCCCGAGCGCGCCGAAGCACAGCACGACCATCGCGCACTCGATGCTCAACAGGATCGAGCCGGCCGCCAGCGCCCGCGACACGTCCCGAAGCGGCGGCGGGCCGCCCTCGCCGAAGCCATGGCCGACCGCCAGCGCCAGCCCGGCCGCGAACCCAAACGTCGATGCGAATCGCCACGGGTGGTGGCGCAGATCGAACCACGAGGTGAGTCGGGGAGCGCGCCCGCGCAGCCAGGCCACACGGCGACGGAGCGCGTCCCGCAGGCCGCGGGCGACGATGAATCGGCGCTCCAGCCGCGTGAGCAGCGACGAGCCAACGGCCAGGAGATCGGACAGCGCGTCCTCCTGCTCGTTTGGCGTAGTACGGGGATCGATGCGGGCGGCCAGCGTACGGCGCCGGCCCTGCCACAGATACGGCCAGGTCCGACCGACGCCGGCGGCGAGCAGCGCCAGCACGATCCATACGCGCGCCGGGGTCGCGCCGGCGCGCGCGATCGCCGCGGCGAGCCCGGAGAAGAGCAGGACGAGCGCGCACGCGAAGACGACCTGCGCGCCGCGCAGCACGAGCGCCAGCCGGACGCCGCGAGGGCCGCGAGTCGACCTGGCGCGCCAGATCCGGACCAGCGTCAAGGCGCCCGCGACCACCGCCACCTGGGCGACCACGAAATCCACCACTCCGGCCGGTAACGGGCTCGCGCTCCATCGCATAAGTCCAGGAGGGTCTGCCGTCACGAGCAAGACAAGCAGCGTCAGGGCCGCCGCCGCGCGTCCCGCCGCCCGACCGGCGCGGGCGGCCTCATCCTCCAGGAACACCTGCGCGAGCTCACGCGCAGGACCGAAGCGTCGGATCGCCTCGCGCTCGGCGCTGGCGACGTCGAATCCCGATGCATGCAACTCGGCCGCCGCGGACTGAAGGTGGTCCTCGACCTCGGCCACGATCCGCCGGCGGCGCTTGGCCGGCAGCTCGAGGGCATCGATCAGGTCGGCCAGGTAATCGGTGATCATGCCCGTCCCCCTTGAGTCAGCGGTGCCGCCGTCGAGCGCAGCACCGACTCGACAGCGCCGGCAAACCGACGCCAGTCGCCCGATCGCTCGCCGAGCGCGGCGCGGCCGCGGTCAGTCAACTCGTACTGGCGCCGGCGGCGAGAATCGACGACGGCCCATTCGCTGCGCAGCAGCCCGTCGGCCTCGAGGCGGTGGAGTGCGGGATACACGGTTCCTTCGGGAAGCGTGAAGTGCCCGCCGCTGCGCTCGCGCAGCGACTCCACGATCGCGTAGCCATGAACGGGACCGTCGGCCACGACGGCCAGCAGCAGTACGTCGAGGTGGCCCTTGATTGGTTCGCCGGAGCTCATACCTAGGAATCCTAGGCATAGCAACTCTAGGTGTCAAGCGGTGCTTCGCTACATGAACAGCTTCGGCGCGCGGGCCAGCATGCGCAGCTTGCCGCTCGGGCGGATCCGCCCGGTCAGAAGCGCGCGCCGCGGGTCAAGCCGTCCGGCGGCCAGATCGACCCAATCGCCGAAGCTGCAGCGGAACACGAGGTCCGGCTGCTCCGCGCGGCCCGGGGCCACCGCGGTCGCGCCGTTGTCGATGCGCATGTGCCACGGCTCGGCGTCGCGGAACTCCCACTGGATCGTGGCGCCCGGGACAGCGCTCGAGTTGACCTGCCTGCGCAAGCCGTCGAACAGCAGGGCGGTCGCCTCGGGGTCAGCCACCACGGGCCCGTTCGGCGCCCCCAGGTAGCCGGCGCGCAGCAGCGTGAGCGCGCGACGCGCCCGCTCCGGACCGGGAACGTCGAACGGGATGCCGGTGCGCATCGTCTCGGGCTCGAGCCCAGCCGCGCGCAGGCGTGTGTCGAGCGCGTCAGAGCCGTGAACGAAGATATCCTCCAGGGTGAAGCCGAAGACCGTCACGTAGCGCTCGTCCCAGTCGGGCGGAACGAGCACGGCGGTCGTGAAGGGCACCACCTCCCGGAACAGCTCCTCGATCGCCGGCAGGCAGTCTTCGTCCTCGCGCACGAGGTCGGCGATCATCTTCACGCCGAACGCGATGTGGCGCTGCTCGTCCTTGGACACGTGAGCGATGCCCTGGCGGAAGCCGGGCAGCAGATCGCGCCGGGTCAGCCCCTCCTCGATGTAGTGCTGGCCCGGCTGGGCCAGCGCGGCTTCGATCACTAGGTGATAGAGCGCGATCGCCTGGGCCAGCTTCGGCTTGGAGCGATCCCGGCGCAGCTCGGCCGCCATCCGGTCGAGGCGCTCGAACACCTTGCGAAAGCCCCACGTCAGCTGTGGCCGGGTCACCTCGAGCGAGGAGCCGGTGTCCGACCCGGTGCCGGCCACCTCGCGCATGAAGCGCGCGAACAGCACGGCGTGTCGCGCCTCATCGACCTGCTGGGTGGCCAGGAAGTACTTCTGCTCCTCACGCGGGGCGGCGTCGATGTACGGCGACAGGTTGTCGGCCACCGAGTCCTCGCCGTGGAAGAACATCGCGTACGTCCACAGGGCGCCGCGCCGCTCGATATCCGTGAACGTGTTCTCCCACTGGTCGCGATCGACGGTCAGGTCGATCTCGGTCGCCCGCCAGTTGCCCTGCTCCCAGCGCGCGTACAGGTCGGCATAGGAGATCTGGTCGGCGGCGATCATGCTCCGGCCGCGTTCAGCTTCGGCGACTGCCACGGCTGGCGTAGGCGCCGCTCGATCTCATCCCCGAGGGCGTCGATGGCGATCCGGTCCTGGGAGAGCGAGTCACGGTCGCGCAGCGTGACCGTGTGGTCCTCGAGCGACTGATGGTCGATCGTCACGGCCCACGGCGTGCCGATCTCGTCCTGCCGGCGGTAGCGCCGGCCGATCGCGCCACCCTCGTCGTACTCGGTCTGGACGCGGTCGCGCAGCTCGCGATAGATCCCGCTCGCCAGTTCAGGCTGTCCGTCCTTCTTGACCAGCGGCAGCACCGCGACCTTGACCGGGGCGAGCCGCGGATGCAGTCGCAGGACGGTCCGTGTCTCGCCTTCGATCTCGTCCTCGTCGTAGGCGTCGACCATGAACGCCAGCATCGCCCGGTCGACCCCCGACGCCGGCTCGATCACGTGCGGGACGTAGCGGTCGCCGGTCGCCGTGTCGACGTACTCGAGCTTCTGGCCGGACGCGTTGGCGTGGGCGGTGAGGTCGTAGTCGCCGCGGTTGGCGATTCCCTCGAGCTCGGACCACCCGATCGGGAACAGGTACTCGACGTCGCTGGTCGCGCTCGAGTAATGGCTGAGCTCGGCCGCCTCGTGAGCCCTGAGGCGCAGATGGTCGGGACGGATCCCCAGATGGGTGTACCAGTCGAGCCGCTGCTCGAGCCAGTGCTCGAACCAGCGCGGCGCGTCATCCGGGGGCACGAAGAACTCCATCTCCATCTGCTCGAACTCGCGCGTGCGGAAGACGAAGTTCCCCGGCGTGATCTCGTTGCGGAACGACTTG
>JBJMLD010000199.1:0-40999 GCA_045805545.1 Solirubrobacteraceae bacterium | reverse complement strand
TTGGTATCACTGCCGTTGGCAACCTCCGTCAGTGAGAGGTAGCCGGGGTAGAGGACGAAGTCGTTGAACTCGGCCTCGGAACCCAAGTGCTTACGCTCAACCGCGAGGATTTTGTCCAGGTTCGCAGGGTGAAACAGCGACACCGGGTCGCCCGCCGTGACGTTGCTGGCATCGAAGGAAGCGGTCGCCTGGTCCTTGCCGGCCTTGGCAGCGACCATCGACGACAGCCCGGCTGCCCCGGCGATCGCGCCGGCCCACACGACGAGGGCGATGAGCAGCCTCATCGGCGAGGCCCACCTCGGGCACTACATGGAGTATTTGATGCCGTACGCCCCAACACCACTGGATCCCTCCTGGTCTGCGCCCCGATCTTACGCCACGCGTCCACCTATAGCATTGCCCGCCTTGCCGCTCGATGCGGATATGAAGCGCGTGGTGGCCGAGCAGTCGCTCGGCTTCGTGGCCACGGTGTGCCCCGACGGCACCGCCAACGTCTCGCCCAAAGGCACGCTCGCGGTGTACGACGATGAGCACCTTGTGTTCCTCGATCTGCACTCGCCGGGCACGATCCGCAACCTGGGCGTGAACCCTTCGATCGAGATCAACGTGGTCGACCCGATCCGCCGCAAGGGCTATCGCTTCAAAGGTGAGGCGACCGTGGTGGGTCCGGGCGCCGGGCTGGAGCAGATCCTCGATGTGCTGGGACGCGAGCCGGGGCCGGCGCGCGATCGGGTGCGCCATGCAGTCCTCGTGCGCGTGGAGCTGATGGGGCCGCTCGTCTCACCGGCGTATGACCTGGGGGCGAGCGAGCAGGAGGTGGTGGCGCGCTGGCGTGCGCGCCACCTGGAGCTGAGCTCCGACACTCAGCTCTGAGCGATCGCCCGCCCGACGGTGAGCGTGTCGCGCAGCGCGGGGTCGAGCCCGGCGTACTTGGCGTCGGGCTGCGCGCCGACTGCGTCGAGTGTCTTGCTGAAGAAACAGCGAGCGGCGGCCGCGAGCACGACGTCGAAGATCTCGGTGTCGCTCAGCCCGAGGTCGCGCAGGCGCTGAATGTCGTTCTCGCTGACGGTGGTCGCGTCCTGCGCAACCTTGTCAGCGAGATCCATGACGGCCTTGTCCACTGCCTCGAGCCCGGCTCTCGGATAGTCGTCGACGACCGAGCGGAGCTCGTCCGGGGCCATGAACTTGTCCAATAAGACCGAACCGTGCGCGAGCGTGCAATAGCTCGAGCGCAGTCGCCGCGCCGCCGCGATCGTGGCCAGCTCATAGCGGCGCAGGTCCATGTTCGCCTTTATCGCCGCGTTCAGCTCTCGCCAGGCCATGTACACGTCCGGCCGCAGCGAATAGGCCCGGGTGAAGTTGGGCACGAACCCGTTCACCTCGTGGTCGGCTTTGTAGATCTGCGCCACCGCTCCGGTGGCTTCCGACTCGGGCACCGTCTGGGTGAACGTCATGAGAACGCTCCTCGACTTGCGTTACGTCAGTTCGCCTGCGCGTATCCCTTGAGCCCGCCGAAGTCGAGCAGCACGCACGTCTCGTCGCCGACGATCCACGCGTCATGCCCGGCCGGCATATGGAAAGCCTCGCCAGGGCCGAACTCCTGCTCGCTGCCGTCGTCCATCCGCAGCGCCATACGGCCCTCGAGCACGTACCCGATGTGGTCGACCTGGCACGAGTCGGTACCGGCGATCGGCTTGACGTTCTCCGACCAACGCCAGCCGGGCTCGAACGTCCCGCGGCCCACGGCGTGACCGTTCAGGTCAACGAGCTCGACCCTCCCCTTGCCGTCGGTGAACTCGCGCACCTCATCTGGGCTGTCGAACCGCTTGCCCGCTAGTGGCGCCATCTTTCTCTCCTGACCCTCGATGACAGTACCGGCCAACCCTAGCCTCCTGGACTCGCCAGCGGGAAAGGACTGATCCTCGCGATGGCAAGTTGAGGGCAAGCTGATGGCAAGGCCGGTTGCCGAAGCTTCGCAGCGATCTCAATCTGAAGGAGCTCGCAATGTTCAAGCCTCTCAACAGCATCCGGTTCTTGCCGGTCCTGGTTGCCGTCGGCACCCTGACCTCCGCATCGGCGTCGCTTGCCGCCACCGCCACGTTCTCGGGGAGCTTCGAAGCCGAGCGGTCGGTCCAATGGGAGCAGCCGCGCGGCGTCAATCTGATCGACTGCCACGGCCAGCACTACTCCTCTGCCAATGGCGAGGACCGAACAAGCATCAAGTCTCGCCGGCCGTTCAAGGTCGTTGCGACTGGCATAGGCCGAACGGTGATCTGGCGATTCGGCGCGCTGCCAAGTGCTCACGATCCGCTCGCCTACGGCGTTGAGGCTCACGGCGTCTCGACGCGGAGCCTCTCGATGCAGGCAGGGACCACGGGAGGCTGGTGCGGGGCCGCCGAGATCAACCCGCAGCCGAAGAACGACTGCGGCACCCGATTGCCGGTCTACCAGCTTGCTTTCTCGGCTGGGCGCGGCGCGGTCACGTGGTCGGCGTCGTTCGCCCAGCGGGAGAACGAGCGCTTCGACTTCTACAACTGCTTGCTGATAACGCCGAACGGCATGTACGCAACCTCGTTCCCGACGCTGCCCGGCAAGCTGCCTGGCGTCGCGGTGTTCAGTCGTCACCAGCGAACGATCGTCGTCAGCGCCGCCAAGAACTATGGGCCGACGTCGACCCCGACGCCGAACCTTGGCGTCAAGGTGACCTCGCACGGGCGCGTGACGTGGAAGCTCACGCTCACGCGGGTGAAGTAACTCTTGCCAGAGTCAGCAACCCGGCTGAGAACACGATGGCGCCCTCGGCGATGTGGACGACGTCGCCGGGGGCGTCAACGGCTATCACTCCAAGCGAGTTGCCACCGGCGAGCAGTCCCCAGGCCCCGATGACGACGTACATGGCACCGGCGGCCAGGGTGTACACAAGCGACGCTCGAGGCCGCGCTGCCACAGCAATGCCGGCGAGCCCGGGCAGGAGGTGAAACAGGGCGTGCCAGCCGTTCGCCGTGATCGTGGTGAGGCCGAACAGCGAGCCGCTCCCGTGAACATGACCGGTGGCCAGGTTCGAGTCGATGAACCATGCGCCGATCCCGTTGCTCGTCCACCACACACCCATGACGAGCGCGGCGAGCTGGGCGGGAGACCAGGGGGTCTTGCCAATCGCCGAACTCGTCAAGGCGCTGTCACTCATCGAGGATCGTCACATCGAGTTGCCTGAGCCGGTCGGTGTCGGAGATGAAGTTCATCGTAGTGATGAGGCCGTCGCGGACAGTGATGGCAGCGGCGGAGAACAGCTCGCCATTGCGGGTGGAGATCCAGCCCGCGGATCCGTTGATCATCGCGCGCTTGACCGTCAGCTCGAGCTGGGTGAACGAGCGCGCGCGGTTCGCGACGGCCTCGGCGCCCTGGACCTCGAGCACCTCGCCCGGTCCGGCGACGGCTCGCAGAGTGACGTCCGGGGCGAGCAGCTTGAGGAGGGCGTCGAAGTCTCCCTCGCGCGCGGCGCGGAGGAACGCCTCGACGGCTGTTCGGTCCGCAGCCGAGTCGGCATCGGACGGTGGGGCGACTCCGCGGACTCGGCGCCGGGCACGGCTGGCGAGTTGCCGAGTCGCTTCCGGTGAGCGCTCGAGGATGCCCGCGATCTGCTCGAACGGGAGGGCGAACATGTCGTGCAGCACGAAAGCGAGACGCTCGGGTGGCGTGAGGGTTTCGAGGACGACGAGAAGCGCCAGGCCGACCGAGTCTGCGAGCAGCGCCTCGCTTTCCGGATCGCCATGGCCGGCGTCGTCGCTCAGCGGCGGAGGCGAGATCGTGTCGAGCGGCTCCTCGACTCGCGGCCGACGTGCCTTCAGCATGTTCAACGCGATGCGTCCGACGACTGTCGTCAGCCATGCGCCGAGGTTCTCGATGTCTTCGCTATCGACGCGGGTCAGCCGCAGCCACGCCTCTTGGACGGCATCGTCTGCGTCCGTGCGGGAGCCGAGCAGGCGGTAGGCGACCGCCGTGAGCTCGCGGCGATGCCGTTCGAATCGTTGGGCAAGCCAGTCGCTTTCTGAAATGTCGTTAGAGGCCATCGATCAGCGAGTGCGCGCGAAGCGCGACACGGTCAGGGTGCCGAACACGATCATGATGCCAACGCACCAGAGAAGACTCAGCAGCACCCAGTAGGAGGTGCTGTGGCCGACGCCGGCCGCGTGAGTCCCGCCCAACATGAGACTGCGAACGGCGTTGATGATCATGGTGACCGGCTGATTGGCCGCGAACCAATGCAGCCAGCCGGGCATCGAGTTGACCGGGACAAACGCGCCGGATACGAACGTGAGCGGAATGACCACCAGCGACGAGAGCGATTGCGCCGCTTGCGCGTTGCCGGCCATGAGGCCAAGACCGATGAAGAACCAGGTGAAGGCAAAGATGGCCGCCACCATCAGGGCGCATGCTCCGAGCACCGCGCCGACGCTGGCATGCGCGTGGAACCCGACAGCGAAGCCGAGCCCGATGGTGACCGCCAGCGAGCCGGTGTTGACCGCGGTGTCGGCCAGCGATCGGCCAGTGATAACCGCCGCGCGGGGGATCGGCAGCGAGCGCAGCCGATCGTAGACGCCGGCCTTGGAGTCCTCGGCCACGCCGGGCGGGATGTTCATCGTGCTCCACAAGAACGACTGGGCCAGGAAGCCCGGGATCAGGAACTCGACGTAGCCGACGTGGCCGCCCGTGCTGATCGCGCCGCCGAACACGTAGCGGAAGATGACCATGAACAACGCCGCCAGGATTGGGGGCATCAGCAGCAGTTGCGGCGTCCGGGCGAACTGGAGCAGGGTCCGCCGGGCCGTCTGCCCGGTCGCGACGAGAAAACTGGCGCCCGCTTCTCGGGATTGACTCCGGACGGGTGCAAGGGCTACAGCGGTGTTTGTCTGTGTAGTCATCAGACCTCCGGTTCAGGCTGCGTCGAGTGCTGAGTCTGCATCGTCAGATCCGTCGGCTTCGGCGGGCCGTCCGGTGAGGGCGAGGAACACCTCGTCGAGCGACGGGCGACGCAGCGCGATGTCGTCGATCGCGATCTTGCGTTCGGCGAGGAGCCGGATCGCCTCGGTTAGCTGGTCGGCGCCGCGATCGGCACTCACCGCAACGGTCGTCGTGTCGAGATCGACCCGCGGGCTGTCGCTCGTGGTCGACCGGAGGACCTCTTCGACGGCCGGCAGTGACCCGGCGCCGCGAGGTCTCACTTCGAGCACATCGCGGCCAGCTCGGCTCTTGAGCTCATTCGGCGCGCCCGCCGCGATGACCCGTCCGCGATCGATGATCACGATCTGGCGCGCGAGCTGGTCGGCCTCCTCCAGGTACTGGGTCGTGAGCAGGACGTCGGTGCCGTCCGCGACGAGATTGCGTATGGCGCTCCACAGCTCGCCGCGGCTGCGTGGATCGAGACCAGTTGTCGGCTCATCCAGCAGCAACAGCTTCGGGCTCCCCAGGAGGCTCGCGCCGAGGTCCAGCCGCCGGCGCATCCCGCCGGAGTAGGTGCGCACCAACCGGTCGGCTGCGTCGGCGAGATCCAGTCTTTCCAGGACGGCGTGTGCAGCCGAACGCGCTCTGCTGCGATCGAGGCCGAACAGGCGGCCGACGAATTCGAGGTTCTCACGGCCGGTCATCGCCGGCTCGACCGACGCGGCTTGCCCGGCCAGTCCGATCACACGGCGCACTCGAGCCGGCTTTGAGCGAACGTCGATTCCGGCGACCCGCAACTCGCCGCTATCCGGGCGCACCAGGGTGGCGACCGAACCGATGAAAGTCGTCTTTCCCGCGCCGTTCGGTCCCAACAGCGCCGTGACCTGGCCGGATTCGGCGACGAGGTCGAGATCGGTCAACGCGGCGACGTCGCCGAACCGCTTGTTCAACCCTCGAGCCTCGATGATCGCGCTCATCGCGCGGCTCTTTCGGAAGTGGGTGATGACATCTGGCCTCCGTGTCGGGCGGGATCAGGGTGTTCATCACCTACGACCAATCACGGCGCACGAATGTGACAGCGGCGCGCCGGTCACATGCCGACAGCGCTTGCGCGGAGCGTTATCTTCAACCCACGCCGTCGCCACCCACCGATATCTCGCTACGGACTCGGATCGCCAGCCGTTTGTCGCGGATTCGGCCACGACGGTTGTCGGCCTCGGCCCACAACGAGCCGGGCGTGTCGCGCGCCGGCCACCCGCCGCATGGCCAGTGGCGGCGTCAGGGGTTGATACGGCGTAGCTTCAGCGACACCGTGCCGGTGCCGCTGATATTCGTCGCTGTGAGCGTGATGGACGCGGACTCTGGGATGTGCGCTGCGAGCGCGGTAGCGGCGGCGCTCGGAATGGTCACGGTCAGCGATTGGGTGCGCCCGGCGCTGAGCGATGCGCGCGTCCGCGGGATCCGGACCGTCCTGACGTGAGGCTTGCCGTGCCGGGTCCTGGGAGGCAGCAGCTCGGTGATCGTGCCCGCGAGTGTCGCGGAGGCCGACTGATCACATGTGGCTCGGAGGGTCAGCGTTGCCGGGGGCGTCTGTCCTCGCCTGAGGTGTTTCGATCGTGGGTGTGACACGGTGCTGCTGGGAGCTCGCAGGACACATCTGGGCGGTCTCGCGAAGGTGGCACGGATTGACTGGCTCGAGCCCAGGGTCACCGAGCATGCCGACGTGCCCGAGCAGCCCCCTCCGCTCCATCCCGTAAAGCGCGATCCGCTTGCCGGCGTCGCACTCAGCGTCACGCGGGTCCCGACCGGGAAGGAGCGCGAGCAGGTCGATGGACAATGGATCTGCCCGCTGGCGCCTCCTGTGACGGTGCCGGTACCGGTACCGGCCACGGTCACGCCCAGGATGACCGTCGCCGCGTGCGAGATGTTGACCGCCGCCATGTCCGTGAAGGTGACCGGCTTGACCGTCGGCGAGTCGATCTCTCCAGATGGTGCCGCGAGTGCTGCGCCCGATATCGCTCGTCCCTGCGCGTCGTAGTTCAACGTGCCGTTCGCCAGCGCCCCGCCGTCGAGGATATAGCGAGTGTTCGGCGCGGCGGTGACATTGAACCGATCACCTGCGCTTCCGCCCGTCAGTGTGAGTGTCCCGGTCGTGTACGGGATTGAAAAGCCCGACCCGTCCGCCAACGACGTTGGCGTGATCGTCCATGTCCGGGCGATCGCTCCGCCATTGATCAGCACCAGCACCGGGGCGCTTAACGCGCCAGCGGAGGTCCGCGTCAAACCGCCCGCCGTTTGCAGGATCAGCCCGACCGGCTCGGAGATCGGCTCGGTGACGATGATCTGTCCCGCATTCGGGCCGCCGATCGTCAGGCCGCCGGCGGTGATCGCAGCCAGGTCCGCGCCCAGCAGGCTCAACTGGCCGCTCACGGTATCGCCCAGGTCGATCACCTGGCCCCCCGAGAACGGTGCCAGCGTGGCCAGGTCGCTTGCGTGGACCGAACCGCCGGCCAAGCTCATTTTGTTCGCGGTCAAGCTCACGTTCTGACCCGTCAGGGAGCCGCCGCCGCTCAGCGAGATCGTGCTGCCACCCTGGCGGGCGGTCACCGACACATCCGACGCGTTTCCGGACGACACGGCACCGTTGATGAGCATCCCGCCGGCTGCGTTGACGAGCCCGACGCTCGCCGTCGCTGACACATCTCCGACCGGGAGCGCGTCCACGCTGTCATCGTTGAAGTTCACTGCCCCGCCGTCGGCGTGGGCCGAGAAGCCGCCAACTAGGTTGCCGGGGTTGGCGAGGCTGATCTGACTGGCCGCGGTCGCGGTGAGCATCGCCTGACCGAGCACGATCGGGCCGAGCTCCGTGATCTGGTCGGTCTCGCTCTTGAGGTTCAGCGAGACGCCCGGCAGGATCGCCTGATGGGCAAGAACTTGGCCTGCGGAGTCCACCGCGAGCGACGCCATCCCCGTCTCGGGTTGATCGAGATCGAGCCTCGCGCTGTCGCCGGGCTGCAAGGCGTCGATCGTGACGTTGGTCTTGTTGGCGATCGTGATGCTCTCGTACTGGGCGCTGCGGGACTGAATCGTGTCCTGCCCAGGGCTGGGTCCGTCGACAAGCTCGGCGACGTCGTTCATCGCCGTGTCGTGGAACGCAAAGGTCGCCTCCGACACCGTGGTGCTCACCGGCTTGAGCCCGGTGAAGCGGATCACCTGCACAACGCGGCCCCACCGAGAGCTCATCGTCCCCGCGCCCGGCCGCCCGCGTTGCGGCGAGTACGACGAGCTCGCTGCGCGTCCGCCGCTCACGATCAGCACGCCCCGACGCGGCGCACCCGCGCGGTTGCCGCCGTTACACGCGATCCCGCCCGCCGGCGCGAACAAGCCGCCGGGCGGGTTCACGATCCGGCACACATCGTGGCCGCCGACGCCATCGATCGTCAGCGCTCGGATCCGCGCAAAGGACACCCAACGGCCCCCGTCAACCGAGTAGCTGCCGCTGGCGGCACCGGTGGCGCGAACCACGATCGTGTTGTTCGCCCTCGGGCCGCGAAGCGTCAGACCCGACGCCGAGTCAGCCACAGCACTCAGCACAGTCAAACTCGCGAGCGCTCCGAGCACGATCCGTGTGCATGCAGCGCCCCGAAGCATGGTGCGGACTCTAACCGCCGCTCAGGGTAGGCACAGGACGCTAACGCTGACGGCGTGCCTTCAGCGCCGCATTGATCCGTTGGACGGCGTCGTCACGAGCGAGGCGAAGTCGCTCGCGACGCTTCTGTCCCGGCCAGCTGACGCCGCGCTGTCGGAAGGAGAACTTGACCTCGGTTCCGTCAGTCAGAACCACGCGGATGAGTGGATGCTCGCCAGTGGTCTCTTCGACCGTCGAGATATCCTCGAGCCGCGCCGCTCCTCGGTCGGTGCCGATGCCGACGAATTTCTCGCCCGCAAAGACGCCCCACGTGCCCGAGGACGAATCTTTTCGCCGTCTCGCCGGTTCCTCGGTTGGATCAAAGACGAGGCGCTGGTCGGTTAGGAACAACTCGCCCTGACCTCGCGGGATCCGTCCGCCAAACCGCGCGTAAGGGAGCCCAGCCGGCCATTGCGCCACCACGACCTCACCCGGCGCGAGGTCTTTGGGCTGCGAGCGTCGCGCACCGCGAGACTTCTCCCTTTCGGACAACCTAACCCCCCGTTTAAGGTTCACCGTATCGCTCCCGCGTGGATCGTAGCTCGGCTCTTTACCGGTGCGCGATCGCCAGCCGACCGCGCAGCACGGCGCGCTCGGCGGGCTGCGCGAGGTCACCGCGCGCGGCATCGGCGATGATGAGGATGATCTCCTCGGCCGGGACCGCACGGCCACCCCTGCGACCGCCGAGGCCCCAGAGTGCCGCCGGCGTTCCGTCGGATTTCTCGAGGGGGATCGCGACCCACCAGGTGAGGTCGAGGCGCTCCCCCGTGCCTCCGGGCGAGCGGGGAACAGTCGGGTCATGGACGACGACCCGCGCACCGCCCTGGCGCAGTGCCGACCATGTCGCCGTCCCGGGCTTTGCGGGAGGCACCGCGGCACGCAGCCAATTGGTCAGGTCGGAATCGTCGAGCACTTCTGCGGCAACACGGCGCAGCACGCCTTCGTGGACGAGGTCCACGCACGAGACATCGGCGACGGTCTCGAGCGCCAGCGCGCAAAGACTCTCCAACCCGGGCGCCGTGGCAGGCGGCTGGGCGGGGGCGAACGCCATCGTCACCACTGTGCCGCGCCGGTCCGGGCCCGGTTCGATGTCGAGCGCCTGCGCCACGGCGCCGACCATCGCCAAACCGTGCCCGATGCCAGAAGAGTCGGAACGTGCCCCGATGCCGACGCCGTCGTCGGCCACCTTGACGATGAATCGCTCGCCGTCGACGTCGCAGCTGAGGCGGACCAGCCCGCGCTGGTCGCCGTCATAGGCATGCACGACCACGTTGGTGACGATCTCGGAAACCGCGAGCGCGACGTCTTGGGTCACCTCGTCCGAAGCGCCTGCCGTGGATGCGAACTCCACCGCGCACCGGCGCAGCTGAGACACGGCAGCGGGCTCGGCGGGCAGAACCCAGGCAGCGACTGGCCCGACCGAGGAGCCCACCCGCAAAACATTACCTCGGCACCCCCTCAGACCGGGCGCTGAGCGGCGAGCATGTAGTCAATGCCAACAACGGAGGTCAGCATGAGCACCACCGACGCGGAGATGGTCTTGGCCCACTTCATCGTTTCGGATGATGTCGAGCGTTCCCGCCGCTTCTACACCGAGGTACTTGGCGGGAAGACAGTCGCGTCCGGCGGTGCGAACGACGAGGTGACGTACGTCGCGTTAGCCAATAGCTGGATCATCATCAACGGCGGAGGAGGTCCCACGGACGACAAGCCGACCGTCACGCTCGAGGCGCCGCCCGACCCAGATCGGGTGAGCAGCTTCCTCAACATCCGGGTTGCAGACATCCAAGCTGTGTACGCCCGGTGGAGCGCGCGCGGCGCCCAGTTCTTGACGCCGCCGAAGCAACACGAGACCGAGATCCGGTGCTACATCCGCGATCCCGACGGCTACTTGATCGAGGTGGGTCAGACGACCCTGCCCAGGGGTTGGCGTCCGCCGTCTTGAGGCTGTTCATAGATCGAGCACTACGTCGCCTTCTGGCTGTGAGCAACAGATGAGCGCGCTCCCGTCAGCGGCCGGCTCCACGGGATCTGGGTTGTAGTCGAGCTCACCGGCGATCAACGTCGTCTCGCAGGTGTGGCAGACGCCGGTGCGGCACGACCAACGGACGGGTACGTCGCATGCCTCGGCGAGGTCGAGCAGGCTGCCGTAAGCGCTGTTCCACGGGACCGCGAGGTTGCTGCGGGCGAACTGGACCGTCGGCCCCTCCCCGGGTTGGCCGGCGGGCGGGTGCGGCGTCCGCGCGGGCGCTCCAGCGATGCCCGGCGTCACGGCCGGCGCGGGTCCAAACGGTTCGGTGTGGATGCGCGAGGCGTCGATTCCCATCGCTGCGAGACCGGCGCTGATCTCCTCCATGAAAGGTGCGGGCCCGCACAGGTATGCCTCGGCATCGCGGGGTGGCTCGAGTTCGGCGAGCGCCGGCGCGGTCAGGCGCCCCGCGCGGTCGAAGTCGCGGCCCTTGAGGTCATCCGGGCCTGGACGGCTGTAGTACACGTGGGTATGTGCGTTGGGAAGCGAGGCGAGGAGACTGCGGGCCTCGGCGGCGAACGAGTGCTCGCGCCGGTTGCGCGTGCCGTGCAGCCACCAGATCTCGCGATCGGAATGCTGCTGCGCCAGAGCCTGAAGCATGGCGAGAACTGGCGTGGCGCCGATCCCGGCGCTGATCAGCAGCACGGGTGCGTGCGTCCGGTCGAGAATGAACGTGCCACGCGGCGCTGCGATGTCGAGTTGGTCGCCGACCGCGAGCCGGGTGTGCAGATAGCCGCCGGCGGCACCGTCGCGTTCGCGCTTGACCGTGATTCGGTAGTAGCCGGCGGTAGGCGGGCCGGAGAGGGAGTAGTTGCGGAGCACCGATCTCTGCTGCTTGTCGGGCTGGACTCGCACCGTGAGCCACTGACCCGGGCGGACGGCGGGTAGCGCTGTGCCGTTGGGACCCTCGAGGCGTATCGAGATGACCGAGTCGCTTTCGCGGGTGATCGCGGTGACCGTGAGCTGACGGAAGCCGGGCCAGGCGGGAGGCGGGCTCGTCACGGCAAGCCCGGCATTGCCGCTACCGGGTTCTTCGTCGAGCAAAGCTCTGAACGACGCCTGCCAGCCAGGGCTGAGCGCAGGGATCCGGAGCGCTCGGAGCAGTTGCTGGCGCGGGTGCCCAGGGAGGTAGAGCAGGGCGTCCGCCTCAGCGACCGGCATCTGTTCCGGGCCGGAAGCAAGCTTGATGATCTCGTCTCCCGCTTGCACTTCGCCCTCTTCGAGCACGCGGAAGTAGAAGCCCGGGCGATGGTGTGACACGAGCAAGGCGGGAATGCGCGGGTCGTTCATGCGGAGCCCGACGCGGTAGCACGTGACGCGGGGTTGCGTTACCTCGAATGTGGCGGTGCCGATCTGGTAGCGGTCGCCGATGCAGACCTCGTCGTCACGAAGTCCATCGACCGTGAAGTTCTCGCCGAAATTGCCCATGACGAGGTCGTTTCGGCCGAGCTCATGTTCCCAGTACCGATAGGAGTCGATCTGGTAGACGAACACGGCGCGCTGCTCGCCGCCGTGCCCCGCGCGATCGCCCTGACCGTCGCCCTCGATGTTCAGCTTGCCGACTCGGCGCCGACCGCTCACGGGATCCTTGAAGACGCCGGTATAGACGTTCTTCCCCTGCCAGCGAACGTTCTTCGGCATGCCAACGTTCACCGATACCAGCGTGCCCACGGCTTGAGACATCACGTGCGCCAGGCTGTCGATCGGGCCGTGCTCGTGATCGGGCGGCTCGTAGTCGGGAACCGTGCCGCCGGGACGATGTCGCTGCGCATGATCTGCTCCCGTCTATGGTTGCGGAGTGACGAGAACAATGGCAGCAGTCCCGTCAACCAACGACTACGACGTGATCGTGATGGGCGCGGGCTCGCCGGGCGAGCACTGCGCTGGCGCCTTGGCCGAGGGCGGGTTGCGCGTGGCGATAGTGGAGCGCGAACTCGTGGGAGGGGAGTGCTCGTACTGGGCGTGCATCCCTTCAAAGACGCTGCTGCGGCCGGGCGAAGCGGTCCACGAAGCGCGCAATGCGGCGGCGAGCGCCGAGGTCGACGTCGAGGCGGCGCTTGCCTGGCGCGACTTCATGGTCTCGGATTACTCGGACGCCGGCCAGGAGCGCTGGCTGGCCGATCGGGGGATCGATCTGCTGCGCGGCGCCGCCCGGCTCGCCGGCCCGGGCGAAGTCGAGGTAAACGGTGTGCGCCACACAGCCGAGCATGTGGTGCTTGCGAACGGCGCCGACCCGGTCGTTCCGCCCGTCCCGGGGCTTCGGGAGCTTGACGGAGTCTGGACCAATCGCGAGGTGACCTCGATGAAAGCCGTTCCGCGCCGGCTGCTCATCCTGGGTGGAGGGGCGGTCGGGGTGGAAATGGGGCAGGCGGTGCGCCGACTCGGCGCCGATGTAGCGCTCATCGACATGTCCGAGCATGTGCTCGCCCGCGAGCCGGCTCCGCTGGGGGAAGCGCTCGGCGAGGTTCTGCGTCGCGAAGGCATCGAGCTCGTGCTGTCGGCAAACGCGACCGCCGCGCGGCGCGACGGCGAGGACTATGTGCTCGAGATCGACGATGGGCGAGAGCTACGTGGCGACCGACTGCTCGTCGCCGCGGGCCGGCGCCCCCGCGTGCAGGGGATCGGCCTCGAGACCGTCAGCGTCGAACCGGATGCTCACGGCGTTCCGGTCGACGCGCATCTGCGTGCCGCGGAACGTCTCTGGGCGATCGGCGACGTCAACGGCCTCTGGCCACTCACCCATGTCGGCAAGTACCAGGGCGAGGTGGTCGCCGCGAACATCCTCGGGAGGTCGCGAAAGGCGAACTACGAGGCGGTTCCGCGGGTGGTCTACACCGACCCGCAAGCAGCGGCCGTGGGGGCCGCCGCCGGTCGCTTCAGCGCCATGGTCCCGGTCTCGGAGATCGCCAAGACCGCCACCTACACGCGCGCCTACGCCGATGACAACGGTTTTCTGACGCTCCTCAGCGACGGGGAGCGGCTGACCGGTGCTTACGCGCTTGGTCCGGAGGCCGGCGAGTGGCTGCAGCAAGCCACGCTGGCGATCCGGGCGCACGTCCCACTCGATGTCCTCGCCGACACGATTCAGCCGTTCCCCACCTTCTCCGAGATCTACGTCTCCGCACTGAAGGCGCTTCGGGACGAGATCGGGGCCGCGCACAAGCCGATAGGCGCGGGCCCGCCCATGGCGAGCTGAGGGAGCACAGCCTTGCGGGGCGCGATCCTGAGGCCAAGGGCCGGCGTCATCGCGTGAGCAATGATCCGGCGTCACCGCGCGTCGCGATCGTCACCGGCGCATCGCGAGGCATCGGCGAGGGCCTCACGTCCGGATTCCGTGCTGCCGGGTACGCCGTCGTGGGGATCGCTCGCTCGATGCCTCACTCCGACGACCCCGACCTCCTGGCTCTCGAGGGTGACATCACAGAAGCTCAAACAGCCCAGCGCGTCGTAGACCACGCGCTTGAGCGGTTCGGGCGGATCGACAGTCTGGTCAACAACGCGGGAGTCTTCATCGGCAAGCCGTTCACCGATTACACCCTGGATGACTACGCCGCGATCACCGCGGTGAACCTGGCTGGGTTCTTTCACATCACCCAACACGCCATCAGGCAGATGGTCACCCAGGGAAGCGGTCACGTCGTCAACATCTCAACCAGCCTCGTCGATCAGGCCGACAGCACCAGACCGTCCGCGCTCGCGGCCCTCACCAAGGGCGGACTCGCCGCCGTGGCCCGCTCGCTCGCGATCGAATATGCGTCACACGGCGTGCGATGTAACGCGGTCAGCCTCGGGGTTATCCAGACCTCCCTGCACGACCCGGCGTCCTATGCGGGCATGGCCGGTCCAGTCGGGCGAATCGGACAGATCAGCGACGTCGTCGACGCGATCCTGTATCTCGAACGCGCCACATTCGTCACCGGCGAGACCCTGCACATCGACGGCGGGCAAGCCGTCGGACACTGACCGCGCCCGGACGGGCTAGTCACGCGGAGCAAGCGGGGGCTCGGCGTCGTCATAGATGCGGACCGCAGCGAGCTTGCCGCTTTGACCCCGAACATAGACAGCGACCCCGGCCGCTGGCGGCAGGTCCGTGTGGCCCCAGCGCACGACGTTGTACTCGAGCGCACACGCGCGCTTGTCGTCGGTGAGCGCGCAATGCTCCAGCGGGATGCCGCCGTCGTTCGAGAACAACCGTTGATAAAAGGGGCGCAGGCCGTCTGGGCCCCTGTGGACGTACTGGCCGCCCGCTGGCTCGCGAGCGTATCCGTGCGGTTCAAACGCCGCCACGATCGCGTCGAGCGCCCCGGCCGCGAGCGCACGCTGATACTCGGCCACGACGTCCGACTGGCGCAGCTCCGGATCGGGCTGTAGCAGCGGCGGGCGATTCGCGTGACGGCCGCTGAGCGGCCAGCTGCTGGAGTAGATTCGCAACTCGTCGATCCGTCCGTCGGCCTGGCGGTCTGCCACGATCGCGACCGGAAGAGCGACTCGCCCCGTTTGAGCGTCGAGGTGTAGGACCACCTCCTCAAAGCCGCGTCGCTCGGTAACGACATGCTCGACGTCCTCGACCGAGACGTTGCGCCGAGCTATCCACGCGGTCATCTCGTTGACGAACGCCTTGAACGCTCGCGCGCCCTTGACGCGCCCGCGCACGGGATCGTGCAGCTCGGGCTCGGCGGCAAACGACTCGACGAGCGCATCGGGCTCCCCCGCCATCAAACCGTCGAAGTACGGCACCGCCACAAGCTCGTCCCGCTGCCATTTTTCCTCGAGCCGGGCAAGCGCCGGCGCGGAGAACAGCTCGGGGACGAACGGCATCGCGCAAGCGTCCCACATTTCAGTGCCGGCCCAAGTTCGTCTCAGGGCGCGGCGCCTGGGCAAGGGCCGCCGTACCGGCAGGTGAGCAGGCTCAGGCGCTCGACCGGCCGCCCGGCGTCAATCGACCACGCGAGTCGAATGAACTGAGCGTGGGTCCATCCGAGCGGCGTCGCGGAGCCGGAGCCAGCCCCCGGGAACCGACCAGCGGTTCCCGCCGGAGGGTTGTCGTCCCAAACCTGCTCCGGGAGCATGAGCCCGTCGTTGGCGGTCTTGGCGATCGAGTCCAGGCGCTGAGCGGCGGCCGCCCGGCCGGCCGTGGGATTTCCGGAGAGTTCACTCGCGGCAAGTTCGTACTCGCCGCGCTCGCCGGCGAAGATCGGCCATAGCCTTCCGATGCCGTCGTTGGTCCCGAACGGGCGGCCGTCGGGCGTCTCGCCATAACCGTCGTGGTTGTAGCGGTGCCAGAAAAATCCGTTCGGGGTTTCGACGCCGAGCTCGCGATCGACAACGGGCAGTGTCGAGCGCACGGCTGGGTCGTCGGCGCGGAGGACCCCGAGCCGGACGAGTTCCAGGAAGCTCGGGTCAACGACTGTGCGCTGGTCGACCGTCGGGCCTCCGTCGGAGAGGGTGTACTCCGTGCCGGCGTTCGCGTTGCCGTCCACGCTCAGTCGCAGGAAATACGGAGCGGCGGACAACGGACCGTTGGTGGTCACGGTCCAGTGGTAGAGCTGCGAGCGCCAGTCATCTGCGACGGAGCGGTAGCGGGCGGCGAGGTCGCTGGCGCCGTTCGCCTGCGCGATCTGCGCGGCGCAGACGAGGCCCGCGATTTCAGCGCCGAGGCTCGCGGGCGAGTAGCCGGTCGCGTTTTCCCAGCGCTCCTGCGTTGTCGGGCCGTTCGCGAGGATGCACGTCGCGGCGCGCTGCACGTGATTCCAGGTGTCGGCGTCGGTGCGTCCTAGCTGCCACGCGAGCATGATCGGATCCGCGACCTCATCCAGCTGCAGGCCGCCCCAATGCGGGGAGCCATCGAGGTTGGAGTTCTGGGGCAGGCATCCGTCGGCCTTCTGCTGGCGTGTCCACAGGTAGTCGAGCCCCCGCCCAGCGGCGGCGCGATCACCGGCGGCGATTTCGGCCGTGGCCATCTCGTAGAGGTCGCGGGACCACACGAGGTGGTAGGGGCCGTTGTAGCCGGGGATCTGGCCCCAGACCCAGGCCATCGTCGGCGACGCGATGAACGCGCCGCGATAGGTCTTGTCCTCCGACGCGGCGAGCACCATCAGCGAGACGTCATACAGCTGCTGATGTCCGGCCACGCTCGACGGTCGCGTGCGGCCGGCGAGGTAGTCATGCCAGCCCGACTCGTAGGCGCTCTGGGTCGCCCCGAAGCCGCGTGCCAGCGAGGCGTTGGCGGCCGCCAGCGCCTCAGGCGTGGTGGCACCGAATCCCAGAGCCAGCGTCGCGTCCTGACTGCCGGCCTTCCCCGTCAGCTCCAGGCGACCGGTCTGCACCACGTTGCCGTTGGGCGCCGAGGTGTAGTTCCAGTCCATCGCGTAGTCGGTCCTCAGATCGCTCCAGCCGTCGCTTGAGCCGAGATAGCCACTCGATGTCTTCGTGAACGCCGGGGAGGCGAGGAGCGCACTGGCCGCCTGGGCGTCGGATGTGACAAGCGCGGTGCCCGCGGTCGAACCGGAATCGTCGTCACCGTTGCCCGACAGGCTGGGGTCATACAGCACGTAGAGCCTCAGCGGCTGGTTGGTCAGCGACTCGAAATGAATCCGCATGAGCAACACCGAGCGGCTCGGATCGGTCGTATAGGTCTTGGTGATGCGGTAGCGCCCCGCCGGATCAGTGTCGAGTTGCTGGTAGGTGAGGCTGCGCTGCTCTGTCAGGACAAGCCGGTGGTCAGTGTCCTCGTGGTCGCGCTTGAGCCATGACTTGCCGTCGGTCACGACGAACTGGAGGTCGCGCACCGCTGGGGTCCCCAGATTCGGGTAATAGACCTCGTTCAGCTCACCCCCGCCAAGGGTGAACCAGACCTTGCTGGCGAGCGTGGTCGACGTGCCGAAGGCATCCTTGTTGCCGGCGGTCCACAGCGCAGTCGCGCCCGGTGCGCCCGGCGCCACGCCGCTCACGGCCGCGGCATCCGGGGCGGTGAGGAGCACAACCGCAGCGGCAATCCCCAGGAGCCGGACGATCAGCGTGTACCTCATAGAGTTGGTCCTCCCGCCGCTGCGTGAACTGCCAGCCAGGTACCCGAGGCGGGGCGCTTCCAACCGCGGCTTAGACCATGCGCTCGGACTCGGCCTCGAGCTGCGCGTAGTGGCCGCCGGCTGCCCGTAGGTCCGCGGGTGGGCCCTGCTCGACGATCCGCCCGCCGTCAAGCACGACAACACGATCGGCGCCTCGGATGGTGCTCACCCGGTGGGCGATGACAAGCGCGGTGCGCCCGGCCAGCAGGCGGGCAAGACCGCGCTGGACCCGTGCCTCGGTGGCGACATCGATGCTCGAGGTGGCCTCGTCGAGAATCAAGATCCGGGGGTCGATGATGATCGCCCGCGCGAGCGCCACGAGCTGGCGCTGCCCGCCTGACAGCCGCTCGCCCCGCTCGCCGACCTCCGTGTCGAGACCGCCCGGGAGGCGCTCGAACACCTCGAGCGCGTCGACTGCCTCGGCTGCGGCGCGCACGTCGTCGACGCCTGCCCCGGGCCGGGCCCAGGCGATGTTGTGAGCCACGCTGCCGGCGAACAGGAACGGTTCCTGGGCGACCAGCGCGATCTGCCGCCGCACGCTTGCCGGGTCGAGCTGGGCCAAGTCAACGCCGTCGTAGCGCACGCACCCGCGCTGTGGCGCGTAGAACCCGACCGCGAGCTTGATCAGCGTGCTCTTGCCCGAACCGGACCGGCCGATGAACGCCACTGACTGACCGGCCTCGATGCTGACGTTGACGTCGTCGATGATCCAGCGGTCTGCCTCGTAGGCGAATCGGATGTTCTCGAACGCCACATCGCCGCGCAGGGCGGCTGCCGGGCGGCGGCCGGGGAGCTGGCCGGGGTCCGGCGGCTCGGCAAGGATCTCGTCGAGCTTCTCGAGCGCGGTCGCCGCCTGCTGGAAGTCACCGACCAGCACCGTCAGACGCGGCAGCGGCGCGAGTGCCTGGCGAAGGTACGCGGTGAACGAAACGATCAGGCCCACGGCGATGGCGCCACCGACGGCCTCTCGCGCGCCGTACACGAGCACCGCTGCGATGGTCACTGCGATGATGAGCTCGACGATCGGGAGGATCGTCCGCCAGATAGCGTTCGAGCGCATCACCCGCAACTGGCTTTCCGCGTTGTGGCGCTCGAAGTCGGCCAGGTGGCGCTCCTCCTGCCCGAAGGCGCGCACGACAGCGCGTCCGGAAAGCCCTTCCGCCATGTACGTCGTTACCTGCGCGAGCGCGTCGCTGGCCTTCCGCCATGCCGGTCCCGCCAAACGTTGAAATGCGGCCGCCACCATGACGACCAGCGGGAACACGAAAGCCGCCACCAATGCCATCCGCCAGTCGAGCACGAGGAGGACGACGACCGTCCCCGCCACCAGGAGCACGTTGGAGACGAGCTGGTTCAGGCCCCCAGTCACGATGTTGTTGAGCGCCTCTACGTCGTTGGTGACCCTCGACATCACGCGCCCCGCGCTGGCCCGGTCGTAGTAGCTCATGGGCAGCGTCTGGAGATGCTCGACCAGCCGCAAGCGCAGGTCCATCAGCGCCCGCTGACCGACGTCGCCGACCAGCCACGTCTCCGCCGTTCCGGCCAACCAGGCAACGGCGAGCGTGACGACGAGTGCGATAGCGATCAGAACGAGCGTCCGGGTTGACCCGGTCTTCACGACGTCGTCGACGACAAGGCCGGCGAGGTACGGCGGCACCAGCTTGGCCGCCGTGGAGAGCACCGTGGCGACCATGGCCGCCATCACCCGGCGGCGATAGGGGGCCAGCAACGCGCGCAGCAGCGCGCTGCGGCCGCCAGTGCCCGCGGGAGCCGCGCTCACGGCGCGCTTCTATCTGTCGGCCCCGGAACGCCGTCGGTGTCGACACCGACGAGCGCTCGATAGCGCGCGCTCGAGCGCAGCAGCGCGTCGTGCGTGCCGTGTTCAACGATCTGGCCGTCCTCGAGCACCAGCACCTGGTCGGCCCGGCGCAAGATCGCCGGTCGATAACCGACGACGATCCGTGTGGGCGGCGCGGCGCTGTACAGCGTGTCGAGCTCGTCGAGCACCGCGGCCTCGGTCAGCGCGTCCAGGTTGCCGGTCGCGTTGTCCAGGAGCAAGACCGTCGGTCCGGACAGGAGCGCCCGGGCCAGCGCGATCCGTTGACGCTGTCCTCCCGATAGACCGACCCCGCGATCCCCGACGACCGTGTCGTAGCCGTCCGGCAACGCAGCGATGAAGTCGTGCGCTTGTGCTGCTCGCGCCGCTGCCTCCACGTCCTGAAGCGAAGCGTCCGGCCGGGCAAAGGCGATGTTCTGCCTGAGCGTGCCGGAGAACAGGAAGTTGTCGTCCGTAGCGGTCCCCACGGCGCGCCGGAGCGATCCGATCTCCACCTCGCTCACCGGCAATCCGGCGACCTCGACGCTTCCGCCGTCGGTCTCGCGCAGGCGATTGACAAGCGCGAGCAGCGTGGACTTGCCCGACCCGGTCCTGCCCAGCACCGCGACTGTCCGCCCGGCCGGAGCGTCGAAGTCAACTCCATCGAGAATCGGCTCGCCTCCGGGGCTGTCGGCCCGCACGCCGATCATCCGTACCCCCGCCGGGGCGATCGGCAGTGACGGTTCGGCGGGGGAGGCCTGCACCGGCTCTTGCAGCGCCTCGACCACCCGTCTCAGGCTGGCAAACGCCGGCTGGGCCTGTCCGAGCGTGAGCCCCACGGCTTGCACCGAGGGGACCAGCATCACGACGTACGTGTAGAAGACCGCGAAGTCGACGACCGAAATGTCCCCGGAGATCGCCAATCGACCGCCGACGATCACGACCAGCGCCGACCCTACGAGCGGGAGCATGTCGACGGCCGTCAGCGAGCGAGCGCCCATCCGGTTGACGGCCAGCGAGGCGTCCAACACGCGTTCGGCCGCACGCGCAAAGTGCTCGCGCTGCTCGGGCTCGCGTGCGTAGGCGCGCACCGTCGCCGCCCCGGCAAGCGACTCCTGCAGCGACGTCGTGAGGGCGCCCATCGCGCGGCGGGCCTCGAGCAGCTTCGGTCGCGCCCGGTGAGTGTAGGTGGCGAGGATCACGACGCCGACCGGCAGCGGCGCGAGCGCGAGCACCGCCAGCAGCGGATCGAGCCAGAACATGATCACGCCGGCCAGCAGCATCGTGACGACGCCCTGAAGGCCGCGGGCCAGCCGGTTCCCGAAGAACGCCGCGATCGGTATCAGGTCGGTGCTGGCCAGCGACACGAGGTCGCCAGTCGGCCGGGCGTCGAGCACCCGCGGGTCGACGATCTGGAAGTGGCGGTAGAGCCGGGAGCGCAGGTCGGTCAGGATCACCGCGGAGATCCGACTGTTCACGACACCCGCAGCGGCGGACAACGTCGCGGCAAGCAATCCCGCCAGCGCGATCGCCAGCGCGGCGACGAACGCGCCATCGATCCCGCTCAGGTCATCTGCGTCGATCCGCTCGACCGCCCATCCCGTCAACAGCGGCGTGATCAGCGTCACCGCGATAATCCCGAGGTTCAGCAAGAGCAGCACCGCAGCCGCTCGGCGCTGCCGGGTAACGAGCGTCGTGGCGAATCGCAGCAGGCTCCCCGTTGGCGGCGCGTCGCTCATGGCGCACGCAGAGAGGTGAAGCTGAGATCCCAGGCGGCAAGGCCAGGATCCAACTCGCCTTTGACGTCCTGGGAGCGAAGGTTCGGGTCGCTGTTCCAGACGATCGGCACGCCAGGCGCCAGCTCGGTGACCCGCCGATCGACGTCCGCCCACCGACCGGCCCGGTCGGCTTCGCCAGTCGTCGCCGCTGCCTTCGCCATCAAGTGCTCCAGCCCAGGGTCCACGAGTCGCGACACGTTGGTCCCAGCCCGGAGCCCCTGAGCGCCGAACAGCGGGGGGAGCACCGAGGCGGCGTCGTCGACGTCGCGCTGCCAGCGATAGCCCTCGCAGGCAGCCACGCGAGGGGCGTGGGCGCAGGCCCGGGTAAACGGCCCGACGCCGAGAAAACTCACGTGGCTGCGCAGACCGAGGGCGGCGAGCGCTTCCCGCGTCGCGGCGGCGAACGCGACCCCCGACGCCTGGCGGCGCGCGACGAGCTCGAGCACGGGGACACCGGTGATCCGCCCGCCGGCGTAGCCGGCTCGGCGAAGATAGGTGCGCGCGAGCCCGATGTTTCCCGCCGGCGAGGCAAGGAAGTCAGCACCGGGGCCCGCGCCGCCTCCCGCCTGGGCGAAGCCCGGGATCCCGGGTGGGATCCAATGGGTCGCGAGCTCGCCAGCCACGGCGCCGCCCAGCGCAGCGCGGAGTGCGTCCCGGTTGAAAGCTGCCGACACCGCGCGGCGCACGTTGGCGTTGTCGAACGGGCGCGCGCGCGTGTTCAGCGCGATAAAGGTGATCTCGCCCGCTGGCGACAGGGCGACCTGGGCCGGCCGCGCGCGCAGCGCTCGGACGAGGTCGGGCCCTGCCGGCTCGCTCCCGCTCACCGCCGCGCGCCCGTCCAGCACGCGGTGGGCCAGCGCGGCGGGCCCCGGTGAGCGCTGATCGAGCACGATGCGGTCGACGAACGCCGGGCGGAAGTCCTCTCCTCGGTCCCAACTCGGGTTGCGCTCCAGCGTGATGCGGGGTGCGTCGCCCGGCGGGAGCAAGCCGGCCCGGTCGCCGACGATCCGGTACGCGCCCGTGAACACCTGATGTCTTCCGTAGGTCGAATGCGGGAGGCGGTCGAAGCGGCCGGCGTACTCCAGCGGGACCGGGGCCGCCAGCGGGAGCGTCAGCGCATCAGCCACCAGCCGGCCGGTAGGCGCGCTCAAGCGGATTTCCAGCGTGCTGTCGTCCGGGGTTGTGAGCCCCGACGGGATCATGCGCCGGCCGGCCTCCACAGCGGCGATGCCCTCGACGTTGGCGAAATACAGATGGGCGGCCGGCGAGTCGACGCCCGGGAGGAAACCGCGGGCGATTCCGTAGGCCACGTCGCGCGCGGTCACCTCGCGGTTCACGGGCGGCGAGAAGTGAATGCCGGAGCGGATGGTGAGCGTCACCTGCCGGCTGTCGTCCGAGATCTCCGGAGTGCCCTCCGCGAGGTCGGACTCGACGCCCGCCCCCCGGTCGGGCCGAAACGTGTACGGAGTGCGATCCACTGCGCGGGAAATCGTCGTTCCGTAGACATCGTTGATGCGGGCGGGATCGAGGTCGGGTGAGCCCTCGAGCGAGACGACGGTCAGCGTTCCACCCCGTTTGCCCCCGATCTCGTGCACGCGCGAGAGCACCGAGCCCGTCACCGCGAGCACGGCAATCGCCAAGAGCGTTGCGGTGCCCGACAAGGCCCCCACGCGGACCGCGCGCCTTCGCCGCGACAAGATGCGCCATGTTACATCGCGCCCTAGGCGCCCTGCACGGTCTTATCTGCCGACTCCGGGCCGGGCGGATCGAGAGGTGGTCAGATCTAGACTGGCGCCGTGAACGTACTCGTGGATCGGGGAAGCGTCAGGCTGGCAGAGCTCGTGGCGACGCTGTCCTTGGCCACTGATCTCGGTCGTGGCGAGCCGATGGAGCATTGCCTTCGTCAGACCGTGATCGCGCTGCGGATCGCCGACCGCATCGGCGTGGGCGAGCGCGACCGTGTGGCGACCTATTACACCGGCCTCCTTGCCAACGTCTATTGCCACGCCGACGCCCACGAACAGGCCGAGTGGTTCGGCGACGACATCGTTGCCAAGCACGGCGCCTACGAACCGCACGGCTTCGAGTTCCTGCGCATGGTCGGGGCGAGCGAGCGCGGACTGGCGCGGGCGCGGAAGGTCGCGGCTTTCCCCGGCCAGGGGGTCGCGCTGGTCAGGAGCATGTACGAGACTCATACCAGGCTCGCGAGCCAGTTCGCGGCGCGAATCGGGCTCGACGAGGTCACCTGCAGGGCGCTGCGCGAGACCTACGAGCAATGGGATGGCAAGGGCGGGCCGGGCAAGCTGCGCGGCGAGGAGGTCTCGCTGCCCGCTCGGATCGTCCAGCTCGCCGACCTTACGGAGGTGGCGTACCGCCGCCGTGGACTCGACGCTGCGCGCGCGTACGCGCGTAAGCGGCGCGGGAAGACCTTCGACCCGGCGCTGGCCGACCTGTTCATCGCCGAGGCCGAGGAGCTCGTGGCCGACATCGACGCCGCGTCCAGCTGCTGGAAGGACGTGATCGCCGCCGAGCCGTCGCTCGCGCGCTTCGTGGGCGGCGATGACCTCGACGCTGCCATGGAGGCGATGGCCGATCTCGTCGACATGAAGTCGCCGCGGATGTCCGGACACTCGCGCGGCGTCGCGAACCTTGCGCTGGAGGCGGGCCGGATCTCTGGCCTCGCGGACGACGAGCTGACCGCGGTGCACCGCGCCGGGTTTCTCCACGACCTCGGACGGCTTGGCATCTCCAACGCGATCTGGGACAAGCCAGGGCCACTGACCCCCGCCGAGCTCGAGCACGCCCGCCTGCACCCGTATCTGACCAGCCGCATGCTCGCCGGCGTGCCGGCGCTGGCGCGTAGCCGCGAACTCGCGGCAAACCATCACGAGCGGCTCGACGGCTCGGGCTATCCGCGCGGCATCGCCGCGGCGCAGCTGACGCCCGCCGACCGGCTACTCGCTGCGGCCGACGTCTACCACGCGATGACCGAGCCCCGCGCCCATCGCGCCGCCAGGTCGGAGAGCGAGGCGGCCGGCGAGCTGCGCTCCGAAGTGCTGGCCGGGCGGCTCGATGGGGACGCCGTGAATTCGGTGCTCAAGGCGGCCGGGCACAGGGTTCCCGCCCGGCGCGGGTGGCCAGCCGGCCTCACGGCCCGTGAGGTCGAGGTCCTGGGTCTGCTCGCTCGCGGCTACTCGAGCCGGCAGATCGCTGAGCGGCTGGTGGTCACGCCGAAGACGGTGTCCAACCACATCCAGCACATCTACCTGAAGATCGGCGTCTCTAGCCGGGCCTCGGCAACGCACTTCGCGATGCAGCACGGGCTCGTGGGCAGCTTCGAAGCGCGCTCAAGATGAGGTGAACGCCTCATGCCGGCGACGCGCCCCGCTGCGACGCTGGTCCCATGAGCAACCGAACCGAATACCAGACCAGCGTGACCGGCACCGTCCTCAGGGCGGGCGGAGCCGATGACCCGGACCACCGCGTGCTCTGCCTTCCCGGTGGTCTCTGTACTGCCCCGTTCTACGATGACGTGCTCGCGGCGCCGGCACTGGCGGCCGGCGGCGTCCGCGCGATCGCGACGACGATGCCCGGATTCGGCGGCGTCCCATTCCCACGCGGTTTTGACGCCAGCGTCGAGGCGCACGCCGCATTCGCCGGGAACCTCGCCCGCGAACTAGGGTGCGACACGGTGGTCGGCCACAGCTTCGGGGCCAATATCGCGCTCGAGATGGCCGCGGGTGGTCACTTCGACGGCAACCTGATCCTGCTGGCGCCCACATTCTCAGCTGAGGACGAGATGAAGGGCCTCGAGACGTTCAACCGCATCGGCTATGTGCCAGGCCTGCGCTCGCTCCTTACTGCGCTGCTGTTCAGAAGCTTCCCGAAGATGCTCCAGGGCGACGTCCCCCCGGATCGCGTCGAGCAACTCGCCGCGGAGATGGCCAGCAACGATCGCGCGGCGATTCGCCTCAACCTGCGCCGCTCATATCAGTACCTGTACAAGCACGGGACGGTCGCCGGCCGGCTGTGCCAGTCAGGAGTGCGCGCCGAGGTGGTCTTCGGCGAGAACGACGAGGTCGGGATGACTCCCGCGGAGCGCAGCGCGCTCGAGTCCTGCCCAAACACGCGCCTGCACGTCGTACCCGATTGCGGACACATGCTCATCAACCAGAAGCCCGACTGGGTTGCCACGCTGATCGCCGACGTCGTCACAGCAGCCCCGTCGACCGTCGCGAACTAAGCAGGAACGACAGGCTGCCCCATCCGCATTGGACCCGTCGGCTGCCACTGCACCCGGAAGCGGGCCACGCCAAGCCGTCCGCCTCGGCCCGGGGTCGAGCTCTCGACCGGCGGGTCAGCGGCAGATGGCGGTGATCTGAAGCTCGACTTTCTGGTGGCTGCCGATGTCCCGGCCCGTTCTCACGGTGACGCGGATCCCCTGACCGACACGGCGATCGGTAAACGTGACTGCATGCAACTGCCGAAGCGAAGGCGGCCGGCTCTGGTCGAACAGCACTCCCGCGAAACCGCGCACGAGCCGCTCGCCGCGGCGACAGCCATCGCTGTAGGTCGCGGCTTGCGATGGGTGGAGTCGCACCTCGCGGATCCGTTCGATGCGGGAGGATTGCGCGGCCTGCGTTCCATTCTGCGGGATACAGCCGATGTGGGGGCGGAACGCGCCGGCTTTGCCGCCGAGGTTCACAACCAAGAACGAGGCGTTGCCGCCGTTGATCATGCCCGCTCCTGCGGGGATGAGGCGGCTAACGTACGTCAGCGGGCTGCCCCCGGTCAGCTCGTAGTCGCTCCCGACGGCCAACTGCAGCTGGTTGGTCGACGGACAGCTGAGTGAGGCGCCCGTCACCGCCGGCCCCCCGACCGAGCCAGCCGGAATCTCGACCCATGATCCGGCAACAGGCGTGCATTGTGTAAGCAGGAAGCACTCCTTCGTCGCCGCGGCCGAGGCGGGGAGCGCAGCCGCGAAGGCCGCGACGACCGCGAACAGCAGGCATTGGGCGGCGCGGGCGCGGAAGCGACGGCTCCCAACCCTCCTGACCAGACAAGTCATCCTCGCCCGATTTTGCCCGATCGGGACACGGCCTGCCCACATGGCCGCAACGGCGGGATCGATGCTGGATGGACGCTGCGGTCCCTTGCGCACGATGTTTCCCGCGGAACCGGCTACGTCACCCGACTCGGGGGCGCGTCCAAGCCGACAGAGCGTCCGTATGCTTGCTGACGAGTGTCCGGCAATGGTGAGCATCCAGCTGTGCATCGATGACAAGCATCGGCGATGGCCAATTCCACAAGGGCCAGCCCGTTTGGGTCGTCGAACCGGACGGCTCACAGCGGGCCGCGGACTTCGTTGGCGAGGGCGAACTCAGCGCGTGGTTCGGGGGCTCCCCCAGCGTCATCGTTGTCTACCTCGACACGCGCACCGGCGAGGCTGTCGAAGTCGACCGCGTCATCCCACGCGACGCATAGCCGAAACGTGATGGGCGCCATCGCCTGTCGGCAGTGCGGGGCCCGCAAAACACCCGGTGGCGCGGACGCGGACGTCATTCGCTCCGGTGCACCGGGAGATCGCGAGCCGGTCGAACTAGAGCCAGGTGATCCCGGCACTCTCGGAGTCCGCCGCGTAGGCGTCGGGTCCGAGCCTGAACTCTTCGTCGCCACGCTGAACGATGTGCTCACCCTCGAGGATGTAGAAGAGCTCGTCCTCGCGACTGTGAACGTGCAACGGGGTGTCGACCATAGGCGGAACCTCCTCGAGAACGGTCAAGGCGCCGCCCGAATCCTCGCCGCCCACCGCTGGTGCCTACGCGCCTGGCCGCCGACATCTCGACGAACTCAAACGGCGGGCTGGGTGTACAACTCGCGACGACGAGTTACGGCCCGCCACGGGACTTTCGAGGCAAAGGCAGCGTGTGATGATCGATTTCGTGATCGAGCGAGAGATCGCCCGTCCGCCTAACGACGTGTTTGCCTACATGGTTGACCCGAGCAAACTCGCGACCTGGCAGAAAAACACCGTCTCGGCCGTGCCCGACGGGCCTATGGGGCTCGGGACCAAGATCCGCGAGGTGCATCGGGCGCCGGGCGGCAAACAGATAGAGACGCTCGTCGAGGTCGTCGAGTACGAGCCCGACCGCGTGTTCGGGATGCGGATCACCGAAGGGCTACCGGTCCATGGCCGGATCACGTTGGAGCCCAGCGACACCGGCACGGACTTTCGCTTCAGGGTGTATTCACAGCCGGTGGGCGTGATGCGCGTGGCCCAGCCCATCATGCGAGCCATGCTCAAGTGGCAGTTCAACCAGCACTGCACGAACCTCAAGCTGGTCCTCGAGAACGAAGCAACCAGTCTGCAGTCGTAGCCAGTTCTTGGGGGCGCGCCGGTGGCGGCCTATAGGTCGGAGAGCACGGCCTGTGCCTCACAAACTCTGGCGATGAACAGCGGCAGCATCGCCAGAAACGCCCGCTGAAGTTCCCGCGACATCCGGCGCAACTCCCGGTCGAACCGCGCCGACCGTTCGAACGTCGGCACTGTCTAGGTGAAGGGGTCCGCCGGCAGATCCCTCTCTGCCGCAGCCACCCGCTCAAGGTGGGCGATGAATTCCTCGTCCCTGAAAACCACACCCTCGGTCTCGGTCAGGACGTCGGAAAGCCGCTCCAGCTCGGGACGGAGAACCAAGGAACCATCTGATCGCTGCTCCACGATCTCATACACGCCGGGCAGCTCAGGATCCGAGAGACGCACACGCCTGTCGTCGGTGGCCATGGCCGGATTGTCGCGCAGGCTCTGAGGTCGCCGGGCGGGCTACTCTTGCGGCGATTGTTCAGAACCTGGAGTCCGTCGCTTGTGTTCGCGTCTCATTCGCCAGAGGTCGCGAATGATCTCGCGGAAAGGCGGGCCGCTGTGAGGATCGATCAGATCGGTTGGGGGGGCGATGTCCACGTGGCACCCGTAATCCCAGAACTCGATCACACTCCACATCCTGCCAAGGGGGTCCTGGTCGGAGGTCGAGTCCGCGGCAAGGGGCGCCGTGGCTCGGCCGAGCAGTCCCGGCCCTTGCCGCTTCCAGAACGCTGGGCTCCATGCGATGCGTCGGATGAGTCCGCCGCCGTCGACGCATACGTCCCCGTGAATGCGCCGCCAAGCGTCGTCCGGACTTGGTGGATCGACCAGCGCAGTTCCTTCACTGCTTGCGGCCTGTCCGGGCAGGATCTCCAACACGTACCGCGCGCAGCCCGCGCCACGCACGTCGGTGTCCGCCGCCGCTCGAGTCGCACTAACCGTGCCGAGGACCGCCTCTAACGGCCAAAGCCCCCTGGCGGGCCCATAGGACGAGTGATCGCTCTGATCCAGCCACCAACCCGGTCCCCCGTAGTAGCGATCCCTTCCGATCTCGATCGTCTCGGCGACAGGATCGCGGGCGTCCTCGGGCGGCGACACGTCACCGAAGAATCGCGCCGAGGCCGCCGCCAGCTTCGCGACTGGGGAGTCCTCGGAGTAGAAGTGACGGACTCGAACCGAGCGTGCGGCAGGATCCGCGACCCCCACTTCCCAAGACCACGGCTCAGTCCACCCGCCGTCAGCTTCCCTGGCCCTCCTCAGATGAACGCGAACCCCACGCGCCGCAAGCGACAGTCTCGCCGCGTCGCGAACCGCTTTCGCGTCGCGATCCCCCGGTTGGCCCTCCTCGGTGCTCATCGGGACCAGCGTAAACCTCGGACATCGGACCGCTGTCGCCATGGTCGATTACCAGTGATGTGCATCGTGAACATGGGATCTACGATGCCGGCATGGCCGAGGATGACGTCGTGCAAATGGCCGAGCGGGCGCTGGCCGACGCCGAGGAGGCGTATCGAGTCGACCCATCTGATGCAAACCAGAGGCGGGTCATGAGCGCGTGGTCGTTCGTGCAGAGGGCAAGAAAGCGCGCAGAGGCGGAGCGCGAACCACCGACTTCTCCTGGGTAGGCCGACTTCTGCTGGGATCGAATTCGAGCAGTACGGAGTCACAGATGTTCCTAGCCTCGAGCAGCACTTTCAGATCCGCGGTCTTTCGCGGTTAGACTCGGCGCCGGATGAAGGCTCACGACGCGGCTGAGACCTTTCACAAGGTTGCCGGGGGACAGGGCGCCGAGCCGCAAGCGGAGGGAATCCCGGTTCGGGACGCAATCGCGATTCGCGCGGCGGTGGTTGTGGCGGTTCTCGCGGCCTTCCTGGCTATCGCGACGTTCCTCTCAAACGAGTCGGTCAAGGTGGTAATCACGGGCGAGACCAAGGCCGCCGACACGGGCGCGAGGCTTGAGACCAATAACGTCAAAGACCTGCTCGCGTCCAGCAACTCGACGCTGTTGCGCGTTGTTGGCGCGGGTAATCCCAAGGAGGCGGTGGCCGTCGCCAAGGCTGAGGCGCTGGAGGCTCGCATCAGGACGCAGCTCGTTCCGATCGAGGGCGCCTTACGGGCCAAGATCGCCACCGATGTTAAGCAGCGAAATCGGGCCGACAGCCAACACGTGGTGTACGAGCTCTCGGAGACCGCCCTGCAGATCGGCATCGTGCTAGCGGGGATCTCAATCCTGGCTCGACGACGCTGGTTGCTCGCCGGCGGGGGACTCGTGGGCCTTGCGGGGATTGTGTTGCTCCTCGCCGGGCTCATCTACTAATCCCCGGCGGAAGATGTCACTTCGGGTCGCCCAAAGCGGCCCAGCTTCCTGGTCATTCTTCACGAGAGCTTCGACACACGCGTCAAGATCAGCCACACAATGCCCCAGCTCCTCGAAGTCATGTTCAAGCGGATCTTCGCCGGGTGGGCGGTCGTCCTCAGCGACGGCCGAGAGGTCGCTCGGTTCCGCGGCCCGTTTGCGCGAGCACGCGCCCGCCGTCTCGTCTTCGGCTAGCCCAGACTCGCGTGAAGCCTTGAAGTGGAGCCGTGGGCACGAGCCGATCGGCGCTGACCGCCGGGTCGTCCCGTGGCACCTCGGGTTAGGGAAATCGAACGACGTTGAGGTCCAGCGGCATCTCGAGGCGGCGTGTACCCGATGGGCGGGCTGGGGCGAAGGGGAGCTGACCGTTGGGCCGCAGGCCGAGGTTCTCATCCGAGACCGGCTCGGTGATCTGGCCTAGGAGCTGGAAGCGGTCAAAGACGAACGGCAGGCCGTCGCTGAGGAAGCCGCGCGTGATCTGAACCTGGAGATGGAGGTGGGGCGTGGCCGAGTTGCCGCTGTTACCGAGCCGTCCCAGCAGCTGGCCACGGCGAACGCGCTGTCCGACGCGGACTCGGACAGAGCCCGGCACCAAATGCGCATAGAGCACGTAGATCCCCGGCCCGATGCGCAGCACGACGTGATTGCCGGGGAGCTCTTCGAGCGACGGCGGTTTTGGATTGTTCGGCGGCGGTTGGTTTGGTCGGCCGTCGCGGGCGACTACCACCGTTCCATCGGCTACGGCAATCAATGGCTGACCGTAGTTGAAGTAGCTGGACAAACGGGCGGGGTCTCCGACCCAGGCCCGATGGTGCCGATCGACCTTGATCCAATCAATGGCAAAGCGCTGCGAGACGACCTCGTTACCGTCCACGACAAGCAGACCCCGCCGATGGTGCGTGTTCTCATCGCAGCACCCCTCGGCCGCCACCCAGATGCCTCCGCGCACGGGCGGACCCAGCACCACCGGCGCTGGGGTCCGCAGCGACACGCGACCGACCAGGCTTGAAAGCTGAAACGATGGAGTGCCCGGTGAGGGGAGGGAGGAGCTCACAACGAGATGCTCCATGGCCCTGGGCAGGTCCGGCCTCCGCCGCACGCGGACGTCGAGCCAGACGATCGCCTGGCCGGACGGACTGAGCACCGTCGGAGCGGCCGGCGTCGCCGCCCCCGCCGCGCCGGCGATCGAATTCATCCTGGAGGACAGTGCACCTGCAACAAGCGAGAGCAGCACCCGGTGGGTCCTGGCATCGCGAACGTCGACTCGCTGCACGCCGAGCGCAAACTGCAACGTGTTCGTCAGCACCAGCTCATACGCGATGTGAAAGCGCCCGTCGGTGCCCCGCACCGCGCTCGGGCGCGTGAGAAACGACGCCGCGAGCCCGCTGAATTTTGGGACGGACGCGATCCCCGCCACACCGGGGCCGGCAGCCGCAGTCTTCGCCTGCGCCGGAATCGCCATCCCCGCCGCCGCGATCAACGACGAATGCCTTCCCGCCCCCGCCGCACTGACAGCACAGACGCACATCACCGCGGCCAGGACCACAACGACGCGGCGCAGCGCCGCGCGCTTCACTCCCGTCAGGGCGTGGCAGAAGCGATGTCGGCCAGGTTGCCCAGGTCCGCTCATAGTGCTACCTCCTCTCGGCCCGGCCGGGCCACTACCGGCCCCGGGCGTACCGACAACCGCCAGCGCGCCCCTATCACCGTCCAGCGTACCCCACGGGAATCGGCCGTCGAGCCGCGCGGGCAACGGGACACGTCCATGCGCGACTGGACGACAGGCGTGTCTGGCGGGGCCTTCCGGATGGGCCGTGGAGGACTCGAACCTCCAACCTTGGGATTAAGAGTCCCCTGCTCTACCAGTTGAGCTAACGGCCCGTTGCGGCGATGTTACCCCGGTGGCGCGGGGCCCGACGGCCGGCTCAGGCGGCGCGCGGACGCCTCAGCACTGCTGGGCCGAGGCGGCGGGATTCGTCTTGGCCTGCTTGAGCGTCTGCGTGACCGTGAGGCGAGAAACCTTGGGCGTCAGGCTGATGGCGCGGGCCGCAGCCAGGTCGCCCTTGCGGGTCTGCTTGGCGGCATAGGCGGATGCCGCCAGGCATTCGAAGCCCTTGGGTTCTTTGGGGCTGGCGGCAGTCTCGATCTCCCAGGCGGCGGCCTGGTTGGCGTAGTCGCCCAGGGCGGAGTAGGCACGCGCGGCGAGGATCGCGATGTCGGAGTTGGGGTTCTTGGTCAGGCTCAGGTACTTCTGCCAGGCCTGGGCGGTCGCGCTGAGTTCCTTCTTGCCGGAGGCGGTGAAGGTGCCGGTGTTCTGGTTGAAGTTGTTGCCCTGACCGGCGGAGGTCCAGCGGGCCTGCACGAGCTGGGCCCAGCCGCTCGGGTCGTTCGGATTGGCCTTGACCGCCTTCAGCGCGTTCTTCTCGTCGCTCGAGATGACCTGCTTCTGGTTGCTCGAGCCGCCGCCGAAGGCGTTCAGCAGGCCGCCGCCGCCGGTTCCCGTGCCGACTCCGAACAGGACGAGACCGCCGCCCAGAATGATGGCGAGGCCGAGATAGACGGCCTGCACGGTGCGGCGCCGGCCACGGCTGCGGAGGTCGAAGAGCACTGAACTACGTCGGGTCGAGTCCGTCGCCGAGCGAATCGCTCAGCTCACTGGCGGCGCGGGCGGCAGCGCGGCGGTCGGCGATCTTCAGGAGCACGATACTGGCCAGGAACAGCAGGACAAGCGGGAGCATTTCCAGTCCAGTGGTGACCGGATCCGCCCCCGGCATCGCGGCAGCGATCACCGCCATGATGACGACAGCGTAGCGCCAGTTACGCGTGAGAGTGCTGGCGTTGATAGCACCCAGGTGCTGGAGCGCGAGCAGCCCGAGCGGGAGCTGGAAGGCCAGGCCGATGCCGAGCATCGTGAACACCTCAAACGTGTAGTACGTCTTGGCCTGCACGAGGATGTCGAAGTTCTGGCTGTTGTAGCCCTGGAGGAAGTGCACGGCCGGCGGGAGCACGACCTGGTAGGCAAACGCGACGCCGCCCAGGAACAGGATCGGCGCCGCGGCCATCACGGGTATTGCGATTCGGCGCTCCTTTGGGTTGAGAGCCGGGAGCACGAACGCATAGCCCTGGTAGATCAGCACGGGGAGCGCGAACAGCAGCGCAAAGTACGCGGAGATGGTCAGCGTCGTCGTGAACGGCTCGCCCACCCCGATCGTGATCGGCAGCCGCTTCGCTGTCGTGTGGGGCAGCGCGGTGGCGGCGTCGCGGGCTCCCTGAGCGAGCTGGGCGAAGTGCCCGCGGTCGGCGGCCGATTGGTTGCCCGACTGGGCAAGAGCTTGGGCGGCGTTGGCGACGGCATCCCAGGCCCGCGCCTCCTTCACCGAGTCGCCAGTCAAGCCGGAGATGTGGTTCGAGCTTGTGGCCGGCGTCGCGGGCAGTGCTCGGTTCAGCACCTTGAGCAGCGCGTGGTTCTGCCAGAAGCAGGCCGCGAAGGCGATCACGAGTGCGATCCCGCAGATGATCAGCCGCGAGCGCAGCTCGTCGAGATGGTCGACGATGCTCAGGCGATCTTCGTGCCCAATTGGCCTGAGGACCTTCGCCATCGGCGCGCTTCCGGCTCGCTAGGAGCCGCGCTCAGCTGATTCGTGTGCGGGCGTGGCGGGGGCGCCTGGCGCGGGGTGAGAGTTGGCCGGCGCGGACTCGCTGCCGACCGGAGCCGGCTGAGCAGTCACCGTCGAGCCGGCAACGGGCGCGGCGCTGGTGGCGGCAATCTCGGGCCGCTGTTCGTCGTCGGAGTCCTTCGAGTCACCGGTGATGGAGTCCTTGAACTCGCGCAATCCGTGGCCGAGCTGCTTGCCGAGACCCGGCAGCCGTTTCGGGCCGAAGATCAGCAACACGATCACGAGGACGACGATCAGATCCGTGGTGGGATTGCGGAACATGCCTTAGGCCTCCGGATGGGGTTCGTCAAATGTAGCGGCCAAAGTGCGAAGAAGTGAGTAAGAACCCCCTCAAGTCGTGCCCGCCGCGCGCCGATAGATGCCTCATCCAGGAGGCACCGATGAACGAGAACCAAGACCGACATTCAGTGCGCCGAATCGTCCTGCCGAGTGGCAGGTCGATCGAGGTCGTCCGCTTTGAGGCAGAGGAGCGGATCGAGCGCGAGCTCCATATGTGTCCCGGGTGCGACTCGGATCTGGTCCAGCCCGTGTGCTGGAACGAAGCCGGTGGGCACCGCTGGGAGCTGACCCTCGAATGCCCCAATTGCGGCTGGACCGAGGACGGCATCTACGACCGGGACGAGATCGACCGGCTCGAGGAGCAGCTCGACGACGGGCTCGCCGAGATGCTGGCCGACCTACAGCGGCTCACCCAGGCGAACATGGCCGACGAGATCGAGCGCTTCATTTCGGCGCTCAACGCCGACCACATCCTGCCGGAAGACTTTTAAGCCCGCCGGGCCATTTCTAGGCGTAGCGGTCGACGACGCCGTCGGCGACGAGGTCGAGCGCTGCGCGCTGCCGTTCGGGCAGCTCCGGTAACAGCGCCTTGGCTTCGGCGACGAGCTCCAGGGCGCGGACCTTGGCCGACTCGAGCGCGCCGGTGGCGGCAATCCGGTCGCACACCTCGGCCGCGCGGTCCGCTGTCGTGATCGAGCGCAGCTCGGCGGCGGCGAGAGTGGAGTCCGCCTGCCTGGCCAGAATCAGCGGTAGCGTGACCGTCCCGTCGAGCAGGTCGGCACCGCGCGGCTTGCCGGTGCGCTCCGGCGGGCCGGCGACGTCGAGGACGTCGTCGAGGATCTGGAAGGCGACTCCGATCTGCTCGCCGAAGGTGCCGAGCGACTCGATCGCGCTGCCAAGGCCGGTTCTCAAGCCGGCGGCGCCTTCGAGCGCTCCGAGCTGGCAGGCCGCGCGGAACAACACAGCGGTCTTAAGCCGGCAGCGCTCGAGGTAGCGCTCGACCGGCACCGTCGCGTCCCAGGCGTCGCTGCGCTGCATCAGCTCTCCCGTAGCCAGCTCCGAGCACGCCCGGGCCAGGATCCGGACGGCCTCGACTGCCCGCTCGCCGCCGCCTTCGCCCGAACCTCCCGCCGCGAGCTCGGCAAACGCCCGAGAGAAGAGCAGATCGCCCGTCGCCGTGGCCGCGAGTCGCCCGCCCGACGCGACGACGGTCGGACGACCGCGGCGCAGCGCCGAGCCGTCGAGCACGTCGTCATGCACGAGGGTCGCGGCGTGCACGAGCTCCACGGCCACTGCGGCACGGACCAGGCCATCGCTTTCGGGCACCGGAACGCCAGAGGACAGGCAGACGAGCAACGGTCGCAGTCGCTTGCCACCGGCCGCGATCGTGTCGCCGGCGTAGCGCTCGAGCAGCGGGCCGTGCCCGCCGGCAAGTTCGCTCATCCGAAGCTCGACGCGCTCCATCACCTTGAGCGCCGCGGCACCGCCGGCGTCGACCACCGCCTGGACTGCGCTCATCGCTCGACCTCGCCCACGTGTATCGCGATGATCCCGCCCGCCGTCAGCACGTAGCGAATCGCGCCCAGACCGCACCGGGCCATGGTCGCGGCAAGGTCCTCAGGTGCGGGGAACCGTCGCACTGAACTGGGAAGGTAGCTGTAGGCCTGCGAATCGCCGGCGATCCGGCCCAGGGCGGGCACGACGCGGTCGAACCACAGCTCGAAGAAGGTCGAAAGCGGGGGCCGTCGCGGTGTCGTTATCTCGAGGATGACGACGCGGCCGCCGGGACGGACGACGCGCGTCATTTCACGCAGTCCCTGCTCGAGGTCGGAGAAGTTGCGAGCACCGAAGCCGACCGTGGCCGCTGCAAAGGCGCCGTCTGGGTACGGCAGGTGGAGGGCATTTCCGTAACTAAATTGAACGCTCGTTCTAGTGGGGGGAGCCGTCGCCGCTCCTAGGGAGGCAGCTGCTGCTGCCTTGGCCCGGGCGAGGTCGAGCATGCGTTCGGAGAAGTCGACGCCGATTACTTCGCCACCGGGCGCCACGCGGCCCGCCAGCTCGAGGGCCAGATCGCCGGTGCCGGTGGCGACATCAAGCACGCGATCGCCGGGCGACACGGCGGCCAGGTCGGCGGCGCGCCGGCGCCACTGGTGGTGCAGGCCGGCGGTCATGACCGTGTTCATCCGGTCATAGAGCCGCGCGATACGGTCGAACATCGCGCGGACCTGCGTCTCCTCCAAGGTGCCCGGCGCCGTGGAAGTGCTGGCCCCCATCGCAGCCGCCACCGTTTCCGAGCTACTGAAGCTCGGCGAGGAAGTTGACCAGGTTGTTGAACTTCTGCGGGTTCTGCTGCGAGAGCTGCTTGAACGACGGCATCGGCGCCGTTGGGTTGATCAGCGTCGAGGCGATGGCCGCCGGTCGCAGCTTGTCGCCGATCTTGGTCAAGGGCGGACCGGGGCCGTTGTTGCCGTTCTCACCGATGACGTGGCAGGCCAGACATCCCGACTGCCCCACCACGAGCTTGCCGGCATTGAATGTCTGGATCTGGGCGGCGGACAGGTTGGCCGGTGGCTTCATGTCCACCGAGTTCGGCGAGCCGGCGGCGGCGCCCTCGTAGGTCAGATAGGCGATGGCCAGGATCGTGGCCAGGCCGGCGACCAGCGCCACGGGCCGGCGCTCGATCCGCCGCTCCGGGCTGCGGTCGTAGAACGGCAGCAGGAAGAGCAGGATCATGCAGATCGTGGGCACGCCGATCGTCGCCATCGGCGTGAACTTCGGCACGTTCTTCATGACGCGCAGAACTTCGAAGAGGAAGAAGAAGTACCACTCGGGCCGCGGCACGTACGTGGTCGTGGTGGGATCCGCCTTCGGACCGATCTCCGCGCCGAACATCAGCGACAGGAAGATGATCACGAGAACGACGATCAAGGCCATGATCGAGTCCTTGGCGACCGCGTACGGGAAGAACGGCTTGCCCTGACTCTTCAGGATCGAGTACTCGCGGAGGTAGAGCTCTTTCTCGGCCTGGTTCATGGCGTGATCAAGTCTCCCCTCGGGGCACTAGACCTCCGACTTCTCCAGCGCGATCTCGGGCTCCTCTTCCGCCTTCAGCCACGGCGGGGCCGTGATCCCGAGCTTGGTGATCAGGTACAGGTGCGCGCCGATCAGCGCGATGATCGCGCCAGGTATCAGCAGCATGTGGATGGCGTAGAAGCGCGACAGCGTGGTGGCGCCGAACTCGGGGCCGGCGCGCAGGAAGTCAGATAAGTACGGCCCGATGAACGGCCCCGTGCCGTTGATGTTGACGCCCACGACCGAGGCCCAGTAGGCGCGTTGGTCGAACGGCAGCAGATACCCGGTGAACGACATCGCCATGGTGAGGATCAGCAGCGTCACGCCGATCACCCAGGTCAGCTCGCGCGGGTACTTGTAGGCGCCGAAGAAGAACGTACGCGCCATGTGCAGGAAGATCAGGATGACCATCACCGACGAGCCCCACTTGTGCATGCCGCGCACGAACTGGCCGAGGAAGGCCTGGTCGGTGATGTAGCGGATCGACTCGTAGGCGCCGCCCGTGGCGTCCGGGCGGTAGTACATGGCCAGAAACACGCCGGTGACGGCCTGGGAGAGGAAGGCGAACATCGTCGCCGAGCCGAGCGTGTAGAACCAGTTGATGCCCTTCGGGACCTTGCGGAACATCATCCAGCGCAGCCCACCGGAGAGCGAGGTGCGCTCGTCGATCCAGTCGACGACCTGGACGCCGGCTTCGACCGCCGTCTCCTTCGGCGCCTGCTTGCCGGTTTCCTCGCCAGGCCGCTTGGGCTTCGGCATCAGGATCTTCGGCAGAGGTGGTGCTGGCAGGCGGGGCACGACGGTAGTTGCTGGGGAGGGTCGACGTCGAGAAGCGCTTCGGGTAGAGGTACTGGCCGATCCCGTCGAGCGGCTCGGCCGGATCGCGCGGCGAGAAGCGCCGCAGCTCGGAATTGACCGAGTAGCGGGGACCGATCTCGACCAGACCGTTCTTCACGCGGGTGTAGAAGCGGTCGAGCGGGCGGACCGGTGGACCACCGGCCACCATGCCGCGGAAGTCGTAGACACCGCCGTGACACGGGCAGATGAACCGCTGGGCAGCCGGCGTGTAGCGGACCGGACAGCCGAGATGCATGCAGCGCGAGGACAGCGCGATGAACTTGTTGTACTGATCCTCTTTCTCAGTATCGATCGCCGGGTTGCGCGCGCGGACGTAGGCGATCGTCTTGCCGACCTCCCCCACGCCCGGCACGACGGTGAGCACCTTGGTCGTGTACGTGCTGCTGGGGAAGTCCGACGGAGCGCCGATCGGCTGCCACTCGAATGGGACGCGGCTGAACAGCGGACCGAGCGCGAACCCGAGCGCCGGCAGCGTGAAGGCGGCGACCGTCATCGCGCCCGCACCGTTGACGGCCAGGCCCATCAGGCGCCGGCGCGTGACCGTCTCACCCTCGAACGCGCCGGGGATGTTGCGCTCAGCTGTGTACTTGGGCTTGGCTTCTTTGTGGCGATCTGGCACGGGCGGAAAGCTGAATTGAAGGGGGTTCCAAGGGTATCGTCAACAACGCGACGAGCGTCACTAGCCCCGCGCTTGTGCCGAACCCCAGCCGATCCGACGGGCGCCGTTGGTCCACGCGGCATTGGCCAGCTCAGGCCGGCCCTCGGCGTGGGCTTGTGCGACAGCCGAGATGACGTCGCCGAGGGCGCCGACGGCCTCCAGGTCGCCCAGCGCAGCGAGCCGCTCCAAGCCGAGCGCATAGAGCTGATCTCCCAGCAAAAGGGCCACATCCGGCTCGACATCGGACGCCGCGTAGTGCAGACGACTGCCCTCGGCGATCATCTCGATCAGGAGCTCGTACTCGGCCTCATGCCCGGCCGTGCGAGGCCCGGATGCCGCCACCTGCGGCGGGCTTGGCACGTCCGGTCGATCCCCCCGGTCTGCGCCCGGACGCTCGGCCAGCTCGGCGAGCAGGCCGCCGTGAACACGCAGCGCAGCGCGGAGGGCCTCGCTCACGAGATCGCCTCGAACGCTTCGGCGGCAGCGCGTACCGTCCGCTCGACGTCATCGTCGCTGTGGGCCAGCGAGGGGAACCAGGCTTCGAACTGCGACGCCGGCGGGTAGACCCCGCGCTCGAGCAATGCCCGGCACCAGGCTCCGTAGGCGTCGAGGTCGCAGGCGGCGGCCCCCGCGTAGTCGGAGACCGGCTGAGCACTGAAGAACGGCGTGAGCAGGCCCGGCACGTGCTGGACCTGGACCGCACGGCCCGCCGCCGCCGCGGCATCGCGCAGGCCATCAGCCAGGACGAGAGTCACCTGTTCGAGTCGCTCGTAGGCCCGGGCGTCCAAGAGCTCGAGCGTGGCCAGGGCAGCGGCCACGGCAAGCGGATTTCCCGACAGCGTGCCGGCCTGGTAGACGTCGCCGGCCGGCGCGATCCGCTCCATCAACTCGCGCGCGCCGCCGTAGGCCGCGGCCGGCAGGCCCCCGCCGACGATCTTGCCGAGGATCGACAGGTCGGGCTCGATCCCGTACAGCTCCTGCGCGCCGCCCCGGGCGACGCGGAAGCCGGTGATCACCTCGTCGAAGATGAGAAGCGCGCCGGTCGCGGATGCGCGGTCGCGCAGGAGCTCGAGGAAGCCGGGCGCGGGCGGGACTACCCCCATGTTGGCCGGGATCGGCTCGGCCAGGATCGCGGCCAACTCGTGGCGCTCGGTGGCGGCGCTCAGCGCGTCGGAGTCGTTCCAGGGCACGATCACCGTCGCGCTCGCCGCAGCTTCGGGTACGCCCGGGCTGGCCGGGATCCCCTGCGTGGCAAGTCCGCTCCCCGCCTCGGCGAGGAGCCCGTCGACGTGCCCGTGGTAGGCGCCGGCGAACTTCAAGACGCGGTCGCGGCCGGTGGCCGCCCGGGCCAGGCGCAGCGCGCTCATCGTCGCTTCCGTGCCCGACGAGGTCATCCGCACCATCTCGACCGACGGAATCCGACGCGTTATCTCGGCGGCAAGCGCCACCTCATTTTCGGTGGGCGCACCGAAACTCGTCCCGCGCTGAGCGGCCGCGGTGACCGCATCGACGACGCCGCGGTGTGCGTGGCCGGCGATCAAAGGGCCCCACGAGCTGACCCAGTCGATGTACTCCTGGCCGTCGGCGTCAGTGACCGTGGCGCCGGAGCCGGCGGCGATGAAGATCGGGTCGCGGCCGATCGAGCGCATCGCGCGCACCGGGGAATTGACTCCGCCAGGGAGAAGCTGGAGCGCCTGCTCGTAGAGCTCGGCCGAGCGGGTCACACGCTGGCGTGCTCGCGTTCCCAGGCCCTGTAGTCCTCGGTGAAGTAGAGCAGGCGGATCTTCTTGAACTCGGTGGAGGAATAGAGCGTGGCGCGGTCGGTGATTCCCGTCTCGTTGGCGATCGAGTCGAGGATCGCGTCGCACTCCTCCTTGGAGCGGCCATGCGCCATCGTGAAGACCGAATAGGGCCAGTCCTGGTAGGTCGGACGTTGGTAGCAATGGCTGATGCCTCGGAAGGCGGCCATGCGCGGGCCGATCTCGGAGATGCGCTCGTCGGGCACCTTCCACACGCCCATACCGTTGGCGCTGAACCCAGCCCGGCGGTGGAACAGGATCGCCGCCACGCGTCGCAGCAGCCGGCGCTCCTGCATCCCCTGCAGGTGGTTCAGCAGATCCTCTTGGGCCATGTTCAGGCTCGCCGCGGCCGGTGCGAAGGGCTCCTCGATGATCGGCATGTCGCCCTGCAGCGCGCGGATCACCGCGATGTCCTTCTCGTCGTAGGGCTGGGGCTCGGTCTCGGCCGGCGCGACCGCCTCGGCGGCTTGGGCCAGTTTGTCGGTGCCGCCCTCCATCTCGAGGTCCATGCGGATCTTGAAGAGCTTCAGCGTCGGCAGCTGGCGGATCGACTCCGCGCCGGTGAGCTCCTGCAGCACGTCGAGGGTGCCCTGCAGCCCGAGCTTCGAGTCCTCCTCGACGGC
>JBJMLD010000198.1:0-27944 GCA_045805545.1 Solirubrobacteraceae bacterium | reverse complement strand
TCGGCGGCGCCGTCGCGCGCGTGCCCGAGAGCCGCTACCTGTTCAACAATCAGTCGCTGGACATCCTCGCCGTGGCAGCCGCCATGCTCGACGGCGAGATCGAGTATCGAAAGGGCAACTACGACGCCGCGTGGACCAACCTGCGCCGGGCGATCGAGCTCGACGACACGCTGCCCTACGACGAGCCGTGGGGATGGATGCAGCCGACCCGACATGCCTACGGAGCGCTCCTACTCGAGCAGGGCGAGGTCGAATTGGCGGCCGGGGTATATGCCGCCGACCTCGGGTTCAACGAGACGCTGCCACGGGCCTGCCAGCACCCGAACAACGTGTGGAGCCTCCACGGGTACCACGAGTGCCTGACCCGTCTTGGCCGCGACGAGGACGCGGCGCGGGTGAAACCTCAGCTCGACCGGCTCCTGGCCGGCGCCGATATCGAAATCAAGTCCTCTTGCTTCTGCCGCCGGCACCTCCCGGAGCCGGCGCTCTGATCAGCTGAGCAGGCTGGGCAGTCCGAAGCGCTCGAACGTCCCGCCCAGGCGCCCATCGTCCATCGGTTGCTCGGGGAACCGGGTGAAATCCGTCGGATCGGGGACGTGGGTCGTTCGGACGATGAACGCGGTCACGTCGCTGATCAGACTGTCGTTCAGGCTGATGACGTTGATCGCGAACGGCAGGTAAGCGCCGGCAGCTCGGTCCCAGGCGTAGAAGGCCAGCGCCGGCTGGGCGTTTGCGCCGACGGGCACCGCACGCCACCGCCAGCTGCCTGACATGGAGGACGCGCGCGCCCAGGCCCGGATGGTCGAGCGCGGCGTGTACCAAGTCGTGAGTGGCGGCATGGCGAACGTCGCATCGCGCGCCAGCAGCGCGGCGAACGCGTCGACGTCACAGCTGTCCCAGGCGCGGATGTAGCGCTCGACGATGTCGCGGACCCCGCGGTCGCCGAGCGATCGCAGCGTGTCCTGCTGACTGCGTGCCGGGACCCGCTCGCGTACCGCCGCGCGCGCACGCTGAAGCGCGGAGTTGACCGATGCGACCGTGGTGTCGAGCATGGTGGCCGCCTCCTGGGCGCTGAAGCCGAGGACTTCGCGCAGCATCAGCACGGCGCGCTGGTTGGCGGCCAGATGCTGAAGCGCCGCGACGAACGCGAGCTCGATGCTCTCCCGCTGCTCATAGCGGGCCTCAGGAGTGGCCAGCCCGGAGGGAAGACCGACTGCCTCGTTCGGATAGGGCTCGAGCCATGTCGACTCCGCCGCCGGTACGCCGGGCGGCGTGTGCGGCTCAGCGGCCGGACCGAAGTCATGTGGCAGGACGCGCTTGCGCCGCCGGGCCAGCTCGGTCAGGCAGACGTTCGTTGCGATGGCGTAGAGCCAGGACCGGGCGGACGCGCCGTCGCGCAGGCCGTCCGCCCCGCGCCACGCGCGCACCAGCGTGTCCTGAAGCGCGTCATCGGCGTCGTGCACCGAGCCGAGCATCCGATAGCAATGTGCGTGGAGCTCGGCTCGGTATTGCTCGACGAGATACGCGAAATCGCGTTCTGCGGGGGCCAGGGCGCTCAGCGCTGCTCGACCACCATCAGGGTATGCCCGGTGCTGTCCCGCAGCCAGAACATGGGCGGAACCGGATCGCCCATACGCGACACCTCGGCGTCAACGTCGACCCCGCGTGCCTTGAGCTCGGCGTGCGTGGCGTCGATGTCGTCGCTGACCAGCGTGATGCCGGTCTCGACCGGCGTGACCTCGGTTCCGGGCCGGGGCGGCGCGAGCGCGATGCCGGCGTTCCCCTCCGGCGGGTAGACCTCGATCCAGCGATAGTCGCCGCCGAACGGCACGTCGGTGCGCTTCTCGAAGCCGAGCGATTCGTAGAACTCGATGCCTCGGTCCTGGTCGGGCGTGGGAACGCACACCAGGCTGAGCTGGCGAATTCCCGTGATCGTGGTGCTGCTCATGCTGCATCCTCCTTGGAGGTGGCGATTACGACCCTAAGACCAGGCGGCGGCTTGAAACTAATCGGTTCCGACGCGCGGTTATTGGTGGCGGCTGTCAAAGGTCGGAACGGCGCATTGAGGGTGGGGATGGGGGTGTTTTGCGGGCCGTGCCGGGGCGGCAACGCCAATAACGCATGCGAGCGACGCCCTGTTTGGGAGCTTGCATGCAGTCTGGGCGAATATCGCCAAAAACGCATGCAGGCGCCGGGAAGGGCCCGCGCTCACTCACGTTATGGCGGTCCGGCACCCCAAACGCGCTCGCCTGGCCGCCAAAGCCGCCCATCCCCTCCCTCGATGCGCAGTTTTCGCCCTTCGACCGCCTCCGCTAGATCCGCGCCGCGATGAGCGCCAACGCGCCGAGCGAGAGCACGATGGCGGCCGCGGTAAACCACAGAACCAGCGCGGAGGAGAGCTCCGAATAGTCGCCCCGGCGCAGCGCGTCTGCAGTCCGCTGCTGACGTAGCGCGCCGGTTACGAGGATCGCGACGGCCAGCACGCCGTAGCCGAGTCCGACCACGATGAACGGCCAGCGCGAGCCGTGGGTGACGGCGGGCACGAGCCGGCCAACCGCGATGGCCAACGCGGCGGCGCCCACCCCGGTCCGCCACCAGGCCAGCCAAGTCCGCTCCGCGGCCAGCCAGGTGCGCCGCGATACATCCGTCGCGTCAGGTGATCCCGCATCCTGCTCCGGCGGCACGCCGTCATCCTACGCGCACGATCAGCGGCTGTGGCTAGCCGACGTCGATCACGCGGACTGCCTCGGGGTCACGCTTGCCTTTGAGCTCGAGTGCGCTGACGCGCCCGCCCACGGCGCCGGCCGGGAGACGGTCGAAGACCCGTTCGGAGACGACGATCTGCCCGCTCTGCGCGGAGGACTGAAGCCGGGCCGCGGTGTTGACCACGTCGCCCAGGGCGGTGAAGTCCTTGACCTCGCCGGAGCCGACGTTGCCGACGAACGCGCGGCCGACATCAAGCCCGACGCCGAGCTGCAGCCACGGCGCCTGGGCGGCGTCGTAGCCGACGGCGCGCAGGAGATCCGAGGCATCGCGGACCATCGCGCTTTCCCAACCGTCGTTCAACAATGCCGGGATGTAGAGCGCCATGACCTCGTCGCCGACCAGCTTGTCGATCACCGCGGATCGGCCGAGCACGGTCGAGGCGCAGGCGTAGAAGCGGTTCAGCAGCTCGGCCACGTCGCCCGGAGCCATCGTCTCGGCGAGCGACGTGTACCCGCGCACATCGGCGAACAGGACGCCGATCTCCATCTCCACGCCGCCCATCGGCGCCTTCTCGAAGCAGGTGTTGCACAGCGACGGGTTCTTGCGCGACGGTCCAAAGCCCACCCGGCGCATGATTCGGCCACCGATCCCGCCGTAAGGTGCGCGGCAGAGACGGCACCGTGGTTCGGACGGCAGCCGCCGCATCAAGGCGAGGAAGGTGCGTGGCAGGTGGCCGTTCATCCGCTCGAAGAACGCCATGTCCTGCGCGTCGCCCTGCAGGTCCGCTTCGGATGTGCCCCTCATATCGCCTCGATCAGCCTACGCCCCGCGAGTCCGGCGCGGGCAAGAGATTCGTGGGACCATTGGGGACGTGGGCGACGAGCGCATCACGGGAACATTGGCCGCCGCGGTAACGCCGCTGCGTGACGGCGGCACGCGCCTCGATGAGGATGCCTTCGCGCCGCTGCTCGAGTTCTACGCCGCCGGCGGCCTCGACGGGCTGCTCGTGCTTGGCACCACCGGCGAGGGCATCCTGCTCAGCCTCCAGGAGCGCCGGCGCGCCGCCGAGCTTTCCGTGACCGCCGCGCCGCAAGGTCTCCAGGTGATCGTGCACTGCGGCTCGCAGACGACGGCGGACACGAGCGCACTGGCCGCGCACGCGGCCGAGATCGGTGCCGCCGGCGTGGCGGTGATCGCGCCGCCGTACTTCGCTTTCACCGCCGATGAGCTCACCGAGCACTTCGCCGCCGCGGCCACCGCCTGCGAGCCGCTGCCGTTCTACGTCTACGAATACGCCGAGCGCAGCGGTTACGCAATTGCCGTCGAGGTGATCGACGCGCTACGCGATCGGGCGGCCAACCTCGTGGGGATGAAGGTCTCCGACGCGCCGCTGGAGCGGGCCGAGCCGTACCTGCACCTCGGTCTCGATGTGTTCATCGGCGCCGAGCCTGTGATTCGCGCCGGGCTTGACCGAGGGGCGGTCGGCGCGGTATCGGGCGTCGCGGCGGCGTTTCCCGAGGCCGTCGCAGCGCTGGTCGCCGAGCCGACGAGCGAGCGCGCCGCGCTGGTCGAGTCGTTGCGCGCGGTGCTCGGTCGCCTGCCGTTTCAGGCTGCGGTCAAGACTGCCCTGAGGTTCCGGGGGGTTCCCGTGCGCGAGGACGTTCGCGCGCCGCTGCGTCCGACCAGCCCGGCCGACGTCGAGCGCCTGCGGGCCCAGCTGGAGTCGCTCGTCGATCTCGAGGCGGCCAAGCTCAGGATTTGAGCTCCGCCCACACGTGGGATACGCTGGCTTGGGGCGTCTGCACGGGGGCGGGCGCGGAGCCTGAGGGCAAGGACCGGCCGGTAACAATCAACCTTGGGGGTTGCAGTGAGTCACACCGTCAGCACAGACGTCGACGTTCAGCCATTGCGGGCGAGCGTCGAGGGAGAAGTCGTAGCGCCCAACGACGCGGCCTACGACGAGTCGCGCAAGGTATGGAATGGGCTGATCGATCGCTATCCGGCCGCCGTGGTCCGGTGCGCCTCGACTTCAGACGTCGTGGCCGCGGTCAACTTCGCGCGTGAGCGCGGGCTGATCATCGCGGTGCGCTGCGGCGCGCACTCGACACCCGGCTACAGCACGTGCGACGGGGGCGTGGTGATCGACCTGCGCGGGCTCAACCACGTGAGCGTCGATCCGCAGGCCAGCACGGCCAAGGTCGGGGGCGGCGCGGTATGGAGCGAGCTCGACGCCGCGACGCAGGAGCACGGACTGGCCGTGACCGGTGGTCGCGTTTCCGACACCGGCGTCGGCGGGCTCGCCCTTGGCAGCGGCAGCGGGTGGCTCGAGCGGATGTACGGCTACACCGCCGAGAGCATCATCTCGGCCCAGGTCGTGACCGCAGCCGGCGAGGTCGTCACAGCCACCGCGAGCGAGAACCCGGAGCTGTTCTTCGCTCTGCGCGGCGGGGGTGGCAATTTCGGCGTGGTGACCGAGTTCGAGTTCGATCTGCACCCGGTGGGGCCGATCATGGCCGCCGGCATGCTGGTCTGGCCACGGGCGCAGGCCGGCGAGGTGATCCGCTTCTATCGCGAGTTCATCGCCGAGGCCCCACAGCAGGTCGGGGGCGGTGTGGCCCTACTGACCGCGCCACCCGAGCCGTTCGTCCCAGCCGAGCTGCAAGGGCAGCCCGCGGTCGGCGTCATCTATTGCTACGTCGGCGCGCCGGAAGAGGGCCTGGCGGCTGCCGCGCCCCTGCGCGAGTTCGGCTCGCCGGCTGTCGACCTGGTCCAGCCGATGCCGTACGTCGCGCTCCAGGGCATGCTCGACGCCGGCAATCCAACGGGCATCCGCGAGTACTTCAAGGTCGACTGGCTGCGCGAGCTGACCGACGAGGCGATCGACACCGTGGTGGCCCAGGGTGAGCAGCTACCGGCTCCGTTCGGACAGCTGATCCTCGCGCCGCTCGGCGGCGCAGCCCGCGGGTCGAACCAGGACATCGCGCTGTCGGCCGCCGATGCCCCGTGGATGTACTTCTGCCTGTCGATGTGGCTTGACCCAACGCAGGATGAGGGCAACCGCGACTGGGCACGGGGATTCGCCGCGGCCATGCAGCGCTTCGGCTTCGGCACCGCGTTTGCCAACTTCATCGAGCCCGATGAGACCGGTCGCCTGCGCCAGTCCTACGGCGAGGAGAAGTATGCGCGCCTGGTCGAGGCCAAGCGGCGCTGGGATCCCGACAACCTGTTCCGGCTCAACCAGAACATCGCCGTCAACGGCGGCTGACGCGTTCGACGAGCTCCGGGCTGACGTCGCCGACAACGGCAACGCTGGCCGCGGCCAGCCGGAGCGCGTCCTCGTCAGGCGGATAGTGCGGGTTGGGGACTGCGACCACCGCCATGCCGGCGGCGGCCGCGGCCCTCAGCCCGTTGCTCGAGTCCTCGATCGCCACGCAACGCTCGGGGTTCACCGCCAGCCGCGTAGTCACCTGTAGGTAGACGTCCGGGGCAGGCTTTCCGCGGGCCACCTCCTCGGAGGAAACAGTCACGGCGAACTCGCCGTCGAGGCCCGCGAGTTCCAGCACAAGGTCGATGATCTCGCGGTTCGAGGAGGAGGCGAGACCGAGTGGCCAGCGGCGGTGCAGCGCGCGGACCGCGTCGCCCGCGCCCGGTAGGAGTGGCAGCTCCGCGCGGTAGAGCTCCTCGATGCGACCAACGACGTCGTCGTTGATCTCCGCGAGGGGGCGCGGCACGCCGAGCTCATCGCGTAGGTAGCGCGCCCACTCGGGCGAGCTCATACCCATCATCGCGTGGGGCGCATCGTCGCGCCACCGGCCGCCGGTGCTGCGCACGAGATCTTCCTTGGCCCGGTTCCAGAGCTGCTCGGAGTCGATCAGCACACCGTCGAGATCGAAGATCACCGCATCGGTCATGCCGTCGGTTCTAGCAGCGCATCCGTAATTTGCCGTCAAGTTCACGGCGGCCCGGGCGATGACCCGCGTATGAGCGCAACTATTCTTGCTTCCGTGCGCCGCGTAGGGCGCCAATTCGTCGCCCCGGGCGCCAAGGTCATGGGCCGCCTCCGCTACGCGCACAAGTTCGCCGTGATCGGCGTGATCGTCCTCGCGTGCCTCGGCTTCGTCGGCTTCTCCTACCTCGGCGAGGTCTCAACGCAGGTCGACTTCTCCCAGAAGGAGCGGGTAGGTGTCGTCTACGTGGGCCCCGCGGCGGATCTCGTCATCGCGCTGGTTGGAGCGCGCACCGCGGCGGTGGCGCACGCGTCCGGCGGCGGATCAGCTGACCTCGCGACGGCGCGGCAGGCCGTCAATACGGCGATCGCATCCGTCGATCACGCGAACGCGCAGGTCGGTGAGCAGCTTCAGGTATCCAAGGAATGGGCCGGGCTGCGAGCGCGGATCCTCCAGGTGACACAACAGCAGCAGCCCGCTGCCACGGCGCTCGACACATACAACAAGCTGCTCACCGATGCGCTTACGCTGGTGACCAATGCGGGTAACAACTCGAACCTGATCCTCGATCCCGACCTTGACTCGTTCTACGTGATGGACGAGTGGATCACCAAGCTCCCGCCGCTCATGGAGACGATCGGCCGGACGAGCAACCTGGAAGCGACATTCGCTGCCTCGGCCAAGCCGGTCAGCGTCGACGACCGGATTCAGCTCGCCCTCGACCAGGGCTCGATCACGACGAACCTTGGCGGGGTTGACGGCGATCTGACAACGGCCTTCGCGAACACCTCCGACTCGGCACTGAAGCCGACGCTCGATTCCCGCCGGTCCGCTCTCGACGCGGCCGTCAAAGCGTTCGACCAGCACCTCGCAGGCGCGATCAAGGGCAACCTCGACGCCGTGGCTGCCGCTCGTCTCGCCAGTGCCGCGGTCAGCGCCGGCGCCGCGCTCGAGCGCGCCAGCGGACCACAGCTGGACCACCTCCTGGCGGCGCGCATCGACCGCCTGAACTCCGCGGCGCACCGAGTCGAGCTGATCGCGCTCGTCGCGATCCTGCTTCTGGCCTACCTGTTCGCCGGGTTCTACGCGTCGGTGGGGATCGCCGTACGCAAAATGCTCGAGCGGTTGCGCGGACTCGACGCGCACGACCTCACGGACCTCTCAGCGGGCCTTCAAGCCATCGCGGCCGGTGACCTCACCGTCGACGCGCGGCCCTCGACCGAACCGATTGAGAATCCCGGGCGCGATGAGCTGGGCGACATGACGCGGACGTTCAACCAGATGCTGGTCAAGACGGGCGAGAGCCTCGAGTCCTACACAGCGATGCGCGACCAGCTCCAGACCATGCTCGGGCAGATCTCGAAGACTTCGACCACCGTCTCCTCAGCCTCGGCCCAGATCGCTTCCAGCTCCGATGAGACCGGGCGCACCAGCGGCGAGGTCGCGGGCGCGGTAGGCGAGATCGCCAGCGGCGCTGAACGGCAGGTTGAGATCATCGGCCAGGCCAAGCAATCGGCCGAGGAGGTCGCCGAGGCGATTGCCAGCTCCGCCGAGCGCGCCAGCGCCACGGTCGAGGTCGCACACGGCGCGCGCGAGGTTGCGCGCGGCGGTGACGAGGCTGCACTTCAGGCCACCGAGGCCATGCATTCCGTACGTGATTCCTCCGCCGCCGTGACGGCGACTATCGCCGAGCTGGCCGCCAAATCGGAGCAGATCGGGACGATTGTCGGGACCATCACAGGCATCGCCGAGCAGACCAACCTGCTCGCACTCAACGCCGCCATCGAGGCCGCTCGGGCCGGGGAGCAGGGCCGCGGCTTCGCCGTGGTGGCCGAGGAGGTGAGGCAGCTGGCCGAGGAGTCGCAGCGCGCGGCGCAGGAAATCGCCCAGCTGATCTCGGCGATTCAGGACGAGACGACGAACGCGGTGCGTGTCGTCGAGGATGGCGCCGAGCGCACGCGTGAGGGCGCCGTCGTGGTGGAGCAGACGCGTGAGGCGTTCCTGCAGATCGGTGCCTCCGTGGAGGACATCACCGAACGCATCGAGGGCATCGCCGTCGCGTCGCACCAGATCGTCGCCGGGGCCCAGTCAATGCAGCAGCGGATCGATGAGGTCGCCCTCGTGGCCGAGCATTCCTCGGCGTCGACCGAACAGGTCTCAGCGTCGACGGATCAGACCGCGGCGTCGGCGGAGCAGATCGCCGCCACGGCCCAGGAGCTCTCGGGCAACGCCGAAGAGCTCGGCCGGCTCGTCTCGCAGTTCAAGCTGTCAGCCTGACGCGCTTGCTGATCTGGCGGCGCGAGGCGAAGTTCGGCGCGCCGCGGCGAAACCGACGAGCGTGCCGGTCGTCTCGTCGTAGAGCTTCAGACGCAGCGCGCGGATCCCGTCCCACAGCGTGAGCGTTGGCACATCGTGGAACACCGGGTTCTCGTCGTGTGCACGCTGGAGGTTGTAGTTGGGGATCCGCGGGCTCATGTGGTGAACGTGGTGCAGCCCGATGTTGCCGGTGAAGAACTGCAGGATCTTCGGCAGCTTCAGGTGCGAGCTCCCGCGCAACGCTGAATCCGCGTAGCTCCAGCTGTCGTGCCGCTGCCAGTACACGCCCTCGAACTGGTGCTGGACGTAGAAGAGCCAGATGCCGACTGCGCCGGCGATCATCGCGGGCGGGAGCTGGATGAGCAGCACGGCCTTCCACCCTGCCATCAAGATGAGACCGGCGAGGCAGGCCACGATCGCGACGTCGGTGGCGACGATCACCCGCCAGAAGCGCTTGCGCGCCCAGGCCGGCACCAGGCGGGGCTCGAGCAGCAGTGCCCAGAGCGGGCCGATCACCAGCATCACGAAGGGATTGCGCAGCAGGCGGTACTCGAGCTTGCGCAGCGGTGAACGGGCCTGGTACTCAGCCACGGTGAGAGTGTCGACGTCGCCCATTCCGCGCTCATCGAGGTCACCTGCGGTGGCGTGGTGCACCGCGTGTTCGTGGCGCCAGCTGTGAAACGGCGTGTATACGAGCAGCGCGCAGCAGATTCCGGTCAGCTTGTTGGCGGTGCGATTGGGAAAGAACGAGCCGTGCGAGCAATCGTGGAAGACGATGAACGTCCGCAGAAGGAACCCGGCGGCAGGGATGGCCAGCGGCAGCGCGAGCCAGATGGAGATTGGGAACAGGATGTACATCGCCGCCGTCAGGATCAGATACGGAACTACCGACGTCGCGAGATCAAGCATCCCCCGCCGCACGTCCGCCTTGCCGTACGGCGCCAAGCGCTCGCGCCAGAACGATGCAGGCAGCGGATCGGTATCGGTTACGGCGGCGATGTTGGTCCCTGGCAAGTCCCCTCCTGGGAGTCGTAGTTCAGCGAGCGTACCCGTTATTCACGGGTTTTTGTCCCACCTCTTACGTGTTATTTATCGGGTCAGGCCTTCTCGAACACGAGGCGGTAGTGATCCATCAGCTCGCGCTTGAAGCACTCGCTGTTGGAGCTCTCGCCGGTCGTGTAGGCAAAGCGGAAATTCGGGTCCGTCAGCCAGTGGGGCAGCAGCCGTAGCTTGAACAACGCCAGGCGCGGCGTCCACGCCCCGGTGCGCTTGTCCCACTGCTTGATGGTCTCGATGTAGTCGAGCCGCCCGCTGATGCTCGAGACGAGCTTGAAGTGGGGCTCGGCGCAGCGGATCACCTGCTCCTGCCCGAAGGGAAGGAACGAGCCCGGGAACGCGGCCCGCATCATCGCCAGATACCACGCATCGGACTCACGAGGCGCGTTGCTGTCGACCTGCTCGATCGGAATCATGTTGCGCCCGAAGACCATCGTTTGCAGGTAGAACCGCCCCTTGTCCGGCAGGAGCCCGGCGACGTTCTCAAACAGGCCGCGGTAGATCTCGTCCTGCCGGCCCGCCTCGTGGTCCTCGGGTGAGCAGAAGTGCTCGAATGCGCCCAGGCTGGCCGCGGCGTCGAATGGCCCGAACGTATCCCGCGTCACCTCACGGGCGTCCTGCAGGTGCACGTCCAGCCCGTGGCGCTGGCAGGACTCGAGCTGCGCGGCGCTCAGCGTGACCCCGAGACCGGTCGCCCCGCGGTTGCGGATGTAGTTGAGCAGCCCGCCCCAGCCGCAGCCGAGGTCGAGGATGCGCCGCCCGGGCTCGATGCCGATCTGCTCGGCGATGTAGTCGTGTTTGCGCCGCTGGGCCTGCTCGAGGGTGAGCGAGAAGTCGCCGTCGTACTTCGCGCCGCTGAAGTCGGCCAGCTCGCCGAGCGCGAGTCTGATCACGCGATCGGTGAGCGAGTAGGTCCAGTCGATGTCCTTGCTGGTTGCCATGTCGTCGGCGGCGATGCTACTTGGCGAGGCGGCTTTAGCGACTTGTGAGCGGCTCGGCTGCCATATCCTCTCGCCGCAATGTTTCGCATGACGGTGCAGGACGTCTTCTTCATCCGCGGGCGTGGCACCGTCGTCACCGGACAGGTTGAGTTCGGCGAGGTTCGCGTCGGGGACGAGGTGCAGGTGGGGGAGCGGGCCGGCGTGCGGGTGGACGGGATCGAGGCGTTTCGCAAGGTGCTGAGCTCGGCCCAGGCCGGCGAGAACATCGGGTTGCTGCTGCAGAGCCTGGACCGCCACGAGGTCCAGGCCGGCGATGTGATCTCGGCTGCATAGGCGCCGCGCGGGTGCGCGGGCCGCTGCAGGTTTCCAGTCACCGCAAGTATTGGCCCGCGCCGGCGTTTCAGGGGGCAGACGTCGAACGGTTCGTGAATCAAGGAGGTTGTCCATGAGCCCTAGCCATCCCCGCCGAAACGTGCTGCAAGAACCGGTCGAGGATCCCCGCCCGCTCAGCTCACGCTACGACTACGCGATGTACATGGAGTTCAGCTTCATCCGCCGTGAGGCCCAGGCCGAGGCAGACGTGGCCTACGACGAGTGGCGCTACGACCAGAGCACCGACGCATACGTCGTGTACCGGGCCGCGCAGGATCGCGCCGATGCCGCGCAGGACGCACTGGCCGTGTGGGCGAGCCGTATCGCGGCTTAGAGACGGCCGCTGTGTCGGTGGGCGTGCCGGAGTAGCCGGTCCGCGACAAAATCACCCACCTGATCGCCCAGCGCCTGTCCGGCATCCTCGTCGTAACGGAAATGCTGACCGGCATAGATCCGGCTCGCCGACGCCTCCTGGGCGGCCTGTGAGAAGCTCTGGAAGCTCCGCACGACGCCGGGGAGTGCGGGGTTGCTCAGCGAGAAGTCGACGCGGTCGGTTCCGAAGAACGACTGCAGAGCCGCTGCAGCGGACTGGCTGATCTCGGCGTGGGCGCCGGGATAGCTCGGGTCGAGCGCCGTGTTGGCGAGCGGCGTCCAGGCGGGATCGCCGGCGGTGGCCGGGTTGCCGTCGTTCTCGCCGGCCTGGATCGCCGTCACCGGGCGCCAGCGGTGGTAGGCGTACTTGGCGTCGTAGAGCGCGATCACCCCGTCGGCCAGCGTTGTGTCGAGCACCGCGAACAGGCGCGCGTTCTGCGCCAGGCTGGTGTGCAGCGCGCCGGCCGCCATCTCGGCAATCTGGTTCCAGACGTTCTGGACCGGCCCAGCGCCCCAGAAGCGCCCGATCTGGGTCTGCTCGGCGCTGCGTGACGCGCTCGTTGACTGTCCGAGCGATTTCACCTCGTTGAAGTCGTCGGTGTAACGCGGGCTGGTGACGGCCGGCGGGGGCGCGGGCCGGAACTGGCCGGCGCTACGCATCACGAACGGCGTGACGGCGGCCCAGTGCGTGAACACGGGCGGCTGGAAGTTGGGCGGCGTCAGCTGGTACTCGCCGGGGCCGGGCTGCGGGACATACGGCGGCGGGGTGGCGGTGGCGCCATCGTTGGCCCGGGCGGCGAGGATCGCGTCGGCCGCTGCGATGCCAATGCGGATGCCGCGGTCGATCCGCCGGCCGGCGCCGATCTGTGTCAGCGAATCCTGGAACTTGGCATCAATGGCCGGCTGCTGGCTGGGCAGCAGGGCGTCGAGGGCGGTGTGGGCGGCGGACGCGGCTGCCGCCTCGGCCGCGGGCTGCGCGGCTTCGGCGTTGTTGGCGCGGTCGGCGGTGTGCACGGCGCCGTAGACCGCGAGCTGCGTGATCGCCATCGTCCGCGTGGGATGGATCGTCGCCGGCTGGGCGCCGGGGATCTGGAGCAGCTGGAGCAGGTTTTGGTTCCACTCGAGCACCTGGTCGGGCTGGGCGGTGGCGGCCGACGCGTGGTGGCGGTGGCGATGGCGCGCGGGGACTTGGTGGCGCTTTGGCGGCGTTAAGCCGGCGGCGGTGGCGGCGAGGGCGAAGCTGGCCAGGGAGACGGCGGCCAGGGCGGCGAGGGCCAGGGCGGCGAGGCGGGTCATCGGGAGGAGGTCTCCTGTTCGGTGTTCGGCATTGCTACGAGCTGTAAGACTACATAGCGTAGTAGATACGTCAAGACAACCGGGCGGCAGGAGCTGGCGACGTGGCCCACGGCGGAGCCCCCACGCCCTCGGCCCGAGAATTTCGCGCCCAATCGCCCGTTCATCTCGGATCGGGGCGCAATATTCCCCGTATACGTGAATTCCGCGCCCAGATCCGGAGGGCGGCGGTGGTTGGCCGCGAAATTCTCGGGCCCCGGTGGCGCGATCCGCCCGCGTCCGGCGCCGCCTCGCTAGGGTCGGGGCCGCGCGACCCGAGCGGTCGCCTTCACAGCTCACACGGTGATCAGGAGGCAGAGGAAATGGCGAACTTGTCCGGCAGTTCAAGCGCGGAGATCGACGCGCCGATCGAGCAGGTCTGGAAGCTCGTCGAGGACGTGGAGAAGGCGCCGGACTGGCAAGGCGGACTGAAGGACGTGGAGGCGCTCGAGCGCGACGACGAAGGGCGCGCCACGCTGGTCGAATCCTCCTCGGACGCCAAAGTGCGCACGATCAAGTCGACGATCCGTTTCACCTACGACGGGCCCACCCATCTGAGCTGGAGTCAGGAGAAGGGTGAGCTCAAGTCGGTTGACGGCAGCTGGCAGCTCGAGGATCTGGGCGACGGCCGGACCCGCGCCACGTACTCCCTGGAGGTCGAGCTCGGGCGCATGCTGGGCATGGTCATCCGTGGCCCGCTGGTCGATGGGCTCCGAGGCATGCTGGTGAACGCGCGAGCCGGCGAGCTCAAGCAGGCGATCGAGAACGCGGCGTAGGCCGCGCCGCGGTCGCCCGCCCCTGCGGTTACGCCCGCGCCGCGGATCGCCGTCCCGCTGCTACGCCCGCCCGCCGGTCGGCGCCGGCACGCCCGGCACGTGCAGCAGGTTCTCCACCGTACGGACGCCCGCGACGTTACGTGCGTCCTCGACCAGACGCTCGATCTGCTCGGCATCGCTGACCTCGCCGCGCAGATGCACGACCCCGTCGACGACGGTGACGTTGACCGAGCCCTTGGGTGCGTCGGGGCGGCGGAAGATTTCGCTGCGGACCCGATCGGCCAGGGTCTGGTCGTCGTCGACCGTGCGCGAGGTCGTTCCCGCCGCGGACGATCCGGATGTGGCCTCATGCACCGCACCCTGGACCTTCCCCTCCGCGTAGCGGGTCTGCTGAGCGCCGCGGCGGACAAGCCGGCGCGCGCGAGCCAGGGCCTGATCGCGGAGCGTCTTGCGCCGGCGCTTACCGTCTGCGGGGTCGAGCAGGTACTCGACGCTGGCGCCGACGGCAGCGGCTGCGGCGACGACGGGCGTGCGGCGGACAGCGGCGCCCGCCGCCGAGCCATCGCGCTCTTCCGGCGGGCGCGGCGTGACGTTGACCGCGAACTCGGCCGCCGAGCGCGCCACGCGAGCGCCGCTGCCGACGGCGTGCGCGCCGCTCTTGGCCGCCCGCGCGGCACCGTGCGCGGCGCTATCGACGGCGTGGGCGCCGGCCTCGGCCGCCCGGCGGCCCGCCTCGGCCGCGGCGGCGGTGGAAACCTTGGATCCGACGCCGGCGACGGCGCCAGACACGGTGCCGGTCAGTCCCGACGAGCGACCGGGGAGGCGCTTGCGTGCGGAATCGACGACTGGTTTGAAAGCGAGTTCGGGCACGGGTCTACCTCCTTGGCGGTTGGTCCGTTCGTAGGTCCGCTACCCACTGCCCAGGCCGGAAAACGGTTGCCCGGGTTCCAAGCGGGTAGCCCGACGCCATGCTCTCGCCATCGCTCGAAGTCCCGCAGCCGACCGAACCGGTGACGCCGGCCGTTCCCGATGCTCCCGTCAGCCCGGCCGTTCCCGACCCGGGCACGCCGGCGGATCCAGAGGAACCGTCGACCGTCCCGACGCCGGAGGAGGAGCCAACGCCGGCCGTCCCCGAGCCGGGACCGGACGAGCGCTAGCGGCGCCGCTCAGCTGCGGCCACTGATCGCATCAGCCACCGCCTCGGCCCGGGTCAACGGCAGCAGGTGGCCGGCCCGGGACACCACGGCGAGCTTGGCGTGAGGCAGCTGCCGCGCCAGGGTTTGCGCGGAAGAGACCGGCACGATCCAGTCGTGGGTCCCGATCAGGACCTGCGCCGGCGCTTTCACGGCTACCAGCCGCGCCTCGAGGACCGGCAGGTCGCGCACAAGGCTCCGCTGCTCGACGGTGAACGCCCGCCACGCTCGCGGGTTGGCAAACGTCCGTCCGACGCCGCCCAGGTGGCTGTCGTCCAACCCCAGGCGTCGCCCCAGGCTCCGGCGCGCCCAGCCCGACCGCAGGACGGCGGCGGGCGCACCCACGGCCACGGCGCTGCTCAGCTCACCGAGCACAGGCGCCGCCAGCCAGCGGTCGAGCGCGTACAGCGACGCTACGTTCGCCGCCGGGGCGAGCAGCACGAGCCGAGCGACGCGCGTGGGCTGCGAGGCGGCCAGCCAGCACGCGACCGCGGCTCCGAAGCTGTGCCCGACCACGACGGCCGGCTCGCTGACTCCGGACGCATCGAGGACCGACAGGGCAGCCGCGGCGTTGCCGGCGATGTCCCGCGGCGCCGAGCGCCCGTCCCAACCTGGCCGGTCGAAGGCGATGGCCTGAACGGAGTCGCCGAGCGCCGACCTCACCCGGTCCCAATCGCGCGCAGCGCCGGGCTGCCCGTGCAGCAGCAGCGCCGGCGGGCCGGCGCTCAAGCAGCCCCGGGTGGGCCGCCGTGCGTCACGGCCCCGACCGCCTGCCCGTCGCGGCCGACGTAACCGTCCTTCCCGCCCGCTACGACCACGATCGCGTCATCCTGGCCGACGTTGCGCATGCTGCGGTGCGTCGCCGGATCGACGCGAACCACGCCGCCGGGCCCGAGCACGTGCGTCGTGTGGTCATCGAAGCGGAACTCGACGCGACCCTGATGCACGAAGTAGGTCTCTTCCTGGTGCTCGTGGTAATGCGTGCCGCCCTGGTAGCCAGGGGGCAGCACGAGTGCGTTGATGCCGAAGGCCGTGATCCCCAGCTCGCGACGGATCTTGCGAAACCCGTAGCCGTCGCCCATTTGCTCGAGACTGCCGACCGCGTAGCCGGTTCCGTGCTCGGTCATGTGACGAATCCTATTGCCCGGCGTGCGGTCGCCGGGCATGGAGGGCATACTTGATTCGTGACGTCCGCCGTGTCCACCGAGGCGCTTGCGCCGCTCCGTGAGAACCCGGCCCGCTCAGCGATCCTGCTGGACATCGATGGCACGCTGGCACCGATCGTTGAGCACGCCGCCGACGCCAGCGTGCCCGAAGGCACGCGGCAGTTGTTGATCCAGATCGCACGCCGATATTCCGTCGTCGCCTGTGTCAGCGGCCGCAAGGCGTCGGAGGCCCGGGCGATGGTGGCGATCGGAACGATCTCGTACCTCGGCTCGCACGGCGCAGAGCTGCTGCGCGCCGGGTGGACCGAGGCGGCCGTCGACCCGGCGCTGGAGGATTGGGCCCGCCGCATCCAGGACTTCGGCCGCGAGGCCGAGACGCCCGAAGTGCGCCGGCTGCGCGTCCGGCTGGAGGACAAGGGCCCGATCGTCGCCTTTCACTGGCGCGGCGCGCGCGACGAGGAGGCGGCGCGGTCGGCGATCGATGCGATAGCCGAGCGGGCCACTGCGGCCGGCCTGCGGACGCACTGGGGCCGCAAGGTGCTCGAGATCCGGCCGCCGGTGCGGATCGACAAGGGCGCTGGCATCCGCTCGTTCCTGGAGAACACGGAGATCGAAAACGCCCTGTATGTGGGCGACGATGTGACAGACCTCGACGCCTTCCGCGCGCTGGCTCAGCTCGCGGAAGAGGGCAAGCTCGAGCGGGTCATCCGGGTCGGGGTGAGCTCGGACGAAGGCCCGAGCGAGATCACCGACGAGGCCGACGTGGTCGTCGACGGCACCGACGGCGTGAGGCAACTACTCGTGATGCTGGCCGGCGAGCAGTAGGTACAGATGCGCTTCTCGGACTTCCTACGTACCACGGTTCTGATCAGCGCGGCGGCGGCCACCGCGCTCGCGGCGGTGACGATCGCAGGCGCTAATGGTTCAAGCGACGATCTCGTCCTCCCGCTGGCCGGCGGCTGGTGGCTGGTGGCGGCAGCGATCGGCGTCTGGCTGGGCCGCCGGGCTGCGGCCTCGCCGCCGATCGCCAATCTGCTGGCCAATGCGCGCACGCAGCCGACATTGCCCGAGGTGAACCCGCGTCGGATCGTGCTCAACCGGCTCTGGCCGCTACTCGTCTCGACGATCGGGGCCGGCGCCGTGGCGTTCGTGCTGCCGCAGGTGCCGGCCGTCGCCACCGGCTTCGCGATCATCTGGTCGCTGGCCTGGCGCCGACAGGCATCTGCGGTGCGAGCCATCGAGGAGCGCGATGGCGCTCGCTTCTATATCGAGCGCACTTCACCACTTCAGCCGATCAAGCTCGTGCGCACGCCCGGCTTCCGCTCGAACCTGTTCGAGCTGAACGGTGCCTCCCGGCGGCCGCGGGCCAGTCCCAGAGCCTGACGGACGCTGCCGGCGTGGGGCGCCTCGACGTTCTCGTCGTCACCGTCGACAGCACGCAGGGCTGGCGCTCCTCGGCGCGTGAACTGACCGAGGCGTTCAAGCGCGCCGGTGCCGCGGCGGCATACGTCACGACGGATCGACCCCGCGAGGTGCGCACGTTCGCGCTGACCGACTTCGTCCAGGCCCGGGCGGCGCGAGCTACCGCTTCACATGCAATCGCCGAGCATGAGCCGGCGGCGATCGTGTACTGCTCCACCACCGCGGCGCTGCTGTGGCCGCGCCCGGGCGCGATCTGGATCGACTCGCTGGCAGCGGAGAACCGGCCCGGCCGGCACGGGGTGTGGCAGCGGCCGGTCGAGCGCCGGCGACTGAAGCAGGCCCCGCTTGTGCTGGCCATGAGCGCGCGCTCGCTTGCCCCGCTGGCTGACCCGCGCCCGCGCGCCGTGGTCGCTCACTCGCCCGTCGAGCCGTCGGGTCCAGCCCCCGGCGTGCGCGACATCGCCGCGCTCGCCTACGCCGCCGATCCGAACAAGCGACGGCTCGATTTCCTCCTCTCCGAATGGGCTCGCGCGCGGCGCGAGGGCGAGACGCTGCTCGTGGCCGGGATCGACCCGCGCGATCCCGTCGATGGGGTCGAGTGGGTGGGTCGCCTGCCGCCTGAGGAGTACCGCGCGCTGCTGCGACGCACGCGCGTGTTCGTGGCGGCGCCGCGCCACGAGGACTACGGGATCGCCGCGCTCGAGGCATTGGCCGACGGTTGCCTGCTGGCCACGACGCCCGCCTCTGGCCCGTACCCCGCGCTCGCGCTCGCGCGCCAGCTCGACCCGCGTCTCGTCGGCAACGACCTCGGCCGGGCGGTGCGAGCCGGGCTCGACGATCCGCTCCCCGGCTACGCCGAACGCGCGCAGGAGCTGCTCGCGCCGTTTGGCCGGGATGCGCTCGAGAAGACCGTCGCCGATCAGGTGCTGCCACGATTAACGCCGGCATGAGCGTCCCGGCCTTCATCCCCAGCCCGTCGTCGAACGGGCTGCACATCGGCCCGCTGTTCTTCCATGCTTACGGGATCGCCTACGTGTTCGCGGTGCTCGCAGCGGTCCTCATCGCGCGGAGGCGAACCGGTCAGCCCGAGCTCGTGAACGAGGTTGCCCTGTGGGGATTCCCGGCCGGGTTGATCGGCGGGCGGATCTATTTCCTGATCACGACGCCGAGCCAGGTGCCGGACCACTGGTGGGGTCCGTTCGCGATCTGGCAGGGCGGCCTGGGCATCTGGGGCGGGATCGCCGGCGGCACTCTGGGTGGCCTGTGGGTGCTGCACCGCCGGCGCGCCAACATCCCGGCCTTCATGGACGCGGCCGCGCCGGCTTTGCTCGTGGCCCAGGCGATCGGTCGGATCGGCAACTACTTCAACCAGGAGCTGTTCGGCGGGCCGACGACACTGCCCTGGGGGCTTCGCATCGATCCCACCCACCGCCCGCCGGGCTACGAGCACTACGCGACATTCCAGCCCACGTTCCTCTACGAGATCATCTGGAACCTGTCGCTGGCCGGCTTCCTCGTGTGGCTCGGGCGCACGCGCCGGATTCGCCCCCCGGGCCTATTCGCGCTCTACGTGGCCGGTTACTCGGCGTTTCGCATGTTCGAAGAGAGCCTGCGGATCGACTACTCCAACCGCCTGCTCGGCCTGCGCGTGAACTTCTACGTCGCGGCGGTGCTGTGCGCCGTGGGTCTGTTGTGGTTCATCGGCAGCCAGCGCGGGTGGCGCTTCCGCCGCGCGGCCGGAATGCTGGGGCTGGCCTGGATCGTCGCCTGGGCGGCCGGCTGCGGCTCAATGCCGGCGGTAGGTGCCGGTCAGGGTGGCGATCCCCACCGCCGCGGTCTGCAGCTGGTCGGCGGTGAAGCCTGGCTTCAGGGCGGAGGGGCCGCTCAGCGCGTTCAGGGTGATCACGTAGTGGTGGGCCTTGTCGCCGCGCGGCGGGCAGGGACCGCGGTAGCCGAGGCTGCCGAAGCTGTTGCGTCCCGGGATGATCTGACCCGGCACGCCGCCGGCGCGTAGCTGCGTCGTTCGCGGCGAGATCCCGGCCAGGGCCCAGTGGACGAAGTTGCCGCTGGGGGCGTTGGGGTCGCGCATCAGCAGCACGAGCTCGCGCGTTCGCGCCGGCACGCCGGAGATGCGCAGCGGGGGAGAGAGGTCGGGGCCGTCGCATGTGTAGCGCCGAGGGATCGGGCCGTCGGAGTGAAAGGCAGGGCTCGAGAGGTGAAAGCCGCGGGCCAGGGTGGCGACCGGGGCGGGCGTCGTGTTCGTGGGCGACGCGTCGCTGTGGGATGTCTGGCTCCCGCCGGACGGCGTCGACTGACTCGCCGTCGCGCCGCCGCTCGCGCCGCCGCCGCCGCTCGCGCTCGTCGAGCTCGCGCCACCGCCACCACCGCATCCAGCGAGCGCCACAGCCCCCGCCGCCGCGAGCATCCCCAGGCACGGCCTCACGCCGCCGACCGGCTCCGCTTACGCAGTGCGTCGACCTCGGACCACGGCCGCGTATTGGCCACGTCACCGGCGGTCAACCAGGCGCGCCGGGCGGTCGCCACGCCGTAGCGCGCCACCTCGAAGCCGCGCACCCGGTGCGCGTCGCAGTTGATCACGATCGGTACCCCAGCCGCGGCCGCCGCGCGCGCGTTCAGCTCGTTCAGATCGCGCCGGTCAGGGTTGGCGTTGATCTCGAGCATCGTCCCGGTGCGCGCTGCCGCCGCAATCACTGCCTCAGCGTCGAACGCATACGGCGCCCGGCGCTCGATCTTGCGTCCCGAGGGGTGCCCGAGCATGTCGACGAGCGGATGCTCCAGCGCGCGGATGATCCGCTCGGTCATGACATCTGAGGCCATCCCGAACGACGAGTGCACGCTGGCCACGATCCAGTCGAGCGACTCGAGTATGTCGTCCTCGTAGTCGAGCGATCCGTCCGGAAGGATGTTCACTTCGCTGCCGGCGAGCAGTTCGATGCCCTCGACCGGCGTGGCGCGGATCCACTCCGCGTGCTCACGCAGGCGCTCGGGCGAGAGGTCGTCACCGAACCCGAAGCTGGCCGAATGATCGGTGATGGCCAGGTACTCGTAGCCGGCATCGCGGGCAGCCATTGCCATCTCCTCGATCGACGCCGTGCCGTCGGAGGCCGTTGTGTGGCAATGCAGGTCACCCTTGAGGTCGGCGAGCTCGATCAGCTCGGGCAGCGTGCCGTTCGCCGCCGCGTCCAGCTCGCCGCGGTTCTCGCGCAGCTCCGGCTCGATGTATTCCAGTCCCAGCAGGGCGTACACCTCGGCCTCGGTCTCGCAGCGATGCGTCTCGCCGGTGGCGTCGTCGAGGACGCCGTACTCCGAGACGTGAATCCCTTTTCTTGCGGCCGCGTCGCGCAGCGCCATGTTGTGCTGCTTGGAGCCCGTGAAGTGCTGGAGCAGGTTGCCGAACTGATCCGGCGCGACGATCTTCAGATCGACCTGGAGCGCGGTGTGCGTGCGCAGACGCACGCCGGCCTCGGTCGGCGTCCCGTGCGACTCGATCAGCTCGAGCTCGGTCGCGGCCCGGGCCAGCGCCAGCGGATCGCTCGCCGTCACGATCACGTCGAGATCCTTCACGCTGTCGGTCATCCGTCGTGCTGAGCCGCCAAGCTCGACGCGTTCCGCGGCTGGATGCTGGCGCAGCTGCTCGATCAGTTTCTCGCCCACGACGAGCGCCTTGTCGAGCACGACGCGAGACCGCGGCGCGCCGGCGCCGGCCTGCGTGGCGGCGGCCAGAATTGTCTCCTCGGCCTTCGGCCCGAACCCCTTCAGCGTGCGGATCTTCTGCGTCTCGGCCGCGGTGCGGAGTGCGTCGAGCGAGTCGATTCCGAGCTCTTCGTAGAGCCGGCGCGCCCGCTTGGGACCCAGTCCGGGCAGGCGCGTGATCTCGATCAGACCCGGCGGAAACTTGGCCCGCAGCTTGACCGCGGTGGGGATCACTCCCTCGTCCGCCAGCGCGATTACCTTTTCCTGGATGATGCCGCCTACCCCAGGAAGCTCGGTCGCGCGTCCCTGGCGCGCCAGCGCCGCCACCGAGACGGGCGCCTCGCGGACTGCCTTGGCCGCGTTCCGGTACGCGACGATGCGGTGGATGATCGCGCCGTCGAGCTCGTACAGGTCGCCCAGTTCGTCGAGCGCTGCGGCGATCTCGCTGTTCGTGGGATCCGGCATGGCCGTGTGGGTAGGCTAGTAAGAACCCGCGCTATACTTTCTGAAGTAACCCTCCCAAGGAGCCCACGAAATGGCTGGCACTGTTCCCGAAGTAACCGACAACAACTTCCAGGCCGAGGTCATCGAGTCCGAGGTCCCGGTTCTCGTCGACTTCTGGGCGCCGTGGTGCGGGCCGTGTCGGATGGTTGCGCCGGTCGTGGAAGAGATCGCCAAGGAGCGCGAGGGCGAGCTGAAGGTCGTCAAGATGAACACCGACGAGAACCAGCAGACCGCGCTTCAGTTCAACATCATGTCGATCCCGACGCTGATCCTGTTCCGCCACGGTCAGCCGGCCAAGACGGTGATCGGCGCCTATCCGAAGAAGCGTCTCGAGGCTGAACTCGAGCCCGCGCTCGCCTAGCGAGCGCCCCCTTCCCGCCTGCGCTCGCCGGGCGCCGGTGCACTAGAAACTGGACGGCAGCCTCTGGGGCGTATATCTTTGCCTCATGGGGCTAGCCGTGCTGGATGCACGCGAGACGGACAACGGACTGGAAGTCACCTTCGTCACCGACGACGGTCTGGAGCAGATCGAAGGCAGCCATGCCGAAGTGGCGCGACTGGCTCAGGTCATGCAACAGGTGAGTGTGCTGGCTCCACTCAACGAGACCGGCAACGTGTGGATCGAGGATGTGCCCGTCGGCCAGGCGACGGTGAGGCTGGGACTGGCGCCGGGCGGTCGCGCGCGCTTGCTGATCGTCCGTAAGCGCGACGAGCCGTTCAAGAACTTCCAGCAGCGCTAGCGAGCGCCACGCCGACCTGGAGCGAGAGCCCGTCGATCGTGACCGGCTCGGCGCCGTCCAACGACTCGTAGGACACCTCGACGGCCAGCGTTTCGCCCGCGATGTAGTCCTGGTGCGCGCGGGCGGCATCGACGAGCGGCGGGTCGCCGGCCAGGGTGAGTGCGATCCGGTCGGTGACGTCCAGCCCCGCGTCGCGGCGGGCGGCCTGGATGGCATGCACGATCTCGCGCGCCCAGCCCTCGATGCGCAGCTCGTCATCGACCTCGAGCTCGAGCGCGACAGCATGCGAACCCTCGCGCTCGACCTGGTAGCCGGGCAGCGGCTTCATCGACACCAGCAGGTCGTCCGCGCCGAGCTCGTGGTCCGAGCCGCCGACGCTGATTCCGACGGCCGTTCCGTCGCGTAGCGCCGCGGCGACGCGCACGGGGTCCAGCCCGGCCACCGCCGCCGCTACGAGCGGCATCTCCTTGCCGAAGCGCGGCCCCAGCGCGCGGTAGTTGGGCTTGATCTCGACCTGCCCCAGCTCGTCGGCCTCGGAGACGAAGCGCACTTCGCGTACGTTCAGTTCCTCGCGCACGAGCTGCTCGAAGCGTTCGATCGCGCGGCGTTCGAATCCGTCCGCGACGATTACGGCAGCGCGCAGCGGCTGGCGCACCTTGAGCTTCGAGGACGCGCGGGCGGCGAGACCGAGTCGCACCGTCTGGCGCGCCACGGCCATCGCCTCCTCGAGCTCCTCATCGCGCGCTTCGGGCACCGGGTAGTTACACAGATGCACGCTCGGCTCGCTGCCGTCGAGGTTGTCGTAGATCTCATCCGCGATGAACGGGATGAACGGCGCCAGCAGCTGGGCGACGGTGACGAGGGCGTGCCGCAGCGTCTCGAAGGCGCCGGGATTGCCGTCCCAGAACAGACGGCGCGACCGGCGCACGTACCAGTTCGACAATTCGTCGACGAAGGCCGCGATCTCCCGACCGGCGCCCGTGGCGTCGAACTCGTCCATGCGCTCGCGTACGACTTCGATCGTCGCGCTCAGCCGCGAGCGCAGCCAGCGGTCGAGCTCGCTGGGCGGGCCGCCGGCATCGCGCGCCACGTCGTTGGCGTTGGCGTAGAGGACGTAGAAGCCATACGTGTTCCACAGCTGGAGCAGGAACTGGCGGACCGCCTCGCCGATCGTCTCGAGCGAGAAGCGGTAGCCGTCCCACGGGTACTTCGAGGTGAAGAAGTACCAGCGGAACGCGTCGGCGCCATAGCGGTCGATCACCTCCCAGGGGGCGACCACATTGCCGAGCGATTTGGACATCTTGCGGCCCTCCTCGTCGAGGATCAGGCCGAGGCAGACAACGTTGCGGTACGAGCTGCGATCGAACAAGAGCGTCGAGACCGCCAGCAGCGAGTAGAACCAGCCGCGTGTCTGGTCGAGCGCCTCGCAGATGAAGTCGGCCGGGAAGCGCTCCTCGAAGTGAGCCTGGTCCTCATGTGGCGCGTGGTATTGCGCGAACGGCATCGAGCCCGAGTCAAACCAGACGTCGATCACCTCAGGTGTCCGGCGCATCTCCGAGCCGCACTCCTGGCAGGCGAACGTCACGTCGTCCACGAACGGGCGATGGGGATCGCTGAGCCGAACGCCGGAGAGCTCGTGCAGCTCTTCGAACGAGCCGACCGCGCGCGTGTGACCCTCTGCGCATCGCCACACCGGCAGCGGCGTGCCCCAATAGCGCTCGCGCGATAGTGCCCAATCGACGTTGTTCTCAAGCCACTTGCCGAACCGACCGTGCTTGACGTGCTCGGGGTGCCAGTTGACGGCCTCGTTCGAGGCCAGCAGCCGGTCCTTGATCTGGCTCGTGCCGATGAACCAGGAGGGCTTGGCGTAGTAAAGCAGCGGCGTGCCGCAGCGCCAGCAGTGGGGATAGGAATGCCGGTAGGTCTCGGCGCGGAGCAGGCGGCCCCGACTTCTCAGATCTTCGACCAGGTCGGGATCGGCAGCCTTGACCCAGCGGCCGGCGTACGGGCCGATGCGCTCGTCGTAGGTGCCGTCGGAGCGGACCGGGTTGATCACCTTCAGGCCGTACTGCTCGCCCAGTCGGAAGTCGTCCTCGCCGAACGCGATCGCCGTGTGGACCAGGCCGGTGCCGTCCTCGGCTGTGACGAAGTCCGCTTCGAGGACTGTGTGGCCGCGCGGCCCGTAGGCCTCGGCGGGGATGAACGGAAACGGGGGCTCGTAGGCGACGCCCGCGAGCGCGCGACCCGGGAAGCGGCTGAGGACCTCGGCACCGGGGCCGAGCACGCGCTCGAGCAGCGCCTCGGCCAGCACGAACACCTCGTGTCCGCCGGTCCGGGCGCGCACGTAGGTGAGGTCCGGGTCGACCGCCACGGCGGCGTTGGAGACGAGCGTCCACGGCGTCGTCGTCCAGATGAGCAGGCTGTCGCCGGCCTGGACGGCGTCGCTGCCCTCGGTCACCGGGAAGCGGACGTAGACCGACGGGTCGTCGACATCGCGATAGACGTCGGGTTGGCCCAGCTCGTGACTGGACAGGGTTGTCTCGTCCCGCGGGCAGTAGGGAATCACCTTCAGCTTCTCGTACAGCAAGCCCTTGTCGTGGATCGTCTTGAGCGCCCACCAGACCGACTCGATGTAGTCGGGGTCCAGTGTGCGGTACGCGTTGTCGAGGTCGATCCAGAAGCCGATCCGTTCGGTCAGCCGGTTCCAGTCCTCGACATGGCTGAGGACCTTCTCGCGGCAGCGGGCGTTGAACTCGGCGATCCCGTAGCGCTCGATGTCGTCCTTCTGCGTGAAGCCGAGCTCGGCCTCGACTGCGAGCTCGACCGGCAGGCCATGGCAATCCCAGCCGCCCTTGCGCTCGACGTAGTAGCCGCACATCGTCTTGTAGCGCGGGAAGATGTCCTTGAACACGCGCGCCAGCACGTGGTGGGACCCCGGCGGCCCGTTGGCGGTCGGCGGACCCTCGTAGAAGCCCCACTTGGCTGCACCCTGGCGGCGCCGGACCGACTCGTGGAAGACATCGCGCGCGCGCCAGCGCTCGAGCACGTCCTGCTCGAGTTCAGGGAATGACGTCTTCGGATCGACCGGACGATGGGGAGGCATCGGCGGTCGATTGTAGGAGTCGGCCTGTCGCGGCCGCCGGGCTCGGCCTAGTGTGTGGTCGCGGGGTCGGCCTAGTGTGTGGCCGCCGACGCGGCGAGCCTGACGGGCCGCGTGACCGGCGGCGCGGCGCGCCTGTCATCGAGGCGGGCGAGCAGACGGTCGCGCGCTGCGATCGGCGTGTCGCCGAGGCGCAGGACCGTGCTGGCGCCCGTGTCGGGAACCGCGCCCCGGAAGTCGAACACGATCACTTCCTGCACGACGCCGCGCACGGCGTAGACGAGTCGCCCGATCGAGTCGAGCGAGACACGCCGCCCGGTGAGCACGACCGCGCTGGGCTCTAGCGCGCGCAGCGCGCGTCCCAGCCGTGTCGGCTCGATCGCCGGGGTCAGAGACAGCGTGCGCAGTCCGGCGCGCCGCAGGCAGACGTCGAAGGCCTGCGCGTAGAGCGCGTCGAGATCGCACGCGACCGCGCCATCGAAGATCAGAATGCCCTCGCCCCGGCTGGCTGGTGGCGCGAGCCGCTTGAGCGCGGACAGCCACCCTGTGGCGTGGCGCCAGGCGAACTCGTACTCCGCCGTGGTGCGTTGCGGGTCGTGCTGTGCCGCCACGGCGGCGAGCAGCACCTCCTCGACCGTGCGCTCGAACGAACGCAGCGTGAGGCTCTCCTCGAGCAGGCGGTTGGCCCTGTCCTCGTCGAAGCCGGAGAACGCGGTGGCCAGGCGCGTCGAGGAGGACGGGCCCTCGCCACGCTCGCGCGCCAGCGAGATCGCGCTGGAGACGTTGTGGGTTTCCGCCAGCGTCAGCTTGAGCGACTCGATCTCGGCCAACGCGTACTGACGGTGACCGCCGGCCGAGCGTTGTGGCCGGGGGAAGCCGTAGCGGCGTTCCCAACTGCGCAACGTGTTGGGGCTGACACCCAGCATCACGGCGGCAGCGTTTGTCCGGATTCCGTTCATTTGACGGGAGTTATCGAGGTCTTGCCAACGCTTTGCAATCCGCGCAAGAGCGCATGCAACCTGGGTTGTTCGATGCAGCGGAAGGAGTGCCCGCGCGCAGATCGACGCGGCAACCGTCGAACATTCGTTTAGCGGGTCGCCTTTGGGTGGCGAACAGCGTTCTTAGTCGAGGACGATCAGTGCGGCGTTCGGCGGACCACAGCTGGCAATGCGCGCGCTGATCCGAACCCCGAAAGTCTTGGCTGGTCGAACAAAAACCCGGTGTACTGCGCCTTCGCCGCGAGCTGCCCACGTGACAGCGACGGCCAGGTTTTTGGGGCCTTGGGCTTCGGCGTCGGCGGGCACCACGAGCTCGGTCAGATGCCGATTGACGGCGTCGGTTTCGCGCGTGGCGAGCATCTCCTCCGCCGCGCCAGAAACTGCACAAACCGACATGCTGTCGTCGATCACGAGAAACGGGCTGCCCTTGACGGGCGCCACGTCGGCACCAGACTGCAACAAGATGCCGAGCCCGCAGCTCTCGCATACGCGTGAGTTGGTCTCGCCGTCCGGACGCGTCCCGCAGTGCCCACAGAACAGGACTGTCTCGGCGGCTGTCTCGGCTGGTGGGCTCGGGACCACCGCCAAGGCTGCACGGCCGCTATTCAGATGTCGCTCCCTCATCCAATTTTCCTTCCGTGTTGGTTGGTCAGCAAGCTTCCGGCCGAAGCCCTACAAGCTTGCGCTACGGGCGCCCCCGCCAGAGTGAGGTGAATCACGTACCGCAGGCTGAACCGGAACGGGGGTGGCGACGTGCTCACCCTCGACCAGCTCGAGCAACCGCCGTTGGGCGTCCGCTGCCCCGGCTGGCAGCACGCTCGTGCCTGTCGTGCGCATGCGCACGCGCTGATCGCCGCGCCGATAGACCGCGACAGGCATGGCGCCTGCAGCCAGCCTCACGGCATACGCCCATCGGGCGACTGTGTCGTCGGCCAGGTGCCCTCCCGCGAGCACCACGAGGTTGGGACGGTGCACGGCGAGCGCATCGCCGATCCCCGCCACGCCTCGGGCAGACAAGCTCAAGACCTTGATGCCGGCGCGCACGCAGAACAGCTCCAGCGCGCGAATATAGGGTGCGTCGCGATCGAGCTCGTCGCGCGACGCGTCACCGATCACGACCGAGACGGGCCGCACGGGCGGTGGGGCGAGCCGCTGTGCGCGGCGCAGCCAATCGGTCGCCCAGTGCGCGGCGAACGCCCACGCAGCCGATTCGGTGCCGTAGCGCCGCGAGATCTCATCGAGCGTCGGCAGCAGAACCTCCTCGACCGAACGCTCGACCGAGCGCAGCG
>JBJMLD010000197.1:0-12248 GCA_045805545.1 Solirubrobacteraceae bacterium | reverse complement strand
GTCCGCGTCGAGGAGGTCGACGGCCACGACGAGGTGACGATCGGACCAGCACACAAGGCAAAGACGAGGGCGGCATGAATCCACGCATCGGCAAGCACCTGATCTCGATCGAGGACCTCGACCGCGGCGGGATCGAGCGGATCCTCGATCGCGCCGAGTCGTTCGCCGAGGTCTCCGGGCGCGAGATCAAGAAGGTCCCGGCGCTCAGAGGCCGCACCGTGGTCAACCTGTTCTACGAGGCCAGCACGCGGACGAGCTCGAGCTTCGAGCTAGCGGCCAAGCGCCTCAGCGCCGACGTGGTCAGCATCCGCAGCGCCGGCTCGAGCGTTGACAAGGGCGAGTCGCTCAAGGACACGGTGCAGACGCTTTCGGCCTACGACCCGGCCGCGATAGTGATCCGCTCGCCCAACGCCGGCGCGGCACAGCTCGTCGCCGGCTGGACCCCGGCCAGCGTGATCAACGCCGGCGACGGCAAGCACGAGCACCCGACCCAGGCGCTGCTCGACGTGTTCACGCTCCGGCGTCGGCTCGGCCCGCTCGACGGGGCCAACATCTGGATCGTCGGCGATGTCATGCACTCGCGCGTGGCCCGCTCGGACATCCTCGCCTTCACGCGGATGGGGGCCAAGGTGACGGTGACCGGGCCGCCGACGCTGATCCCCCGCCACATCGAAGCGCTCGGGTGCGAGACGGCCCCCGCGCTCGACGGCATCAAACACGCGGACGTCGTCTACGTCCTGCGGATGCAGCACGAACGGATGCGGGAAGCCTTCATCCCATCGCTGCGCGAATACACGGAGCGCTACCAGATCAACGCCGCGCGGCTGCGCCCAGGTCAGCTGCTGATGCACCCGGGTCCGGTCAACCGGGGCATCGAGCTATCGGCCGACGCGATCGACTCGCCCCAGGCCCTGATCGGCGACCAGGTCAAGGCCGGGGTCGCGGTCCGAATGGCCGTGCTCTACGAACTGCTCGTCGGCGCTCCGGTCCTGGCGGCGGCGGCGTGAGCCCAATCGAGGCAAAGCGATGATCCACGAGAACCTCTTCCACCACCCCGCCCAGCCCGCCGAGCTCCTGATCACCGGCGCCCACGTACTCGATCCGCGCACAGACCTCGACGAGCCCCACGACGTCCTCATCCGCGACGGGCACATAGCTGAGCTGGGGGCGCCCGGGTCGCTCGCGAGCGAGAACCCCAGCGACGCGATCGACGGCACCGGCAAGCATCTGTTCCCCGGCTTCGTCGATCCGCACGTGCACCTGCGAACGCCTGGCCAGGAATACAAAGAGGACATCGAGACCGGCACGCGGGCCGCCGCCGCCGGCGGGTTCGTCGCCGTGATCGCGATGCCGAACACGGACCCGGTCGTCGACGAGGAGAGCATCCTGCGCTCGCTGGCCGACCTGGCCAGAGCACAGGCCCAGGTGCCGACCGGCTTTCTGGCCTCGATCACCAAGGGCCTACAGGGCCAAGATCTGACCGAGATGGCTGCGCTCAGGGACGCCGGCGCGCTCGGATTCACCGACGACGGCAAGCCGGTCACCTCGGCCGGCGTGCTGCGCAAGGCGCTGCAGTACCAGCGCCTGACCGGCGGCGTGATTGCTCTGCACGAAGAGGATCCGGCGCTGTCGGCCGACGGCGTCATGCACGAAGGCGCGGTGTCAGCCCGGCTCGGGCTGGCCGGCATCCCAAGCGTGTCCGAGTCGACGATGATCGCCCGGGACGCCGCGCTGGCCCGCTACGAGGGCGCGCGCGTGCACTTCCAGCACCTCTCGAGCCGCGAGTCGGTCGAGGCCCTGCGGGAGGCCAAAGCCGCCGGCGCGGATGTCAGCGCCGAGGCCTCCCCGCACCACCTGACGCTGACCGACGACGTCGTGCGGACGCTCGACAGCCGCTTCAAGATGAACCCTCCGCTGCGCAACGAGTCCGATCGCCTGGCGCTGATCGAGGCGCTCAAGGAGGGCCTGATCGACTTCGTCGCCACCGATCACGCGCCGCACGCGCGCCACGAGAAGGAGGTCCCGTTCGAGCAGGCTCCGATGGGGACGACCGGGCTCGAGACGGCCTTCGCCGCCCTCTACACCGAGCTCGTGCTCCAGGGCGAGCTCGACCTCGACGTCGTCGTCGAGCGGTTGACATCCGGCGGGGCTCGCTTCGGCCTGCCGATCCCACGCATTGAGACCGGCGCGCTCGCCAACCTGGCCCTGGTCGATCTCGACGCGCAATTCGAGGTCGGTGCCGGTGGCTACGTCAGCCGCTCGGCCAACTGCTGCTTCCATGGCCGCACGCTGCACGGCAAGACGCTCCTGACCGTCGCCGCCGGGACGGTCGCCTACCGAGCCCGGATGCTGGCCGAGGCGGGAACGCTGAGCCCGCGATGAGCCTCACCGCCACCGCCTACGTGCTGCTCGAGGACGGCACGCGATTCGACGGCCTGGCCTGCGGCGCCGACGCTGCCGCGGTCGGAGAGATCGTCTTCACGACGTCGATGTCCGGCTACCAGGAGGCGATGACCGACCCCAGCTACGCCGGCCAGCTGATCACGTTCACCTACCCGCAGATCGGCAACTACGGCGTGAGCGCCGAGGCGATGGAGTCCGATCGCATCCATGCTCGGGCGGCGATCATGCGCGCGGGGGTCGACCGCGAGGACGCGCCGGGCGCCGAGGCCGGCTGGCTCACCTGGCTGACCGACTGCGGCATCCCGGCCATCACCGACCTCGACACGCGTGCACTCGTCCGCCACATACGCGACGAGGGCGCAATGAGGGGCGGCGTCTTCCCGGCCGCCATCAGCGAAGCCGCGGCGCGTGAGCTCATCGCCGCCGAGCCGGCGATGAGCGGCCGAGACCTGGCGAAGGACGTGACGCCGCCACAACTCCACGTGGCCGACGGCGACACCGACGGACCTCGGATCGCGATGATCGACACCGGCGTCAAGCTCTCGATCATCCGCAACCTGCGCCGGCGCGGCGCCACGGTCGAGCTCCATCCGTGCACGGCGAGTGCCACCGAGCTGACCCGCAACGACCCCGACGCGATCTTCCTGGCCAACGGTCCCGGCGACCCGGCCGCGCTCGATTACATCGTGCAAACGGTCAGAGACCTGGTCGGCAAGAAGCCGATCTACGGGATCTGCCTGGGCCATCAGTTGCTGTGCCGCGCCGTCGGCCTCGAGACCTACAAGCTCCCGTTCGGCCACCATGGTGCCAACCACCCGGTCAAGGACCTGACGACCGGCCGCACCGAGATCACGAGCCAGAACCACGGCTTCGCGGTGCTCGGCCCGAACGGTGCCAGGACGATCGACGACGACGAGCCGGTGCGCTGGGACACCGACTTCGGCGCCGCCGAGCTCACCCACATCAACCTCTACGACCGCACGGTCGAAGGGCTGCGGCTGAAGGACGTGACCGGCGCCACCGTCCAGTACCACCCGGAGGCCGGCCCGGGTCCGAACGACGCCCTCTACCTGTTCGACCGCTTCGTCGACGAGATCAAGGCCGCCTGAGGACCAAGAGCCCGATGCCCCGCCGCGACGACCTCAACAAGATCCTCCTGATCGGCTCGGGCCCGATCGTGATCGGCCAGGCGGCCGAGTTCGACTACTCCGGCACCCAGGCCTGCCGCGTGCTGATGGACGAGGGCTACGAGGTCGTGCTCGTCAACTCCAACCCGGCCACGATCATGACGGACCCGGAGGTGGCCACCGCCACCTACGTCGAGCCGCTGCTGCCCAGAACCGTCGCGCAGGTGATCGAGCGCGAGAAGCCGGACGCGCTGCTCCCGACGCTGGGCGGCCAGACCGCGCTCAACTTGTCAAAGGCGCTCTACGAGGACGGGACCCTGGCCAAGCACGGCGTCGAGCTGATCGGCGCGGACTACGACGCCATCGACCGGGCCGAGGACCGCGAGCGCTTCCGCGAGACGATGACCACCGCCGGGCTGCGCGTACCGAAGTCCGCCATCGCCCACAGCGTGGGCGACGCCAGGGACGCGCTGGCGGACATCGGCCTGCCGTTCATCGTCCGTCCCGCGTTCACGCTGGGCGGCAAGGGCGGCGGCGTGGTCAAGACCGAAGCCGACATCGAGCGCGTGGTCGGCCGCGGGCTGAAGGCCTCGCCGATCGGGCAGGTCCTGCTGGAGGAGTCGGTGCTGGGCTGGGGGGAGTTCGAGCTCGAGGTGATGCGCGACGCCTCGGACAACGTCGTGATCGTGTGCTCAATCGAGAACCTCGACCCGATGGGCGTCCACACCGGCGACAGCGTCTGCGTGGCTCCGCAGCAGACACTGACCGACAAGCAGTATCAGTCGCTGCGCGACCAGGCGATCATCGCGATCCGCGCCGTCGGCGTGGAGACCGGCGGCTCCAACGTGCAGTTCGCGGTCAACCGCGAGACGGACGAGATCGTGGTCATCGAGATGAACCCGCGGGTCTCGCGCTCGAGCGCGCTGGCCAGCAAGGCGACCGGCTTCCCGATCGCCAAGATCGCCGCGCGCCTCGCTGTCGGCTACACGCTGCAGGAGATCCCCAACGACATCACGCGCGCCACGCCGGCCAGCTTCGAGCCGGCGATCGACTACTGCGTGGTGAAGTGGCCCCGCTTCGCATTCGAGAAGTTCCCGGGTGCTGAGGCGGGGCTGACCACGCACATGAAGTCCGTGGGGGAGGCGATGGCCATCGGCCGCACCTTCAAGCAGGCGTTCGCCAAGGCGCTGCGCTCGCGCGAGCTCGACGCCCAAGCGCGCCATCCGCAGGACGACGACGAGCTCATCGCTGCGCTCGCCGAACCGGGTGCCGATCGCTTCGACCACCTGCTCGAGGCGCTTCGGCGCGGCATCGGCACTGAGAAGCTCCACGAGCGCACGAGTATCGATCCCTGGTTCCTGAACGAGCTGGCCGAGCTAGTCAGCGGCGAGGGCGGGATCGCATCCGCGTTCGCCGGCGAGCGAACGTTCAAGTCGGTCGACACCTGCGCGGCCGAGTTCGCGGCCCGGACCCCGTACTACTACTCCGGCTGGGAGCGACAGGCGACACACGGCGGCCAAGGCGAGGTCGATCGCGGCGAGCGTCCGAGCATCGTGATCCTCGGGTCCGGACCGAACCGCATCGGTCAGGGCATCGAGTTCGACTACTGCTGCGTGCACGCCGCCCACACCGTGCGCGAGCTCGGCCGCGACGCGGTCATGATCAACTGCAACCCGGAGACGGTCTCGACCGACTACGACACGAGCGACCGGCTGTACTTCGAGCCGCTGACTCTGGAGGACGTGCTCGGTGTGTGCGAGGTGGAGAAACCCGAGGGTGTGGTCGTCCAGTTCGGGGGCCAGACACCGCTCAAGCTCGCGGCCGGGCTCGACGCAGCCGGCCTGAAGATTCTCGGCACGGGCATCGAGGCGATCGATCTGGCCGAGGACCGCAGCCGCTTCGGTCCGCTGCTCGACCGCCTCGGCTACAAGGCGCCGGCCTATGCCAGCGCGACGTCGGCCGAGCAGGCGCTCGACCTGGCACCAGGAGTCGGCTTCCCGCTGCTCGTGCGCCCGAGCTACGTCCTCGGCGGTCGGGCCATGGAGATCGTCTACAGCGTGGCCGGCCTCAGGGACTATCTCGATCGAGTTGGTGCCGGAGTCGGCGGTGGCAAGTCGACCACCATCTACCTCGACCGGTTCCTCGAGGACTCGATCGAGGTCGACGTCGACGCCCTCTGCGACGGCAGCGACGTGTGGATCGCCGGGATCATGCAGCACGTCGAAGAGGCCGGGATCCACTCGGGCGACAGTGCCTGCGTGCTCCCGCCTCACGCGCTCGGCGAGGAGATGCTGAAGGCGATCGCCGAGCAGACGGCGGGGATCGCCAAGGCGCTCGGCGTGATCGGGCTGATCAACGTGCAGTTCGCGATCCACGGCGAAGAGGGCCTGCACGTGATCGAGGCCAACCCGCGCGCCTCGCGCACGGTGCCGTTCGTCTCCAAGGCGATCGGCCTGCCGCTGGCCAAGCTGGCCTGCCGGGTGATGCTGGGCGAGCGGATTGCCGACCTGGACCTACCGGAGGACACGAGCAACGGCCACGTCTGCGTCAAGGAGGTCGTGCTCCCGTTCGACCGCTTCGCCGGCGCCGACGCGCTGCTCGGGCCCGAGATGCGCTCGACCGGCGAGGTGATGGGCATTGCCCGCGACTTCCCGACCGCCTTCGCCAAGGCCCAGGCGGCGGCCGGAGCCAAGCTGCCCGACGCGGGAACCGTGTTTCTCACCGTGGCCGACCACGACAAGCCGGCCGCCACGGGCATCGCCACGACCTTGCACGATCTCGGCTTCGACATCATCGCCACCCAGGGAACCGCCCGGGCGCTGCAACGCATGGGCATCCCGGCCAAGCCGATCAACAAGATCGGCGAGGGCTCGCCGCACGTGGTCGACTGGATCGAGCGCGGCGAGGTCGACCTGGTGATCAACACCCCGATCGGGACCGGAGCGCGCACCGACGGCTACGAGATCCGCTCGGCCGCGATCGCGCGCGGGATCCCCTGCATCACGACGATGTCAGGCGGCATCGCCGCCGCCCGCGCGATCGCCTCCGCGCGGCGAGGCGAACCCGAGGTGCACTCGCTCCAGGAGATCCACACCCGGGCCTCCGGGGTGCGATGAGCGACCGCGTGCTGGCGCCGTTCGGCCGGCGCGAGGCTCTCGTCACGGCGCGCGAGCAGCACGGCGACTACGTGGTCCTGCGCGCGCGCGACGAGACCGGGCCCCACCCGGCGGCCGGGCAGTTCTACATGCTGAGCGCGGCAAGCAGGTGGGGTGGGGGCGAGGCCGAGCGGCCGTTCCTGCCCCGCGCGTTCAGCGTGCTACGCGCCACCGAGCTGGCCGACGCCGGCGCCACCGGCATGACCGGACCCGGCGCCACCGACATGACCGGACCCGGCACGCTCGAGCTGCACTTCCTGATCGAGGACGTGGGCCCGGGCACCAACCGCCTGGCCGAGCTGGAGCCCGGTGACGGCCTGCGCATCGTGGGCCCGCTCGGCCTCGGCTTCACGCCGCCGGCCGACAACCGAGCCGCGCTGCTCGTCGGCGGCGGCGTCGGGATCGCGCCGCTGGCGATCTGGCAGGACCAGCTGAACCAGCCCGCTCGCACGCTGCTCGGCTTCCGCGACGCGGCGCACGCCCCGGGCGCCCAGCTGCTCGGTGACGCCGAGATCGCCACCGACGACGGCAGCGTCGGGCACCATGGCCTGGTGACCGAGCTGCTCCGCGCCGAGCTCGACGCCGACGCCCATCGCCAGGTCTACGCCTGCGGCCCGCCGTCCATGCTCGAGGCCGTGCGGGCCCTGTGCGCCGAGCGCGAGGTGCCCGCGCAGCTCGCCCTCGAGTCCGGAATGGCGTGTGGCTTCGGCGCCTGCTTCGGCTGTGTCGTCGCGACCCGGAGCGGCTACATCCGCCTGTGCGTCGACGGCCCGGTCCTCGACGCAAACGAGCTTGAGAGCGCACTCGTCCCGGGGGCGGGGCATTGAACGCGCTGGCCACCGAGTTCTGCGGCATTGAGTTCGCCAGCCCAATCCTGAACGGCTCGGGCACGTTCGATGCGGTAGCCGCTCAGCGCGTGTTCGGCGACGCGCTGAGAACGGACTTCCCGTTCGCCGGCTTCGTCTCAAAGACGGTTACGCTCGCTCCCCGTCAGGGCAACCCGCCGCCGCGCTTGTGGGAGCTCCCGGCCGGGATGATCAATTCGATCGGATTGCCCAACAAGGGGCTCGGCGGCTACCTCGCCGACGATCTGCCCAAGCTGGCGCGGCTCCCCGTGCCCTTGATCGTCAACGTCATGGGCTTCACGCGCGACGAGGTCGCCGAGCTGGTCAGCGCGTTTGCCGAGCGCGACGAGGTGGCGGCGCTCGAGCTGAACGTGTCCTGCCCGAACGTCGAGACCGGTCTCGTCATGGGCGCGGATCCGTGGGAGGTCTCGGCGCTGCTCCAGCGCGTGCGCCCGCTGACCGAAAAGCCGCTGATCGTCAAGCTCACTCCGAACGCGAGCGACGTGGCGGCCGTCGCCGCCGCGGCGCAGGCTGCGGGCGCCAGCGCGGTGTCGCTTATCAACACGATCCGCGGGATGGCCTTCGACCCCCGCAGCGGAGAGCCGTGGCTGGGGGCGGGCACCGGCGGCGTGTCGGGTCCGGCGGTGCGCACCGTGGCGCTCGCCCAGGTGCACGCCGTGCGCGCCGCCGTCGAGATCCCGATCATCGGAATGGGAGGCGTGCAGAGCGGCCGCGACGCGCTCGATCTGATTCGCGCTGGCGCAAGTATGGTTGCGGTCGGCACCGAGAGCTTCCGCGACCCGAGCGCTGGTAATCGGGTCGCGCGCGAGCTAGCAGAACTGCTCGCAGACGGTCCCAAACCTGACGCTCGCGAGGCGACGTTCTCGCAAACTGCGGGTTTCCGGGGCAATAGTTGCTAACAGCACATAAAACCCCCTGCAAACAGGGGTCATTCCCGTAACCATCCTCGACAGTGCTCTACCTCAGCTTGAGGCTGAGCCGAATTGGCCGGATTAGCCTTGATCGGCCGTCCCCAAGATGTATAGTCGCCGCCCATGCCGCCGGTCAGCGAATCACCCCCAAAGCCCATCGCTGCGCCGGAGCGCTCGCTCGTGCAGCGTATGGAGGCGCTTCAGCGCGCCAACAATATCCGCAGCCGGCGAGCGCAGCTGAAGCGTGACCTCAAGGCAGGGCGACAGCCGATTCATGAACTGCTGCTCAAGCCCCCGGAATACCTCGAGACAGCCAAGGTCTTTGACCTGCTGCTCGCAGTTCCCAAGTACGGGCGCGTGAAGGTCAACAAGATCCTCACGCAGTGCCGGATCTCACCGTCGAAGACGATCGGTGGGCTCTCGGAGCGCCAACGGGCCGAGTTGGTCGCGTTCATGCGCCGCCGCTAGCGGTCGGAAGCGTACCCAGACCCCATCCCGGATAGTGGCCGAGGTGTTTGTCATCACCGGTCCGTCTGGGGTGGGGAAGGGGACCCTCATCCGCGGACTGCTCGAGCGGGTGCCCGAGCTTCGGCTCTCCGTCTCGGCCACCACGCGTAGCCCGCGCCCGGGCGAGCGCGACGGGATCGACTACCACTTCCTCACGCCCGAGGAGTTCGAGCGGCGTGTGCAGGCCGGTGACTTCGTCGAGCACGCCGAGTACTCCGGCAACCGCTACGGGACCCTGCGCTCCGAGCTCGAGCGGCGCTTGCGTGAGGGCGTCCCGATCGTGCTCGAGATCGAGGTGCAGGGGGCCCGCCAGGTCCGCCAGGCGATGCCCGAGGCAATCGCCGTGTTCATCGCGCCGCCTTCGCCCGAGGCGCTTCGAGCTCGCCTGGTGGGTCGCGGCACGGACTCGGCGGAACAGGTCGAAGCTCGCATGCGGACCGCGCAGCGCGAGCTCGAGGCCCAGCCCGAGTTCGCCCACGTAGTCGTGAACGACCGCCTCGAGGAGGCGACCGGCGAGCTGGAGCGGATCGTGCGCTCCGCACTGGGCGACGGCCAGGCTGCAGCTCCGCCCTCGGGCGGGCGGTAACCTCTGTGGCCAACCCCTGAAAGGACTGCAGAGACTTGATTTCCCCCCGTATCGACAAGCTGCTCGAGAACGTCGACTCCGACTACGCGAGCGTGATCGTCGCTGCCAAGCGCGCGCGTCAGATCAACTCGTACTACCACAACCTCGGCGAGGGCACGTTCGACGAGTTCCCGCCGCCGATGGTCGACACCCGGTCGAAGAACTACTTGACCATCGCCCTGGAGGAAGTCGCCCAGGGCAAGCTCAAGTACCACTACCGCTAGGAACTCCGAGAGGAATAGGCACGCGATGGCCCGGTTGCTCCTCGGTGTGAGCGGCGGGATCGCGGCCTATAAGGCGCTCGAAGTCGCACGCCTGGCCATCAAGGCCGGCCACAGCGTGCGCGTGATCCAGACGCCGACAAGTGAGCGCTTCGTCGGCCGGGCCTCGTTCGAGGGCATCACCGGCGCTCCGGTGCTCGTCAGCGAGTTCGAGGCCGACCCGGCGCGCGGCTCATATCCCGGCGAGCCGCTGCCGGAGCGGGCGCCGATCAGTCATCTGGCCCTGGTCGAGCGAGCCGAGCTGTTCCTGACCGCGCCGGCCAGCGCCAACACGCTGGCCAAGCTCGCCCACGGTCACGCCGACAACCTGCTGACGACGGCGGCGCTCGCCGCCGCCTGCCCGCTCGCCGTGGCCCCGGCGATGAACAACCGCATGTACCTGCACCCGGCGACCCAGGCCAACCTGCAACAGCTCGAGGGCCGCGGCGTCACGGTCATCCCACCCGGCGAGGGCGAGCTGGCCTCCCACGGCGAGCGCGGAATCGGCCGTCTGGCCGAGCCGGCTGAGCTGCTCGAGGCGGTCGAGTCGCTCCTGACCGCGCCGACGCTGAAGGGCCTGCGCGTGCTCGTCACGGCCGGCGGTACGCGTGAGCCGATCGACAGCGTTCGCTTCATCGGCAACCGCTCCTCGGGGCGGATGGGCTACGCCCTGGCCATCGAGGCGGCCCGGCGCGGCGCCAGGGTGACGGTGATCGCGGCCAACGTCACGCTGCCAGACCCACTAGGCGTGCGTGTCACTCAGGTCATGACGGCGGCCGAGGTGGGGGAGGCCTGCGCCGCCGCGTTCGCCGAGACCGACGTGCTGCTGATGGCCGCCGCCGTGGCCGACTTCCGGCCCGCCCGCGCCGCCGCGACCAAGCTGAAGAAGGACCAGGGCACGCCGGCGCTCGAGCTCGAGCCGACCGACGACGTCCTGAGCGGACTCGCCGAGCGCCGCCACCCCGGACAGGTGCTGGTTGGGTTTGCCGCCGAGCACGGCGAGGGCGCGGTCGGGTACGGACGACGCAAGCTCGAGCGTAAACGGCTCGATGCCGTCGTGGTCAATGACATCTCCACCGCCGGCATCGGTTTCGACGCCACCGAGAACGAGGTCACGATCCTCTCGGCGGACGGCGGTGAGCGGCAGGTGGCCCGGGCGCGGAAGGATCAGGTCGCGCGCGCGGTCCTCGACGAAGTGGAACGGATCAGGAGGGAGGGATCGGATGGAGCCGTCAGAACCGGCGCGCATAGCGCCGCAGGCGCCTGACGTACACGCCGCCGTCGCGCGACGCCTGGCCGAGAACGTCACGCGCGCGGTGCAGATCCGACGGGAGACGCTCGAGCACGTGATCGTGGCGTTGCTGGCCGAGGGCCACGTGCTGGTCGAGGATTACCCGGGCGTCGGCAAGACCGCGCTGGCCCGCGCGCTGGCCCGCTCGATCGACTGCCAGTTCGCGCGCGTGCAGTGCACGTCGGATCTGCTGCCGGCCGACGTCGTCGGGACCAACGTCTACGACCAGCGCGAGCAGCGCTTCGAGTTCCGACCTGGGCCGGTGTTCGCCAACATCGTGCTCGTCGACGAGATCAACCGCGCCTCGCCCAAGACGCAGTCGGGACTGCTCGAGTGCATGCAGGAGCGCTGCGTCACCGTCGATGTCCTCACCCACGAGCTGGCCCTGCCATTCCTCGTTCTCGCTACGCAGAACCCGATCGAGTACGAGGGCACCTACCCGCTTCCCGAGGCCCAGGTCGACCGCTTCATGGTCCGCGTGTCGCTCGGCTATCCCGACCGCCACGCCGAGGCGGGGATGCTGGCCGACCACGAGGCGGGCGACAAGGTGCTGGCCCTGACCCCGGTGACGTCGGCGGCCGAGATCCTCGCCGCCCAGGACGCCGCCGCCCGCGTGCGCGCCGCCGAGCCGCTGCGCGACTACGTGGTCCGGCTGCTGTGGCGCACGCGGGAGGACCCGCGCGTCGACCTCGGCGCGAGCCCACGCGCCGGCCTGATGCTGCTGCGGGCGGCCAAGGCCCACGCGATGATGCACGGCCGCGACCACGCCCTCCCCGACGACGTGCAGGCGCTGGCCGATCCGGTCCTCACGCACCGGATCGTCATGGCGCCGGAATATCCGCGCGCGGCCGCGCGGGACGTGGTCGCCGACGCGATCTCCTCCGTACGAGCGCTATGAAACGGCTGCCGCGGGCAGCTGGAGTCGCCGCCGCCGGCCTCCTGCTCACCCTGGCGGCGTTCACGTTCAACACCGCGCCGCTGTTCGTCGCCGGCTTCGCGTTCCTGCTCATCGGCGTGTTCACCCCGGCCTGGGTGTCGGCGAGTGCCCACAGCGCCCGCGTGACGCGCCGCTTGCTGGCCGATCGCGTGATCGAGGGCGAGCC